>JAYKIX010000097.1:0-8830 GCA_035286005.1 Synechococcus sp. | reverse complement strand
ATTACGCCGACTGGCACATCCTTGAGCACACGCGATTGATTGATCAGGATCGCTATCGCTCCCGTGCCATCTACAGCTGGCAGAACGGCGAATTGGCGATTGTGGAGCATCACCATGAGACCCGGCTTGAAGATGCCGCTGAGCCCCTTGCCGCCTGAGTTCAGAGACCTTGCAGCATGCTCCGGGTGCGTCGATCAGATTTGGTCATCGATTCGTTTGGTTGTGTCTGCTTGAAGAACCGCTCGAATGGGGCACCATGGTGGGGTTCTTGTGTCCAGGGCTTTGGTTTCCTTTCCGCATCGCCTCAAGCAGCTCCTCACCGCCTCTCTGCTGGTGGCTCCTCTTGTCTTTTCAGGTACAGCTGGTTGGGCGCAAGCGGCTGCCGGGGCTGATAAGAAACCGGCAACACAGGAAGAGATCAACAAACTGTTGATGCTGGCGTCCATCAACATGTGCGTCCTTGCCAAGGAAAAGGTTGCTCTGAAAACAGCATTGGCCGCCAACGTCACCCCGATCGTTGCCTACTTCGATGACCAGCATGGTTTGAAGCTGGCTGGTGTGAACAACGGCAAACCGTTGTCCAAAAATCAATTTTCTCTCGGGAGCACGCTGCAGCTTCTGGCCTTCGTTGAAGGGCGTTGTTCCCAGTTGCTCCCCGATGAGTACAAGAAAGCGATCAAGGAGGCGGAGACTGCTCTGAAAGCTTCCAATGGCGGCAATCAGTAGTCCTGCCTCGGCGGCCCATGGAGCCAGAACCCTGCTTCATCCTGGATTCGTTGCCCTCGAGCCTGCGCTCGGGGGCTTTTTGTTGACCAGAACTGACCAGAACGCCTGTGCTTTCGATACCAGTTCCGCTGCAGCGCCGCCTTCTGTGAATCCTCTCTGCAGTGTCCGAGGCCCAGGCTCCTGCGTCAGGATCAGAGCACTGCCTCTCTGCCATGGCTGCCGGTACCACCGTTCACCTTGCCGACTACAAGGTTTATCCGTTCTCGCTGCCCAGCATCACGATCGACGTGCGGGTGCAGGAACGCCTGGTCCAGGTCACTTGCACCATGGAGATGGAGCCCAGGACTGTGGATGGGGCCTGTGGCCCAATTGAACTGCGGGGCCTTGACCTTGAGCTGCTGGAGGTTCGCCTTGACGATCAGATTCTCGCCCCTGACGAATACCGCTGCGATGGCACGGGGCTTGTGGTGCATCAGGCCCCGGATCACCCTTTCACTCTCAGCACGGTGTGCCGTCTGGATCCGTTCGCGAATGCCTCGCTCGAAGGCCTTTATGCCAGCGGAGGCATGCTCACCACCCAGTGTGAGGCGGAAGGGTTCCGTCGCATCACGTTCCATCCCGATCGGCCTGATGTGCTCAGCCGTTATCGCGTGCGTATTGAAGCCGACCGCAGCCGATATCCCGTGCTGCTGTCCAATGGAAATTTGATCAGTTCCGGTTCCCTCGCATCCGATCCAAGCCGCCATGAAGTGGTGTGGGATGACCCGTTTCCCAAGCCCTCTTATTTGTTTGCACTTGTGGCAGGTGATCTGCGCGAGGTTCGCGATCACTTCACCACATCATCCGGAAAGCAGGTGGCGCTGAGGTTGCACGTGGAGCCTGGAGATGAGCCATTCACGGCTCATGCCATGGCGTCGTTGAAGCGCTCGATGGCTTGGGATGAACAGGTCTACGGCCTCGAATACGACCTTGATGAGTTCAATACCGTTGCCGTGCGCCACTTCAACATGGGCGCAATGGAGAACAAGAGCCTCAACATTTTCAACTCCAAGTTGGTGCTGGCGGATGAGGAAACAGCCACCGATGGAGAACTTGAACGGATCGAGAGCGTTGTTGCCCATGAGTATTTTCACAACTGGTCGGGTAACCGCATCACCTGCCGCGATTGGTTTCAGCTTTCGCTCAAGGAAGGCCTCACCGTGTTTCGTGATCAGTGTTTCACCGCTGATCTTCACTCGCCAGCTCTCAAACGCATTGAAGACGCCTCAATGCTGCGCAACACCCAATTTCGTGAGGATGCAGGTCCCACGGCCCATCCGGTGAAGCCGGATGCCTATCAGGCCATCGACAATTTCTATACAACGACGATCTATGAGAAGGGTGCAGAACTGATCCGCATGCTTCGGACCCTGCTCGGTGAGCAGCGGTTCATGAATGGGATGCGTTTGTATTTCAGCCGCCATGACGGCCAAGCCGCCACGACCGACGATTTTCTGGCGGCCATCGTTGAGGGTGCGCAGCAGACAGGGCAGCCCCTTGGTTTTGATCCTGCGCAATTTGATCGTTGGTATCGCCAGGCCGGCACCCCTGAGGTGACTGTGCAGAGGGATTGGCAACCGTCCAAGGGACGGCTCACCCTTCGCTTTGCACAACGCACCCCTTCGACCCCTGGTCAGCTGGAGAAGCACCCCTTGGTGATTCCTGTGCTTTGGGCGCTTGTGGGTGTTGATCAACGCTTCAGCCAGGAGCGCCTGTTGGTGCTTGATCAAGCCGAGCAGACCGTTGTTGTGGAAGGACTGCCTGCGTCGGTGCAACCTCCAGCGCTGTCGGTGTTTCGTCAGTTTTCGGCACCGGTGCGCTGGCATGCCGAACAAATAAGCGAGGAATTGTTCCTCCTGTTCTCACAGGACTCGGATGCGTTCGCCCGATGGGATGCCGGTCAACAGCTCTGGACACGTCTGCTGCTGGCTCGTGCTGCCGGTGCGCCAGATCTTCTCTTGGAAGAGCGGATGCAATCGGCCGTGGCCGGGCTCCTTGCCGATGACCCGGAGACGGATCCGGCCATCTTGGCCACTCTGCTGAGTTTCCCCGGAGCCTCTGAGTTGGAGGCCTTACAGGAGGAGGCCGATCCCCTGGGGGTCTATCGAGCCGCAGCTTCCCTGCGCCAAACCTTCGGGCATGTCCTGGCGAGTTCCTTGCAACGGCGTCTTGTCAGCTTGCGCGGTTCTCTGACGCGTCCATGGCCGGAGGGTCAGGGTGAGCGTCAGCTCACCGGGCTGATCTGGAGTTGGCTTGCAGCCGCCGATGACACTGCTGTGTGCGATGAGGCATTGGAGGCCGTCACCGGCTCTTCGATGACCATGGCGCGCAGTGCTCTGCGGGCTCTTCAGCCCCACGATTGTCCACAGCGTGAGCAGGCTTTGCAGCGTTTCCATGACCGTTGGCAGGAACGTCCAGTGATCTTCGATACCTGGTTTGGGCTTGAGGCCTCCACACCACGCGCTGACGGTTTGACGCGCATTCAGTCTTTACTGCAGCATCCAGGATTTGATCCCATGGCCCCCAATGCGGTGCGTGCTGTGTTGGGCGGATTAGCCGGTAATCCCGTGGTGTTTCATGCTGCCGATGGTGGGGGGTACCGCTTCATGGCCGAACAGATCATTGCTGTGGATCAGCGCAATCCGATTACTGCCTCCCGACTGGCCAAAGTCTTCAGTCGTTGGCGTTGCTATTCACAGACTCGTCAAGATCAGGTGAAGCAGGCCTTGTCGTTGTTGGATGCTGCCGATCTCTCCCCCAACACTCGGGAAGTGGTGGCGATGATGACGGCCTGATCGCGAAGTTTTCCCCAGCCAGGAGCGCGCGAAGCTTCAGAAGGCCGGTTTTCCACAAAAAAGCCGGTCAAGAGACCGGCCGGGTGATGGGGATTTCCACATCGTAAGCCTTGGGGGGCGGACTGCTTTGGGCTTTCCACCGCGTGGCCTGTGTGCTTTGGGCTGCGCTTGGGGCCTCCCATGCAAGTGATTCGATGCAACACTTGCATATATGAACTTTGATTGTGTAAATTTAGTGGGTCAATAACACCTGATTCAAATGCTCACGGGTTCCGAACTACTGGCCAAAGTCAAAGATCTTGGGGATGTTTCCAAGACCGACCTGGCTACTGCCTGTGGGTATGTTTCCGACAAGAAAGACGGTGGTCAGCGGGTCAACTTCACTGCTTTTTACGAAGCTCTGCTGAATGCCAAGGGGATTGACCTGGGTGGCGGAACTAAGGGAATTGGTAAGGGTGGTCGCAAGCTGTCCTATGTGGCAACGGTGCAAGGCAATGGCAACCTTCTGATCGGCAAGGCTTACACCGCCATGCTCAATCTCGAGCCCGGTGATGAATTTGAGATTAAGCTTGGTAAAAAGGCGATTCGTTTGATTCCTACGGGTGCTGCTGCAGCGCACAGCGACAGTGCAGCTATGGAAGACGGCGAAGACTGATCGCCCGAATCTTGAAAGGTTGCAGTGCTGGCCCCGCTTCTAGCGGGGCTTTTTGTTGCTGGTCATGGATCGGAAGGCGCCCTGTCTGAAAGCAGACCCCTCTTCCCCGGAATGGGCGCCCCAAAGGCCTTCCCAGTAGAAAAAAATCACCCCAAACCCCTGTTCTTGGCTGAGCCGCACTTGCTCAGCCAGCACGGGCATGGGGGTTGTGCGTCTTCCGAATCCGGCAAGTACGCCGATCTGGACGGGTAGACCCCATTGGCGGGCTTTGCGGAGTGCCGGCTGATGGAGGTCTTTGGTAAATCCCTGGAGGGAGTAGGCGTAGTTCTGCACCACGAGGTCGTCAATCAATCCTCCGATGGCCCAAAGTTCCCAGTCCTGGAGCCAGTGGTTGTAGGCGAAGCGGAACGGCCCGGGAGAGAGGGAAATCTGCAGGGGCAGAGACTCCTGCTTGAGCGTTTGCCTCAGTTGCCGTAGAAGCCCGGTCAATTGCCTGCGTCGCCAGCGCATCCAGGCTCGATTGGTGTGATCGATCGGTGGTTCTTTGCCTGTTTCCCGGCGATAGAGCATTCGCGTGTAGGTGTCATAGCCAAGGGCGACGGGCCATGCGAAGTGGTCATCGAGCTGCAGGCCATCCATGTGGCAGCGCTTCAACACTTCCACCACCAATCCAATGAAACGGCTGCGCACCTCGGGATGGGCGGGATTGAGCCACACCATCTCCTTGCCGTGCATGAGGACGATGGAACTGCCGTCGGCCTTGGCCAGGATCCAGTCCGGGTGCTGTTTCACCACATTGGAGTTGGCCGGTTCCATCAGCCCGTATTCGAACCAGGGGATCACATCCATCCCACGCCTGCGGGCTTCCCGATTCAGGGTGCAGATCGGATCCAGTTCAACGCCAACGGAGGCCAGATGGGGTTCAATGGGCGCAAACCGACTGCGATGGAAGGTGGTGCCCCGGCTCCACACATTGGGGTAAATCGCAGTGAACCCTGCCTCATCGAGTTCCTGAACAGCCTGGCGGATCCTCTTCCGGCTGTAGTACACCGGACTGGGGCTATTGGTGATCCACACGCCCACAGTTGGAGAAGGCTCTCCTGAGGGTGGTGCGTCTTGGGCCCTGCTGACTGGGGTCCAGACAGTGGTGGTGGCCAGGAGCGCGGCAGCACAGCCTGCAACGAACCTGTTGGATGGGTGCCGGGGCTGATCGCTGCGATGCGAATCAGCGGAACATCGAGCTGACAGAACTTTCTTCGTGAATACGCCAGATGGCTTCACCCAGCATGTTGGCCACGGACAGCACTTTTAGCTGGGCGAAGGTGCGCTCTTCGGGAATTGGGATGCTGTTGGTCACAATCACCTGCTCAAACAGGCCTTCGGTTGAGAGTCGCTCGCAGGCTGGGGGAGAGAACACCGCGTGAGTGGCGGAGGCGAGCACGCGCGTCGCCCCCTGCTGGCGCAGTAACCGTGCACCAGAACAGATCGTGCCTCCGGTGTCGATCATGTCGTCAATGAGGATGGCTGTTTTGCCCTCGACATCACCGATCACCGTGAGGCTTTCCGCTTTGTTGTGACCTGTGCGTCGTTTGTCGATGATCGCCAGAGGCGCGTCATTCATTTGTTTGGCGAAGGCTCGGGCACGGGCCACGCCCCCCACATCGGGAGAGACCACGACCACTTCCCCCAGGTCTTGGGCTGAGAGATAGTCCACCAGCACCGGAGATCCGTAGATGTGGTCACAGGGAATATCGAAGTAACCCTGGATCTGGGCAGAGTGCAAATCCATGGCCAGCACGCGATCCACCCCTGATTTCGCGAGCAGGTTGGCCGTGAGTTTGGCTGTGATCGATTCGCGACCGGCGGTTTTGCGATCAGCGCGGGCATAGCCGTAATACGGCACCACGGCCGTGATCTGGCGAGCGGAGGCCCTGCGGCAGGCGTCCACCATGATCAGCAGCTCCATCAGGTGATCATTCACCGGAGCGCAGGTGGGCTGAATCAGGAAAACGTCACAGCCTCGGATCGATTCTTGGATCTGGACGTACAACTCGCCATCAGCGAAGCGCTTGCACACCCGCGGGCCATCGGGAACCCCGAGGTAGGCAGAAATTTCTTGCGCCAGTGCGGGATTGGCTGTTCCACTGAACAGTCGCAACCGGCGGTTCTCTTGCTGGATTTTTTCCTGCTCTGTGCGGGCTGCAGTCAGAAAACTGGTCACGACGCCCGAAACGAGAACAGCTGAAACCTGATGGTAGTGCCGAGCGGGTCTGTCTCCCAACTCTTGGGGCAGCATCAGCTTGGTTAAGGTCCAACCATGCTCGATCAAACTCTTGTGGTGGTTGGCGCCGGGCCTCTGCCTGAGTTGTTGATGCGCCGAGGCGCCACAACCCTTGCCGACGGACTTGGCATGCCGCTCATCAGCCTGGCCGTGGGTGACGCTCCCCATGCAGCACTTCAGACGCTCTCTGTTCAGCCCCCGTCGCTTGTTCGGCTGTGTGGGGATCCTGGGCGCCTTGGGGCTGATGGGCAGAGCTGGTTGGATGCCATGGGTGCCTGGCGGATGCCCACCCTGCTGCTGGCCTCACTATTGGGTGATGGGGCGATGCCTGGAACCGTTCCGGCCTACCTTGCGTTGTGCGAATCGCGCCGCATTCCCCTGCTCGGTCTGGTGCAGCTGGGGGGGGATTGGCAAGGCCAAGAGCGGCGACGTGACGGGTTGCCTTGGTGCGGTTGGCTGGCCGAGGGCAGCCAACCTGAAGCTGCGATGGCCGTGGAGGCCTTGCTGGCGGTGATCAGCCAGCGTGTGAGGAGCCTCAGTTCGGCTTCGGCCACAGCGGCGGTTTTGCCCCAGGCTGGAGCTGCCTGAGGAGCTGTTTCCCAGCGCGAGGGGCTAGCGGCAATGCGGTGACGATGGGTGGATTGCTGTTGCTGAGAACGGCCGCAGCCAAGCTCAGCCACTCCTTGGGGCTTAGGTCGGTTTTGACCTGCGGCGCAACCTCATTGACCAGTCCAGGAAGCATCAGGATTGCGTTGGGCTGATGCAGTTGCTCATGGATGGCCTTCAGCAGCAGCTGCTGCCGTTGCCGACGCTCCTCGTCCTTGAGTGGATCTGGCCGGAATCGTGCCAGCTGTTCTGCTTGGGAGGCATTGAGCTTCTGTTGCCCGGCCTGAAGGTTCACGCTGTAGTTCTGACCTTGATCGGAGTGGGACAGGGTCTGGTTGAGCTTGATGTCCAGATCCCCAAGGCCTTTGACCAGACTGCGCAAAGCCCCTCTGGGCATGACGACAAAGCGGGAGGGCTCACCCGTGGGCAGACCGACCACTTCAGCCACCACGTCAGCCATCAGGGCCACTCCACCTTGTCGGTAGCTGCTGGAGAGCGATTGCATGGTGCTGCCACCCGGCAGATTCACACCGAGTTCGGTGGGCATCTGGAGGATCTGGAGGGGCTTTTGCGCTTCCACCCGGATCAGCATCACGCTGTCGGCATTGGCCGCTCCTGAGGGGGCGGCTCGATTGATGGGGGCGTCAACGTCGTTGGCATCCACACCGACCACCATCAGCGTGACCGCCCGACGGGGAAAGGGGGCCAGGCTCGTGGGATTTTTCGCAGAAGGCAGGGCTGGGACCAAGCGCTCTGGTTCTGGCCAGAGGGCGGTGAACAGCGACCCCACAACGCAAACACTGCCCACCGCTGCGCTGATTCTCAGAATGGTTCGCAGCGGCTTGGCCCCAAGCCATTGGTGCTTGCCGTTTGGTTTCTTGTTGCTGTCTGGTGCAGAGGCCGCCATCAGCCGTGCTGATTTCCGTTGGCCTCCAGTCTTGCTCAACATCCGCTGATTAGCGTTGGGAGCCAAAAGGCCCGCCCGATCTGTGACGCAAGCCCCTGCTTCTCCTGCTCCCCACGAACGGGCCCGTCCGATTCCTAGGGATGGGGTGCGGCCAGCGAAGGATCTCTGCAGCGACTGCGGATTGTGTGATTCCCGCTGGGTGGCCTACGTGCGACAGGCTTGTGCATTCCTTCATCAGGACTTTGAAGGAATGGAGCGGCTTCATCACGGCCGTAGTCGTGACCTCAGCAATGAAGATGAGCTCTATTTCGGCGTCCAAAAGAGGATGCTCACGGCCCGTCTACGGCAGCCCATTGAGGGGGCGCAGTGGACCGGAATTGTTAGCCATCTCGGCATTCAGGCCCTGAAGACGGGTTTGGTGGATGCGGTGCTCTGCGTTCAGCAGAGTCCGGATGATCGGTTCACACCAATGCCGGTGTTGGCCAGGACCCCGGAGGAGGTGATGGCGGCCCGGGTCAATAAACCCACCCTTTCGAACAACCTTTCGGTGCTGGAGCAGTTGCCGGGTAGCGGGATCAAGCGTTTGTTGGCCATTGGAGTGGGTTGCCAGGTTCAGGCCCTGCGTGCTGTGCAGGACACCTTGCCGCTGGAACAGCTGTATGTGCTGGGGTTGCCCTGTGTGGACAACGTCTCACGCGAGGGCCTCAACACCTTTCTCAACAGCGCCAGCGATTCGCCCGACACGGTGGTGCATTACGAGTTCATGCAGGACTTCCGTATTCACTTCCGACACAGCGATGGCCGAGAGGAAACCGTGCCGT
>JAYKIX010000096.1:0-4977 GCA_035286005.1 Synechococcus sp. | reverse complement strand
TCAAAGCGACACTGCTGCTGATCTCGATTGAGCACTTCGTCGCGGCGTTCCCAAGTCCATTCCGTGCGTTGCTCGCCATCGCTGTCTGTCGTGGTGGTTTGCTCCTGCACTTCCACCAGTGCCGTGGTTGTGGCGCAAAACGCCACGCAGTGTTGACCTGTCCAAGGTGAGGTGAGGGGGGTGCCGCACCGGATGGTGCCACTCAGCTTCACGTGCTCTCGGAAGGCTCCTGCCCCCAGTTCACGCGCCACTGTCGCGTGAACATCCACCAGTTCATTCACGCTGGTTGCCCGGGCTTGGAGCAGTTGGGAGAGCCTGCGGGTCTGTCTCCGCTGGCCCAGGCCACAGCCCAGTGCTGCCAAGGCGCTTACCAGAGCTGCAAGCCACCATCCCATCGCTCAGCACCGATCAACGTCATCACCAGCTTTTCAGGTTTTGAGCACGTCAATTGCGGGTGCGCCGTCGAAGCGTGATCGCCGTGGATCCGCCTCCGTCGGCCTCAAGCGTGAAGGTTCCTTGCTGCTTCGCAGAAGAGTGCTTAAACCAAAGCCAGGTCTGGTGTGCTCTGCATGAACGATGGCTGATTCAGCCCCGGCTTGGGTGCTTCACCTGCAGCGTTGGCAAGACGCTGGTCTGATTGATGATGCCCTCGCCACCTCGATCGTGGCCTGGGAAAAGAACCGCTCTGAGGGGCGATTGCGCCAAGCCCAGCCTTCGCTCAGCTGGCCGGTGCGGTTGTTGGTGCTGGTGGGTTCGCTGTTGCTTGCAGCCGGGGTGTTGTTGTTTGTTGCTGCCCACTGGGATCAGCTCGCACCCCTCAGCCGATTTGGCTTGCTTTGGGTGTGCACCGTGGGAATGCATTTCGGCGGCCATTGGTTCGCCCGGCGTCTGCCGGTGATGTCCACGGGCCTGCATGCGGTCGGGACGGTCAGCTTGGGGGCTGGGGTGTTTCTCTGTGCCCAGATCTTCCATCTTGAAGTCAATTGGTCGGCCCGCTGGGGCCTCTTGCTGTGGGCCCTCGCCGCGGCGGTTGGCTGGTGGTTGCTGCGTCAGTGGCCGCAGCTTGCGCTGTTGAGCCTTCTTTTGCCCAGTTGGTTGGTGTCACTGCTCGTCCTGGAGCTGGAGCGGTTCGATCCTGAGTTGAAGACCTGGTCGAGTGTCCCTTGGGTCGTGGGCAGTGTGCTGTTGGCCCTCACTTATTTCACGGCGCCCATGCGACCTGTCGCCACCCCGATCCAGCGCGTTTTGCTTTGGGTGGGGGGCTTTCTGATGCCTCCATGCTTGCTGTTGTTGGGCGTGACGGCTTCAGGACAGCCGCCGATCCCCCCTCCGACGAGTTGGTCGAAGCTGCTGATTTGGGTCTTCATGCTTGGGATGCCGATGGCCCTGGCCTGGCTGTTGCGCCGCCATCGGGCCTGGCCTCTGGCCTTGGCCTTGGTCTGGATGTTGATTGACCTCCAGGTGCAAGGGCAGCAGCTGACGGCGCTCTCCTTCCTGTGGTGGGGTCTTGGGGCTGTTGGTCTGATGGTTTGGGGGACGGCGGAAGGCCGTGCCGAAAGAATCAATTTCGGTACGGCTCTCTTTGCGCTCACCCTGATCGGTTTTTATGTCGCTGAAGTGATGGGCCGATTCGAGCGCTCGTTGAGCTTGCTTGGGTTGGGGCTGTTGTGTCTGGCGGGGGGCTGGGGGTTGAACCAATTACGTCGATCGCTCTTGCCGACTCACAAGGAGATTCCCCAATGAAGCATTGGCGTTCTGGTGTGCTGTTGGCGCTGTTGCAGGGTGGGCTCCTGTTGGTGCTTGGGCTCGGCTTCTGGATGGAGCGCCTCACCTCTCCGCGGCTCTGGGCGTTGGCGCAACCTCTGGATCCCAACCTGCCGATTCGCGGCCGTTATGTCAGCCTGCGTTTGCTCGTGCCGCTGGCGGGTGCCGAGCTGCCCGCCAGCGGCACGAAGTCACTGACGCGCTCCGTGGTTCTGCAGGCGCAGGACGACCGCTTGGTGGCTCGAGACAGAGGAGAGGGCACGCGCCACTCCGGGCAGCTTCTCCGCAGGGATGGCCAAGCCCTGCTGGAGTTGACGGAACCTCTGGCTCTGTTCATCCCTCCCGATGTGAAGGATCCATCGCTCCGTTCGCCGTCGGATACCCTGTGGGTTGAGGTGACCCTGCCGCGGACCGGTCCGCCCCGTCCGATTCAGCTCGGTGTCCTCCGCGAAGGACGCCTGCAACCCCTCAGCCTGCGTTGAGCAGATCAGCGGATAGGCAGCATTCTCCTCAGGCCTTGCGGAACTCGATCAACCGGGAGAAGTAGAAGGGGGCCTGGTTCAGGCTGCGGCGCACCATCTTAAAGCCACAGGCTTCAGCAGCGTTCACGATCCCGGTTTCCTTGAGGGTGTAAGCCCGGGTGGTTTTGCTTGGGCCAGGGAACAGCTGTCCAATCCCTTTCAGGAGTGCCAGCAGAGGGGTGTAGGGGGCGAAGCTCACAATCAAGCGGTCTTCGGCGAGGCTGCAGAGGTGTTTCACCATTTCTTCCGCGGCGGGCTGGGGGTAATGAATGAAGACATCCAGACAGCAGACGGTGTGGAAGGAACCGTTGATGCTTTCCAGGTCAGAGGCGCTGAAGTTGAGTTTGGCCATGTCCAGACCGGCTTCGCGGGCGCGACGGTCGGCCTCTTGGGCCATGGCTTCAGAGATGTCGCTGGCGGTGATGGACCCGGCCCCGAGGGCGGCCAGGGGCAGGCTCAGGCTCCCAACACCGCACCCGGCATCGCAGAAGCTCACGTTGGTGAGTTCACCGCTGTCCCGAATCCAGGCCAGCACTTCATCCACGGTTTTTTGGTGGCCGATGCGGATGTTGCGCTGCACTTTGTTCACCTCATCGCTGTCGCTGTAAATGCGGTTCCAGCGATCGAAGCCGGTGGTTTCGAAGTAGCCCTTCACCTCCTGCTTTTCGGTCTGCTTGTCGTTCAGCAGCTGCTCGGGTGCCATGGGCAGGGGTGAAGGCGAGTCGGCCGGGATCCTAAACAGCGTGCCGCCAGTTGAGTTGTCCGCTTTCAGCATCCCAGTTCCAGCGCAGGAGATCGTTGAGCGGCTGGCCGATGAGCCAGTGGGCGGGATCGTGGCCTTCCCCAGGTTCCAACACTTGTCTTGGTGCCATGGTGGCGGCCCAAATCGATGCCTCCGGACGTCTGCCCCAGGCCGCCAGTCGGCAGACACCTTCCAACAGAGGGAGGGTGACTCCAGCCAGGGTGCCGTCTTCCAGTCGACAGGTGCCTTGCTCAACCAACAGCACGCGGTCATCCCAGCGATGCTGTCCATCGGCCAGGCCGTAGGGGGCGAGAGCGTCACTCACCAAAACCAATTGATTCCCAGTCAACTGCTGCAGCAGCACCGCCATGGTGGGGTGCACATGGACGCCGTCGGCAATCAGGCCAAGGGCGACGTTGCCATGGCGGCAGGCCTCGGCAAGCGGGCCAGGAGCACGGTGATGGAGCCCTGGCATGGCGTTGAAGGCATGGGTGAGCATGCCCACACCGAACCGATAAGACTGGGCGGCCTGCTCGGCAGTGGCAGCGCTATGGCCGAGGGCCACTGTGATGTTGAGGGCCCGCAGGCGTTCGATGACGTCCGCTGCTCCTTCTAGTTCAGGGGCGAGGGTGACCAGGGCAATGTCATGCTCGAAGCCGCTGATCCGAGCCTCGAGCGCCTCCAGGCTGGGGCTGCACAAATGCTCGCGCGGGTGGGCCCCTCGCCGCGACTCGGCCAGGAACGGACCTTCGAGATGGGCGCCCAAAAGGCGACACCGCCCCGGCTGGGCTTCGGCCCGGGCCGTCCGCAGCACCGCCAAGGCCTGACGTAGAGAGGCAATCCCACAGGTCACCAGGGTTGGGCTGATGGCCTCGACGCCGTCGTCCCAGAGCCGATCCAGGAGGGCCTGCAAGCGCGGTAGATCTTGTTCGGTCAGTTCAGGGAAGGCCAGGCCCAGCCCCCCGTTGATTTGCAGGTCCACCGCCATGGGGCTGAGCCAGTCCCCACTCCAGTTCTCGCCAGACCAGGCGGATCCTGCGGGCATGGGTGTGCAGGCGGCAATGCGTTCGCTTTCATCCACCACGACGGACCACCGGTTCACCTCGATGGATGGCCTGCCACCTGGGCATTGAGGAAGGCGGACGTTCGTGATCCGACGCATGGCAGATGACCGGACGAGGTCCGTGAGGGACGATGACAGTCTCGCCAGTTCGCCTTCGCCCTGTCAGAGCCGTGACCTCTTCCCCTTCATCAGCACCCTCCGCGCAGCCTCGGGTGGCCGTGATTATGGGCAGCGACTCCGACCTCCCCACCATGCATCCGGCTGTGGCAGCCCTGGAGGATCTGGGGGTGCCTGTGGAGGTGCGCGTGCTGTCGGCCCATCGCACTCCATTGGAGATGGTGACTTTCGCGCAGCAGGCGCGTGAGTGTGGCTTCGGGGTGATCGTGGCTGGTGCCGGTGGCGCCGCCCATCTGCCTGGGATGGTCGCGGCCCTCACCACCCTGCCGGTGATCGGTGTGCCGGTGCAGAGCCGAGCACTCTCCGGCGTGGACTCCCTCCACTCGATTGTGCAGATGCCCGGTGGCATCCCTGTGGCCACTGTGGCCATCGGTGGGGGGTTGAATGCCGGCCTTCTGGCAGCCCAGATCCTTTCAGTCTCCGATGCGGCGTTGACGGCTCGCCTGGAGAGCTATCGCCAGACCCTGCACGACACTGTGGTGGCCAAGGATGCCCGTCTAGTGGAGCTTGGAGCCTCCAGTTATCTCGACGGGATGCTTGGGGGCTAAACCACGGTCTTGTTCCTCTGGCCTTGTCGCCACCCTTGAGGGGCTCCGCACAATGAGGCCATTGTGTTTGTCGCCATGGCCTGGCCCCTCTGGGCGCGATGGGCGTTGGCCCTGCCGCTGTTCACCCTCAATCTCTATGCCTGCCGGCAGCTGTTGTTGCCT
>JAYKIX010000095.1:0-11894 GCA_035286005.1 Synechococcus sp. | reverse complement strand
ACGAGGGGTAACGCTCCAGCACGGACTGGAGCTGCACCTCCTGGAGCACCGCCCGGAGGTGATCATCGCTGAAGCGATCCGAATCCAGCGGGTAGCAGAGTTGCTCGCGCAACGAGCCGAGCGTCATGTAGGGACGCTGGGGGATAAACAACAGCTCCCCCGATGGGGGTGTCGAGACCTGGCCGGTGGGAGAAGCCCAGAGGCCACTGATCACCCGTAGCAGCGAGGTCTTCCCACAGCCGGAGGGACCCACAACCAAAAGCCTCTGACCTGAGGCAATGCTGAGGTTGAGATCACGCGCCAGCAGACGATCGGAGAACGGCGTCTTCACCGATGCACCCTTCAAGACGATGGCGCTGTCAGGGGTGATTTCAGCAAAAAAGTCTTTGTACTCCTCTCGATCCACGCGGGAAATATTTGACTGAAAACCTTCCAAGCGACCCACCGAAGCGGAGAACCTAGCCAGCTCTTCGATTCGATTGATAATAAAAAATAGAGAATATTCCACCAAATTGTACGCGACACTAGCCTGGGAGAATCCCCCATAATCCATCTCACCGGCCAAGATCGGAACAATAAGAATCAGATACGGTATAAAGTTACTGCCGTAATTGCCGATTCTTTGCAGAGCCTGAAGAATTGCCTCCCAAATAATCAGAAGATTGAAGTTTTCAATAAGGGTGCCGAGCCGACGGCCAACCTCCCTGGACTCTTCAGGCTCACCCGAGTAAAAGGCAATCGACTCAGAATTATTCCTGACGTGCACTAATCCATAACGGAAATCAGCCTCATAACGCAGCTGATCGGAGTTGATCTTCGCTAACTTGCGCCCAGCAAACACCATCACAACCGTGATCGTGGCGGCATAGACGACAAGAGCAAAAGCCAATTCCCCGCTAATACTCCAAAGAATCGCGATATTCAGCGTAAACATCAGAATGGCATCAAAGATATCGAGCGTGAACTTCAGTGCATCCTTGGTGAAATTCTTCGTGTCATCGGCCATGCGCTGGTCTGGATTATCCACATCGCCACCCGAACCCTCATTGGGGTTCAGCACGTAATAGGCACGGTCCTTGAAGTAATCAGAAACCAGGCTCTTGGTCAGCCAATTACGCCAAACCAAGCTCAGCTTGGAGGTGAGGAAATACTGCAGCGTACGAATGGGCAGAGCCACCATGAAGCAGATGCCATACACCCAAAGATTGCGGTAGCTCACCTCGGGGTTCCTTGCAATCAGGGCATTGGTCAGATCGCGGGCAATGAAGGTGATCCCAGCATTGATGCCGTTCACAGACAACAACATCAAGATGATCGTGCCCAGCAACAACCACGGCACCCAACGCCGCTGGCGCAAACGATTGCGGCAGGCAAAAAAGCCACCAAGGCCGAGCACGAACAGGGTGATCACCACCTGCCCCCAGGAGAGCAACTTCAACCCCTGACTGAACGGGCCAAAGGCTGGCAAGGTGATCGGTACGGTCCAGATGAAGTGCAGCGATCCCTGAACGCCCCCGAGATACTGCGCCGTAATGCCCGGCAGCAGCACGCCGAGAACAGCCATCAGGCCTGAGAGCAAGGCCAACACCGTGCCGGCCACACAGAACAGCAGCGCCAGCAACAACGCGACAAACAACCAGCCGTTGGTGGCGGTGTAAGGGAGGAAATAGGGCTGGGAAAGGCGTCGCAGCCTTGTCAGCTGGGCCCGAAATGACTGCAGGGACGCCATGAACTCACCTTCCTGACGCCCATTGTGGCGGCTGGTCGTCGGAGCTGTCTGCTCATCCAGGCGGCCAATTCAGGGCACGTCCACCAATCACGTGCACATGCAGATGGAACACGGTTTGGCCTGCCTCAGCTCCGCTGTTGATCACCGTGCGCCAGGCCTCGAGCCCCTCCTGCTTGGCCACCTTGGCGGCCACCAAGAGTAGATGTCCCAACAGGGCCTCATCGTCTTCGGCGGCCTCCCGCAGGCTTTCGATCGGTTGGCGCGGGATCACCAACACGTGCACTGGGGCCTGGGGCGCCACATCCCTGAAGGCCAGACATCGGTCATCGCTGTAGACCTCATCGCAGGGGATCTCTCCCCGCAGAATTCGACCGAAGATCGTGTCACCCGCCATGGTGAAAGCCTGCTCCAGGCAGTGATTGAACGTGTGGTTGAGACAGGCCGGGCATCAAATCAATGCACCGCCCGAATCGCAATGCTGGCACGCTGCCAAAGCGCCTCACTGGTCGGACTGGACGCCTGCCCAGTCACTGTTGAAGTGGATCTCGCCCCTGGTCTTCCAGGCCTGCAGTTAGTGGGATTGCCCGATGCTGCGATCCAAGAATCCCGAGAGCGGGTGCGCGCGGCCCTGCGCAACAGCGGTTTTCGCGGACCTCTCGTGCGGGTGGTGGTGAACCTGGCCCCAGCGGATCTACGCAAAGAGGGGCCGTCCTTTGATCTCCCGATCGCCCTGGCCCTGCTGGCGGCCAGTGGTCAACTCGATGCCCCCCTGCTCAAAGGTTTGTGGTGTGCCGGCGAGCTGGGTCTCGACGGCAGCCTGAGGCCCTGTCGGGGCATCCTTGCGGTGGCCTGTCTGGCCGCTGCCAGGAAGGCCACCGCCGTGGTGGTGCCAGAGGCCAATGCCAGCGAAGCAGCGCTTGTCCCGAAGCTGACCGTGCTCTCG
The DNA here is from genome assembly GCA_035286005.1 of Synechococcus sp. GTDB lineage: Bacteria > Cyanobacteriota > Cyanobacteriia > PCC-6307 > Cyanobiaceae > Synechococcus_C. The sequence goes on along the minus strand of JAYKIX010000095.1, from coordinate 9,222 downwards.
GCCCATTGCCTGCGGGATCTGGTGGAACGTCTACGTCAAGGGCCGAGCCAACAAACCGAGCCACGTGGAAGGGCCCAGACCACAGCCAGCACAGCCTGTGATCAGACCACGCCAGACACCAACCTCATCACAGGTCAGCCGTTAGCGCAGACAGCCTTGGGGCTTGCCGCCGCGGGAGGGCACCATCTGCTGATGGTGGGCCCCCCGGGATGCGGAAAAACCCTTTTGGCCCGGCACCTGGCCAATCTGCTGCCGCCCATGACGCCGCAGGAATCCCTTGAAATCACCCGCCTGCAATCGATCGCAGGCGTCCTGAGTCCAGGGGAGGGGCTGGCCCGCAAGCGCCCCTTCCGAGCACCACACCACAGCTGCTCCGCTGCGGCACTGCTCGGCGGCGGAACCGTGCCGCGTCCAGGGGAACTGAGCCTGGCCCATGGCGGCGTGTTGTTCCTCGATGAGCTGGCCGAATTTCCAAGGCGCGTTCTGGATCAGTTGCGCCAACCCCTCGAAGAAGGGGTGCTGTGGCTAAGCCGCGCCCGACTGAAATGCGCCTTCCCCTGTCAAATCACCCTGGTGGCTGCCACCAACCCCTGCCCATGCGGGTGGTTCGGCGATGTGGATCATCCCTGCTGCTGCTCCCCGCTGCAACGGCAACGCTATTGGGCACGAATATCAGGACCACTGCTCGATCGTCTGGACCTGCAGCTGCGACTCGAACGCCTCAGCAGCCATGCCATGCGCGCCAACCTGGTCGCTGCTGGAGAAACGATTTCCCCAACTGCCGGCCACGTCACCACCGATCAGATCCGTGGTGCGAGAGAACGCATGACCGCCCGCAACCCCGAGGGTTGCCTGAATGCTCTGCTCAATGCCCCACAGCTTGGCAGCCATGGGGGCCTCCCATCCAGCGTGCTCGACCAGTGGGAACGGATCGTGACCGTGCGCAAACTCAGTGCCCGCAGTGCCATCAGAGTTCTGAGGGTGGCGCGCACACTGGCCGACCTGAATGACCAGGCCCACATCCGCAGCAGCGACCTGGCGCAAGCCCTCTGTTTCCGCAGTTTCGATACCGACAGCACATGCTTCAACAACAAAGCTCCCGCCTAAGGGCAGGGGCCACAGCGTCGCTGTGAAACCAGTCTCACTTCGACTTTTCTGGAGCATCGCGATACGGCTGCGCACCGATCGGAGGAGGCAGATGCATCTTTTCTTCGCGGGGATTACCGATGGCATGGGACAAGGTGTCCCCAAACCACTGCCGGATGCCCCTGAGCTTGAAATCCATAACCTGCTCCCAGCGTCTCTGTCCAGTCTGGGAAGAGAGGCGCTGGGAGCCAACAGGTGGAAGTACCGGTTTTCAAGACCGGATCACAAGTGATCAGCGACGACGACGACGCTGCTGAGCCTTGCGCTTGTACTTCTCGATGGGGGTCTCGTGGTGACGCAGACGCTTGAGGTCGGCAAAGATTCCAGCCTTAGACACCTGACGCTTAAAGCGACGCAGCGCTGATTCGATGCCTTCGTTTTCTCCGACCGTGACCTGAGTCATGCAACAAGCGTGGTTTCCAGCCCATCAATGTAGCAACCAGCCTCGCTTCAGGATTCCGGCGCCGGAGGTGCAGGGGTGGCCATCTCCGGAGCAGGCTGATCCTCTGGTGTTCCAGCTGGGGCCGTCTGGGGCTCCTCTCCTGGCCAGAACTCGCGAAAGAGATAGATATGACCTTGGGCGCGCGTGCCGTAGTGACGGCGCATCAGCTTCCAGCCAGGCTCCAATTCCAACTTCAAAAAGTCGCTTGCTGCAGTGGCAACTCCTCCTGCTCGGGCCACCACATGAGTGCTGGCTGACAATGACCTTGGCACCGCCACCAACACAACGTCGTTATTGGTTTTCCTGACGGTAAGCCTGTACTTGGTGCCGAGGTCATCGCCTCCGACGCGAAGCGAAAAGCCATTGCTGTCGATGTACCAGCGACAAATGCCAGTGTGGTCAAACTTGGTCAACAGCGGATCCACCACAACCGGACCAGCACTGATCGCAGCATCGGATGTAGCAGGTGACGGATCGGCTGGTGTAGAGGTCGGCGCCGAAGACTCACTGCTCGGTTCCACCGCAGAGCTCTTTCTCACCGCAAAGCAGGGGCGCTTGCTCGTGTATTGCTCGTAAATATTCAGCTGCGCTGACGCTCCCGCCCCGATCGGGGCAGCGACCAGGATGAATTTGCTCGCATCCACAGGTTGGACTTGGTAGACCGAGCCCTCGGCCCTCACAGGCTGCGATACGCCTGGAACCAGTGCAGACCCTGCGAGGGCAAGGGCGAACGTGGCAAAGAGAGAACGAACCATCGAGTCGGGGAAGCGACGACTGGATCGTAAAAGTGATGACGCGGGTCGGGAACCCAACTCAAACCGGTTTATTGAGCCGAATCGCGACAAGAAGTGACCCAACCGTGCCCGGCACTGTGAGTCCGAGAATCCAACGGGTGGGGGTCACACCCAGATCAGGATCGCCGTAGGCCAGCTCAAACACAGAGCCTGTGGCAGCGATACCAAGCACGCAGGCGAGGGCCAGGAACAATCCGGCCAGGGGTTTCATCGGCATGGGGAGAGGGAGCTAAGGCGTCAGACGAGAGAGCGGACGTCAGCGGCCTGAAAGCCGTGGTCCTTGAGTTCCTTGTTCAAGCCACCGGAGTCGGTGACGCGATCCACAAACAACACCCCTTTGAGGTGATCCATCTCGTGCTGGATGCAGCGGGCCATCAATCCGTCGGCCTTCATCGTTTTCGGACGACCCATCTCGTCGCGGTAACTCAGCTGAATGGCCGTGGGCCGCACCACATCGAGATAAACCCCAGGGATGCTCAGACAACCTTCTTCGTACGTGTCGACGCTGGCACTCGAGGCGGTGATCTCCGGGTTGATCAGCACCAGCGGCGGCGAGGTGGGGTTCTCAAGGTCAAGGTCAATCACCAGCAGCTGCTTGTGCACCCCCACCTGCGGAGCCGCCAAACCGATCCCCTTGGCTGTGTACATGCTGCGCAGCATGTCGCGGGCCAGCTCGCGCACCGACTCATCCACCTTGCTGATGCGCCTGGCCTCCTGACGCAGCACGTCATCACCCAGTTTGTGGATTTCCAGCGGAGACACATCGAGGGCCTCTTTGGCCACCGCAACGGACGAGCTGCTCCTTTCAGCGGACCGTGCCAATTGAGCGAAGCTGCGAGCCAAGATCCTCTTCTCACAATGACGTCGTTAACGCCACTCTAGGCAGAGCCTGTGATCGCCAGACCTGACCCCTGCCCTGAGCTGCCCCTCGTTGCCTGCTGCTGTGCCCCACCCCCCTGCTTCCCACCCATCCCTGCCGCTGCCAGCGGATATAGCGCTCGGCCGCAGTCCGGTGCTGCGGGATCCACAACTGGTGGGGCCGTGGGTGCTTTGGCTGGAACAGCGCCCCCAGGAGCGGGGACGCACCACCGCCCTGATCCGCCCTTGGCAGGCCACCGAGCGCGACCCCCAGGAGCTCACGCCCGCCCCCAGCAACCTGCGCAGTCGTGTGCACGATTACGGCGGTGGCGTTTTGGCCTGCCATGCCGATGGTGATCAGCTGCTGCTGGTGTGGATCGACGATGGCGATGGCTGCCTCTGGACCCAGCGCTGGACAGGCCTAAACCAGACGGGTCCCTCAGCGGCGGCGCTGGAGGCCGTCGCGCCTCCACGCCGACTCACCAAGCCGGGTTCGGCGCTGGCCGATGGTCTGATCGACCCCCACCGGCAGCGCTGGCTTGGAGTGATGGAACAGGACGGCCGCGATTGGCTGGTGAGCGTGGAGCTCGACGGGGAAGAGCAAAGCCCCGGCGTGCTGCACAGCCCCCAGGATTTTGCTGGCTACCTCCAACTCAGCCCCGATGGCAGCCAGGTGGCCTGGGTGGAATGGCAGCAACCGGCCATGCCCTGGGATGCCAGCCAACTGTGGTGGTCGGAGGTGGACGCCCTGGGCCACCTCATCACACCCCGCCTGCTCCTCGGAACGACAGACCCTGAACAGTCACAGTCCAGGCTGTCTGTGTTCCAGCCCCAGTGGCTGCCGGATGGGCGGCTGCTGGTGGCGGAAGACAGCAGCGGCTGGTGGAATCTGATCCACACCCGTCCGGATGGCCAAACCACCCACTGGGAACGGCCCTGGCCCATGCCAGCGGAAACCGCCATGCCGCAGTGGATCTATGGCATGAGCACCACCGCCTGGGATGGCAAGCAGGTGCTGGCCGCCGTCTGCGATCAAGGGCAGTGGCAACTGAAACGCCTGAGCGATGGCGGTGCCATCGAATCCATCGACCAACCCTTCAACGACCTGGCCGGTCTCCGGGCTGCCGACGGACGAGCTGTCGCGATCGCCAGCAACGCCAACACCGGTATGGGACTGCTCGAACTGGAGATCTCGAGCGGCCACTGGACCCACTCCCCCGCCAGCCCGTCGGTGCTGGCACCGGAACAGATCAGCCACGCCGAAGCCCTCTGGTTTGAAGGCAGCGGCGGTCGGCGCACCCATGCCTGGTACTACCCCCCCACAGGCGAGCGGAACGGCCCCGCTCCCCTTTTGGTGAAGGGCCACAGCGGTCCCACGGCCATGGCGCGCACGGGCCTCAATCTCGGGATCCAGTTCTGGACCTCGCGTGGATGGGGGGTCGTCGACGTGAACTATGGGGGCTCCACCGGATTCGGGCGGGCGTATCGCGATCGCCTCCAGAGCGGTTGGGGCGTGGTGGACGTGGAGGATTGCGCCGCCGCAGCCAGAGCCCTGATCGTCAGAGGCCAGGCCCATCCCGACCAGATCGCTATGGAAGGAGGGAGCGCCGGCGGTTTCACCACCCTGGCCTGCCTGTGTTTCACCGATGTGTTCCGGGCTGGCGCCTGCCGTTATGCCGTCAGCGACCTCACCGCCATGGCCTCCGACACCCACCGTTTCGAAGCCCGCTACCTCGACGGGTTGGTGGGCGCCTGGCCCCAGGAGCGGGCGGTCTACGAACAGCGCTCACCGCTGCACCATGCCGGCCGGATTCGCTGCCCGATGATCTTCTTCCAGGGCCTCAAAGACAAGGTGGTGCCTCCGGAACAAACGGAAAGGATGGCGGAGGCTCTACGAACCAACGGCATTCCCGTTGAGGTGATGACCTTCGCAGAGGAAGGCCACGGTTTCCGCGACAGCGCCGTGCAGATCGCTGTGCTCGAGGCCACAGAAGCCTTCTTCCGCCGTCACTTAGGGCTCTGATCCGGCTGGCCGTAATGGAGGCCATGGAACTGGGCATGCACCGCCTGCATCTGCGCTGGAGACAGCAACGGCGGTTCCCCAAGCTGCAGCGCCTGGAGATACATCCGGGCCAGGGTCTCCACCTCCACGGCAATTCCCAACGCCTGATCCAGGCTGTCGCCGGCGCTGACCAGACCGTGGCGGGCCAGCAGGCAGGCCTTGCGATCAACCATCGCCTCCACCGTGAAGGCGGAGAGCTCCTCGGTGCCGAACGTGGCGTAGGGGGCACAGCGGATGTCATCGCCCCCGGCCACGGCCGTCATGTAGTGGAACGGGGGGATGCCTTTGTCATGGCAAGCCAGGGCCGTGCCGTGGATCGGATGGCAATGGAGCACCGCCTGCAGCTCGGGGCGAGCCGCCAGCACATCGGCATGCAGACGCCATTCCGAGGAGGGGCGGCGTCCACCCTCCTGCAAGGGCCATCCGTTCAGATCAATCGCCACCAGATCGCTGGGTTCCATCAGGTCGTAAGGGAGCGAACTGGGGGTGATCAGCAAGCCCCCGGGAATGCGGGCCGAGAGATTGCCGGAGGTGCCCTGATTGAGACCCGACGCATTCATGCGCCGGGCCACCGCCACCAGTTGCTCTCGCAAGGCCTGCTCAGTCATTGGCATACAAAGCCTTGAGGCCCGCTTCGCTGGCCTCCGCCACTCCCCGTTCCGTGATCAGGGCCGTCACCAGTCGGGCCGGGGTGACATCAAAGGCGGGGTTAAAGCCTGAGCTGCCATCGGGGGTGAGCTGCACGCTAGTGATTGCACCGGCATCATCTCGGCCCTGGAGATGGGTCACCTCCTGCGCGGATCGCGCTTCGATCGGGATCTCAGCCACACCGTCGTCGAGGCTCCAGTCGATCGTGGAGGCCGGCAGGGCCACATAGAACGGCACCTGGTTATCCCAGGCCGCCAGCGCCTTGAGGTAGGTGCCGATCTTGTTGCACACATCCCCACGGCGGGTGGTGCGATCGGTGCCCACGATCACCGCATCCACCTGGCCGTGCTGCATCAGATGGCCGCCGGCGTTGTCGACGATCACGGTATGGGGCACCCCCTCCTGGCCCAGCTCGAAGGCGGTCAGGCTGGCGCCCTGGTTGCGGGGGCGTGTTTCATCCACCCACACGTGAATGGCCAGGCCGGCGCGGTGCGCCTTGTAGATCGGCGCCAGGGCGGTGCCCCAGTCGACCGTGGCGAGCCAGCCGGCGTTGCAGTGGGTGAGCACGTTCAGGGGTTGCCCCTGGCGCTCGGCAGGCCGGGCTGCGGCGATCGAACGGAAGATCGCCAGGCCGTGGTCGCCGATTGCCTCGCACATCGCCACATCCTCCGCGGCGATGGCACCGGCCTCGGCCCGTGCCGCCGCCACCCGCTCCGCCGCCGGCAGCGGCAGCAGGCGGTCGCGCACACGCTCCAGGGCCCAGCGCAGATTGACGGCCGTGGGGCGGCTGGCGTTCAACAGCGCGAAGGCCGCCTGCAGAGCGGCATCAGAGGGGTCGCGCTGCAGGGCCAGCATCAGGCCGTAGGCGCCGGTCACCCCGATCAGGGGGGCGCCCCGCACCACCATCGTGCGAATCGCCTCCGCCGCATCCTGCAGGGTGCGCAGGGAACGGGTCTCAAACCGATGGGGCAGCAGGGTCTGGTCGATCACCCACACCGACTCGCCGCCCTCCTCCAGGCCGATCGTGCGCCAGGGGCTGCCGTGGATGTTCATCGGGGCGTGTGGAACGGATGCGCACATCCTGGAACCCCGGGCGTGCGGGGCTGTTGCGGCGTCAGGGCCGCTGGGGCAGCCGCCTGGCTCGTGCTGTTCAGGGTCCAGCGAGCGCCGGCACCGGCCCCATGGCCGGCACGAGGCAGGGCGCCGATCGCACGACGCGCCGCAGAGCTTCCTTCCACCCGGAATGGGGCATGGGAGAGTTCTTGCTGCGGCAGCCGCCGCGCAAGCCGGCCGCGGCCAGCGGGGCACGACGCATCACACCAGAGGATCTGCCGGCCAGGCATCGCCGCCGGGACCATGGCCTGGTGGCACGACAGCGGCAGGCAGCTCAAGGAAGCCCCGGACAATCGGAAGGATGGGCTGCCAACAGCTCAGCCGGGGCTGCAGAGGCTGGCAAACTTGCCATCACGTCGCCACGGCTGCGTGGGGGCCAGCCATGCTCCCCCCCGTGCAGAGATGCTGGCGGCTGTCGCCGACAGCGCCCTGCGTTCTCACACCCTCAGCAATGCAGCGATGATCCCCCAGATTGCCGTGGCCATGCTGGAGAGGGACGACCGCTGGCTGCTGCAGCTGCGCGATGATATCGACGGCATTGTCTTTCCGGGGACCTGGGGCCTGTTCGGCGGCCACCTTGATCCGGGTGAAACGCCTGAGCAGGCGGTGCGCCGCGAACTGCTCGAGGAGATCAGCTGGCAGGCGGGCCCGCTGCGGCACTGGTTTGCCCACACCGATCCCCAGAGGGTGCTGCATGTCTTCCTCGGTCCGCTGACCGTGCCGCTGCAGCAGCTGCGGCTGCTGGAGGGGCAGGACATCACCCTTGCCAGCCGTGAGGAGATGGAGAGCGGCAGGATCTGGAGCCGCAGGCTCGCTGAGTTCAGGCCTCTGGCGCCCTCGCTGCAGCGGGCGTTGCAGGTGTTGCTCAGCCAGCAGCGGCGGGACGACCTGAGCCCCCGCTGATCCGGCCCTGCCTGGCAAGCCGCTTGCCGCCCGTTGTCTGGCCACGGCCGTTGCGTTGCCTGGCGCCCCTGCAGCATTGCTTGCGAGGCGGGTCAGGGTTCGGTGACCGGGGCCAGCGGCGGTGTCGTGGCTGACAGGAGAAGCAGAACGATGCTGGCAAAAAAGAATCTGAGCCACTGCATGCACCATGGCCGACAGCTTCACCATCACCATCGAAGGCGGCGGCAGTTTCAGCTGCCCCGCCGATTCCTACATTCTCGATGCTGCCGAGGAGGCGGGTGTCGATCTCCCTTACTCCTGCCGCGCCGGGGCCTGCAGCACCTGTGCCGGCAAGATTCTCAGCGGCAGTGTCGACCAATCGGATCAGAGCTTCCTTGACGATGACCAGATGGAGGAGGGCTTCGCGCTGCTGTGCGTGAGCTATCCCACCAGCGATTGCACGATCAAGGCGGAAGTGGAAGACGATCTCTGAGTGCAGGTGAAGGCGGAACCGGCCTCGCCCAGGCTGGTTCCGCCTCGTGGCTCCTGCCCTCTGCAGCCTGCCCGGGGGTTCGTGGCAGACAGCGAGGCAGCCTTGATGCCGTAGATGCTCCGCAGCCTGCCGCGATGGCTGGTGTCAGCCCTGGGGAGGCGCCAAGATCGCCGCACGTGCACGCGCTCCTGCCCCATGCCACGACCCCATCGCTGGAGTGTGACCCTGGTCGCCAGCAGTGGCCGCCATCCCCGTTGGCTGGATGAGAACGGTCATTTCAGTTCGGATCCGGCGCGGGCCCTTCGCCTGTCCGCTCCCGAGGTGGCCGTGCAACGACTGCAGGAGTTCATGGAGCTGCATGGCTGGCAGGTGGATGTGCTCAACCGCTTCCGCCTGGTGCCCTCTCCGCCCCTGCGGGAGAGCCGCATGGCACGTCTTCAGCCCTTGCAGGCCTGTCCCTGGCAGGGCACTTCGCGTAGACAGGCCGCCTGATCGACGCGGCTCTGCCGCCCTCGCGAATCGCAGCTGCCCCATCGCGCGTGTGTCCCGGTCATCCCGCGCCTCCAGCCGCCCCTGTTTTCGCACCTTTTTGTGCCCCTGCTTGCGCCACTGCAGGCGCCCAAAAAGGCGCCCAGGCAACAGGCCCCAGGCACCAGCCCCCGCCGTGGCGGGGGCTCACTCCACTGGCTCTGAGCAAGCAAAAAGCCCCCGCTTGCGCGGGAGCTTGATGGCTTGCACTCAGCAGTGCTGAGGGCGCGGTTGCTGGATCAGCCGATCGCAGGGG
>JAYKIX010000094.1:0-3301 GCA_035286005.1 Synechococcus sp. | reverse complement strand
ATGACGCTCGGCTCGTTGCGCGAGCAACTCTGCTACCCGCTGGATTCGGATCGCTTCAGCGATGATCACCTCCGGGCGGTGCTCCAGGAGGTGCAGCTCCAGTCCGTGCTGGAGCGTTACCCCTCGTTTGATGTGAAGCAGGACTGGCCCCGACTGTTGTCGTTGGGTGAGCAGCAGCGCTTAGCCTTCGCCCGCCTTCTCCTCAATGCTCCCAAGGTGGTGGTGCTCGATGAAGCCACCAGTGCGCTCGATGTGGCCACTGAGCGCCATCTCTATGCATTGTTGGTGGAACGTGAGATGGCAGTGGTGAGCGTTGGTCATCGTCCGACCCTCACCTCGTTCCACGACCTGGTGCTCGCGCTCAATGGTGAGGGTGGCTGGCAGTTGCTCCCCGCCGCCAGCTATGACTTTGGTCATTCTTGAGCCGGCCGCATGACCTCCAGCAGCACTGACGCGACCTCCCCCGACGGGACGACCGCTCAAGCTCAGGCCAGCAGCGCCACCACCTCGGATATCCCCGCATTTGGCTGGAGCGCCTATGCCGAACGGGTGAACGGGCGATTTGCCATGGTCGGTTTTGTGGCAGTGCTTCTGGTGGAAGCGCTGTGTCACGACACCTTCCTGCATTGGGCCGGTCTGATCCCCTGACCGCTAGGGCAGACGGAGGATGTCCACATCCCATCGCCCTCCCCGACTCACCTGAACCGCCAGGGTGCGGCCGTCGCCACTGAGGCTGACCTGGCGGGGGACTCCGGGAGGGTTGAGTTCCAATCGCTGCAGAGTAGCAAGGCTGCGGCGGTACAGCATCAGTTCGGTGCGTCCTTCACGCTGTTGCACCAGGGCCAGACGTTCGCCGTCGGCGCTGAGGCTGAGGCTCACCGGTTGGGCATCCACTCGGTTCAGTCCTGGTGTGGGCACCGGTGTTCCGTTGCGGAGATCGATCAGTTCAATGCGTTCTCTTCCGTCTCGGCTGGCCATGCTCGCTAGCCAACCTTGGGCAAGCGAGGGATCGCGCCGAGCATCACTGCTGCGATCGAGGGCGCCGTTGAGGCTGTGCAGAGGGCGGATGTCGTCGTTGCTGCAACCCACCACGATCCCGGCGATCAGCAGCATCGTGCTGCCAAGGCCTGTTGCCCGCAGAAGGACAGTTGTCATGGTGTGTCGCCGGGTGTCGTCTCGCGTAGGCCACCTGGACGGTCAGGTTCGAGAACACTGCGGAGATCCAGCATTTCCACGCGCCAGCGCCCGCGGTCTGCCACTTGGATGGCCAGTTGTTGGGCGTCTGGGGCAAGGCTGAGGCGCACGGGATCGTGATTGCCCGGCAGGCGCAGTGGATGGGCCCGACCGGTCAGTCTGTCTTCGATCAGGGCCATCCGCCGATTGCCCCGTTGGGTGATCACTGCCAGATAGCGCCCATTCCAGCTCAGGGAAGGCGAACTGTGGGGTTGCTGACTGCTGAGGTGGCGTAGGGCCAGTGGTTGGTCGCTGCGCAAATCTCGCAATTGCACGGTGGGCCTGCCCCGTTGGTCCACGATCAGGGCGAGCACACTGCCATTCCCGCTGATCGCAGGATCAGTGCGTTGGCGTTCGTCCGGACGTCCAGGGGCGCGACGCTCCTGGAGTGAACAGCTCAGCATCGTCAGGGTGATGGCTGCGACAACCCCGATCCGCTGAATCGGGCGTGAGAAGACCACAGCCAGTCGCAGCATCGGCTTCAGCCTTGCCCGGCTCAGTCGTCGAAACGAGAGCTGTTGTCACGGGGCCGCGAGCTGCGGGGGGCAGGGCGGCCGGCACCGTTCGTCGCTGACTCAGGTCGGCTTGACGTGGATGTGGAAGTGCTGTCTCCGGTGGGACGTCGATTGGAGGGTGAGAAGGCTGCGTCTTCAGGGGATGCCTGCCGAATTGGAGACCCCTGCGGCCGTCCAGGCGATCCCGATGATGCACCTGCAGCATCAGCAGGGCGTCCAGGGCCACGGTTGGCCGGAGCGCTGCGGAAGTTTGAAGGCTCCCTCTCTGGAGCATCCATGCGTGCCGCGCTTGGACGGCTGCCACGACGGGTGTCCTGGCGTTGACTGCGGCGATCGCCAAAGTTGGGACGATTATCTGGGCCATCGTCCCTGCGGCCGAAGCGGGCCATGCGACGTTCCTGCTCACTGCGATCGTTCCAGCTTTCGCTGGAGTCATCGCGGCCGCGGCGGCGACTTGCGGCCTGTTCAGGAATGGCAGCCCTGGAGGGGCGACGGGGACGATAAAAATCTTCTTCGCCAGGTTCACCTTCGCGGTATTCCCCATCCGGGGAGCCCTGGAAGCGTCGGCGCAGAGGCTGCGGCTCATCAAAGCGGTCGTAGGGGGAATCCCAGCCGCCGTTTAGACCTCCAGCAGGACCACGAGACGGAACCGGCTCGTCATCAAAGTAGGCCGAGCGTCTTGCCTGTTCGACGGAGACACCGCGCAGCCGAACACTTTCAAAGGCAAAAAAACCTGTTGAGGCTGAAAGCAGAAACACTCCGAACTGGAGAATCGGATCTAGGCGCCAGCTTTGGGTGAGCAGGATGCCGCCGCAGAGCAAGCCAACTGCAGAGAAAAAGACGTCATAGTCTCTCGCCAGCGCAGGTTTAAAGCTGCGCATGAAGTAGAGCAGTGCTCCTCCAACAGCGAGTGCGATGCCGCACAGGCTGCCGAAGTTGAGGCTGGCATTAAACATTCTTTTCCCCTAGTCGTCTCAGTCTACGAGTGATGACCAGGGGCAGAGTTCGCTTCAGAGCTTTCGGTCGAGCTGGTCGGTCTGGCTCAGGAGAAACAGACCAATGCTGGCGGGGATGACCACGATCACGGTGCCCCACACGAGGCTGCTCAGAAAGTTGGAAAGGGAGGGGGTCATGTCGAGCCGGAATCGATGGCCTGGATCCGACGATCCTAGGGATTGTCGGTGTGTTTCTACGATGCAGGCACGGATGCTTTGAGCTTTGTGACGCCAACCCTCGTAGCGCTCCTGCCAGGTGTGCATCTGGTACTGGGCTTGCTGTTGGCGGTCTGGACCCTGTGCTTTTTGGTGCGCATCGTGCTCACCTGGTACCCCCAGGTGGATCTCAAGGCAGGGTTCTGGCCGTTGGTGGCGGTTCCCACTGAGCCTTTCCTGCTCCTGAGCCGCCGCGTCATCGCTCCCATAGGCGGCGTGGATGTCACCCCCGTGATCTGGGTGGGGGTGATCAGCTTGATGCGCGAGCTGTTGGTGGGTCAGCAGGGACTGCTTTCGCAGTTGTTGATGCACCGCTCGGGACTCGCCTGAGCGGCTTTATCA
>JAYKIX010000093.1:0-4802 GCA_035286005.1 Synechococcus sp. | reverse complement strand
AGCCCGAGGCGGAGGCTCAGATGTTGGCGCTGCTGGAAGAGCACGACATTGAATTGGCGGTGTTGGCCAAGTACATGCAGGTGCTGAGTGCCGACTTCCTCAAGCGGTTCCCCACGGTGATCAACATTCACCACTCCTTTTTGCCTGCCTTTAAGGGCGCGCAGCCCTATCACCGGGCCTGGGAGCGGGGGGTGAAGTTGATTGGTGCCACGGCCCATTACGTCACCGAAGACCTGGACGACGGGCCGATCATTGAGCAGACCACCGTGCATGTGAGCCATCGGGATGAAGTGGACGATCTGATCCGCAAGGGCCGTGATACGGAACGCTTGGCCTTGGCTCGGGCGGTGCGCTTGCATCTGCGCCGTCAGGTGATGGTGTATCGCGGTCGTACGGCGGTGTTCGCATGAGCATGCGTTTGCCGGGTTGGTGGAAGGCCCACTGCCCTGCCGTTGCCTCTCCGTGGGGTTGGTGTCTTTTCCAACTCGGGCTGTTCCTGCTCCCTTCGAGTGTGTTGCTGGCCGGTTTGTTGTTTCTGCCGGCATTGGTTCTGGGCAGCTTGCGCAGGCCAAGCTCTTTTTGGCGGGATCGTTGGAACTGGCCCCTAATCGGAGCTGGTGTGCTGATGGTGCTGGGCTGTTTCGGTGCTGATCGCATGGATTTGGCCTGGGCCGGACTGGCCAATTGGCTTCCCGGGTTCTGGGGCTTCTGGGGGTTTCAGCCTTACCTTTCCGAGCCACAGGCCCGGCGTCGTGCGGCCTTGTGGTTCGTAGCTGGCACGGCACCGGTGGTGGTGACGGGATTAGGCCAGTTGTGGTGGGGTTGGCAAGGTCCCTGGCAATTGCTTGGAGGCCTGGTGATCTGGTTCGTGGCACCAGGAGGTGAACCGGAGGGCCGTTTGTCTGGCCTGTTTGATTACGCCAACATCGCCGCTGCATGGCTGTCTCTGGTGTGGCCATTGATGCTGGCGGCTCTGGTGCAGCCCGGTCTCGATCGCAATCGTCGGGGAGGGGTGTTGATCCTGGCTGTCGCCTTGGTGACGGCTCTGGTGCTCACTGAGTCCCGCAATGGTTGGGGCGCATTGGTGCTGGCGGTGCCCCTGGTGCTCGGGCCAGGGAGTTGGCCCTGGTTGTTGCCCTTGCTGTTGCTGCTGTTGCTGCCCGTAGTGCTCGCGGTAGTGCCCGGGGTTCCTGGAGTCTTTCAGGAGTTCAGCCGGGCCATGGTGCCTGAGTCGGTTTGGTCTCGTCTCAGTGACAGCCGCTATGCGTCTGAGCGCGCTCTGGCCTCCACTCGTCTGAGTCAATGGGGGGTGGCCATGCAGCTGATTGCCGAAAAGCCCTGGTTGGGATGGGGGGCTGCGGCATTTTCAGTGCTGTATCCACTCCGCAGCGGCAAGTGGCATGGCCATTCCCACAACCTGCCGTTGGAGTTGGGTGTGAGTCATGGTGTGCCTGTGGCGATCGCCGTCATCGGGTTGGTGCTCGCTCTGCTGATCGTGTCTTTGCGTCGCGGACGTCAGGGTTTGTTCGATCGGGCCTGGTGGGCGGCGGTGCTCGTTTTGGTGGTGCTGCATGGAACCGACATTCCCTTGTTCGACAGTCGGCTGAATATCGCTGGCTGGATCCTCTTGGCAGGACTGCGCAGTCGGATGCGGGATGCAGAGACGCCGGCGGTCAGCCCAGGCTGAGAGCCTGCTCCCTGTGCTCCTGAAGCTTGTCTTGGCTCATGGGGCCATCAAGGTGGCCCCAGGGCAGCACCGCATCAGCGGCCCAGTTGTCATGCACCACGCTCTCCCAGCTGGGGGGCAGCGGTAAGACAACACCGGCGCTGCGGGCTTCAGGGAGTTCACCGGCGAGGGCGGCTCGATAGGCCTTTTTCCAGCCACCCAGGCTTTCTTGGGAGCCTCGCACCGCCGCGATCACGGGAGCCAGACGGCGGTCGCTGCGAGAGAGCAGGGCCTGGATCACGCTCCAGCCATAGCTTTCCGGGCGCAGATCAATCCCCTTGGGTTTGAGGCGTTTCGCCAGCAATTTCAGGCGCTTTTCCGCTTCGGGACGCACCCCATGCCATTGGAAGGGGGTGTGCGCCTTGGGTACGAACGTGCTCACTCCCAGAGTGAAGCGCAGTCCAGGTGTGCCTTTCTTGAGGCCCAGCAGCAGCGCTGCCGTGCTTTCCACGTCGTCGTCGTTTTCGCAGGGAAGTCCCACCATTCCGTAGAGCTTCAGGGCTTTCAGTCCGCCTTGCTTGGCATGGCGGGCCGCGGCCTCGATTTCTTCGCCACTGAGCTTTTTGTTGACCACGCGGCGCATGCGTTCGCTGCCGCTTTCGATCGCGATCGTGAGCGATTTGCTGCCGCGTCTTGCCAGCACGGCTGCCAGCTCGGGGGTGACTGTTGCGGCCCGCACGGAACTGACGCTGACGCGCAGGTCATCAAAGCGGTCGTGGGCCAGCCACTCGAGCAGATCGCTGAATTGAGGGTGCTGGGTTACCGAGGCCCCCAGCAGGCCTAGGCGTTTGGTGGCTTTCAGTCCCTTTTCCACGGCCGGGATTAGGCCGTCCTCGAGCGACGGGGTTCGGAACGGCAGGGTCAGGTAGCTGGCCAGACAGAAGCGGCACAGCTCTGGGCAACTGCGCACCACTTCCACCATGTGGATGTCGGGCCAGGCCGCTTCAGGGGTGATCACCGTGGAGTGGCTGAGGCTGTTGCCTCGCCAGGTTTGCTTGGCGATCCGTTCCGGTATCTCCGGAACCACCGGTGTGATTCCCAGTAAGGTGCCGTCCCTTCCATAGCGGGGGGCGTGCAGCTCCGGCACGTAGATCCCTGGAACCCGGGCCAGATGCTGCAGTTGATCGGCTCGGGGCTGGCCCTTCACGCTTTGGAGGGCATCGATGAAGGCCGGCAACAGGTCTTCGCCGTCGCCCAACAGCACCACGTCGAAAAACGGTGCCAGGGGCTCCGGGTTGGCGGTGAGTACTGGTCCGCCACCGAACACGATCGGATGGTCCTCGCTGCGTTCGTGACTCCAGATCGGGATCCGCTGTTGCTCCAGCAGATCGAGCAGCACCGGTCCGTCGAGTTCCCAGCTCAAAGAAAGCCCAAACAGGTCGCAGTGCCGGTGGGGCGGATCCCCCTGGTCGGTGAAAAGCCGGCGTACGTCGACGTCGGATCGCATCGCCAGGGTGGCCCAGACGATCTGATAGCCCAGGCTCGTAATGCCCACGGTGTAGGTGCTTGGGAACGCCAGCACCGTTCTCAGGGCTCCGGGCTCCGGTGTCGACGGATCAAATAGCAGGGTTTCCTGGTTCAGGAGCCGTCTCCCGGCGGTGTGGGTTTGGGAGGAGGTGGAGGGGTGAAGGCTCGGCGACGCACTGACCCCATCCAGCCGTGATGGATGCCTCCGCGGCGCTCGCGCTTTGCTTCCAGTCTGTCCTCATCGGCCAGTTCCATGCCTAGCTGGCGCTCGTAGATCGAGCGATCGTCGAACAGGCGGGCCATCAGGAAGCTGGCCAGGCAGGCCACCAAGATCGGTTTGAGGATCAACAGATCCTTGGTGAGGGCAAAGGCCAGGAACATGGCCGTGATCGGGGTGCGCGAACAACTGGCCACAAAGGCCCCCATGCCGGCGAACACGTAGGTGGTGGGCACATGGCCGGTGAGGGCTTCCACCCAGATGCCGCAGGCCAGACCGATGGCGCCCCCCAAAGTGAGCATCGGGAAAAACAGTCCGCCTGGGGCCCCTGAGGCCGCCGCCAGACCGGTGCTGAAGAAGAGCACCACAAACGTTCCCAGGGCCATCGGAATGTCGGCTTTTCCGTCGGCAATCAGGTCCTTGAGACCGTCGAGGTTGTGGAAGGCATCGGGCAGAAACGCATACACCGCTCCGAGCACGCCACCGCTGAGCACCATGCGCAGCACCAGGTGATCGCCGAACCAGGCATCTCCCTTGCGTTGCATCGCCAGCACATAACGGCAGTAGAACTCAGCCAGCACCCCCACCACCATCCCCAGTCCGATCAGGTAGCCCAGGTCGATGGGCAGAAAATTCACCAGGGGGGTGTACTGCCGTTCCAGCTGAAATCCCTGGGTGGCATCCAGGCCTCCGGTGGCCGGGCTGATGCCCACCAGGCCGAGCACATCGGCCCAGGCATCGGCCCAGAAGGTGGTGACAATCACCAGCAGCAGCACCACCGGGCGTGCGGAGTGGAGCAGTTCCTCCACGGCGTAGATGAAGCCACCGATCGGGGCGCTGAACACCGCGGCGATGCCGGCGCCGCCTCCGGCGGCAACAATCACCCTTCGGAAGGCCACGGGGGCCTTGAGCCAGCGGGCCATCTGCCACGCCACGGATCCACCCATCTGCACCGCCGGACCTTCTGGACCCAGGGGGAAGCCACTGCCGATGGCCACGATGCCAGCCACCAGTTTCACCAGGCCCACCTGCAGGCCCATGGGCACAGCCCGGTGTTTGAGGAAGCCCATGATGTGGGTGATGCCGGAGCCGCCTGCGGCGGGTGCCAGGCGGGACACCAGCAGGGCGGAGATCAGTCCGCCCCCTGCCCCCAGGCTGGGGAGCACGATCCAGGCGGGAAAGTCCGCCAGCAGTTCCAGCCGCCAGCCCCCGAGCAATTTGAGTCCGGCCTTGAACAGCACCCCTGTGAGTGCAGCGCCAAGGCCGGTGAGCATCAGCGCCAGCACCACCACCCACCAGCGCCGCTCCAGCAGGCGCCGGATGCTGCGGCTGGAGCCCAGCTGGTGGCGGCGTTGTTTGATCTCGCTGAGAACGACCATCGGGCTGGCGTCG
>JAYKIX010000092.1:0-18886 GCA_035286005.1 Synechococcus sp. | reverse complement strand
TCTGCTCTCGAAGCCCGTGCCCGTAGCGTGCAGACCCAGCGCACCGATCCTCTGGGGACGCGGCGTCCAATCGTTGATCGAGCAGGACGCCTGGTGGCCCTCGATGAAGAGCGCTTCCGCCTCTGGGCCCATCCCAACAATTTCCGGTTCCCAGGCGACGATCCAACGCTGGTGCGGGAACCGCTTGATGTGGCGCGCCGTTTGTCGAGTCTGCTTGCCGTGCCCATGGCAGAGCTGGTGCAGCGCATGGGTGATCGCCCCTCCGGCATCCGTTTGGCTGAAGGCATTGATCCTGAAACCGCCTCAGAGATCCGGCGCTTAGCCATCAGCGGGATCGACCTCGAGGCCTATCCCCACCGCGTCTATCCCCAGGGTGATCTCTTTGCGAATGTGGTGGGTTTCCTCAATCAGGAGCGCGTGCCCCAGGCCGGACTTGAGCAAAGCCGGGATCAGGATCTGCAGCGGCATGAGCAGGCCCGCAATCTGCGACGTGGAGCAGATGGCACTCCGCTGCCCGACAGCCTGCCCGCTGGCACATTCTTTGGGGACGATCTGCGCCTCCAGCTAACGCTGGATGCCCGTTTGCAGGAGCTTGCCGCCAAGGCTGTGGCGGCCCAGGTGAAGGAGTGGAAGGCGAAGAAAGGGGTGGCGATCGTCATGGACGTGCGCAACGGTGAATTGTTGGCTTTGGCCTCTGCCCCCTCCTATGACCCCAACCGCTACTGGGACTTTCCAGCGGCTCGTTTCCGTGAGTGGTCGGTTCAGGACCTTTACGAGCCTGGGTCCACCTTCAAGCCGATCAATCTCGCGATCGCCCTCCAGGAGGGGGTGATCAAGCCCAACGGCACGGTCAACGACACCGGTCAGCTCCAGATTGGAGGATGGCCGATCTTCAACCATGACCGTCAGGGCAATGGGGTCATTGATTTCCCCACGGTGCTGCAGGTGTCGAGCAACGTGGGCATGGTGCAGGCGATGCGCAATGTCAAACCCACCCGTTACTGGCAGTGGCTTTCCAAATTGGGTTTGAACACCAAGCCGGACACCGATCTGCCTGGGCCTGTTGCGGGTCAGCTCAAGAAACATGAGACGTTCACCACCCAGCCGATCGAACCGGCGACAGCCGCTTTCGGCCAGGGTTTTTCCCTCACACCCATCAAGTTGGCCCAGCTGCATGCTCTCCTTGCCAATGGCGGACGATTGGTGAGCCCCCACATCACCCGCGGCCTTCGCGCAGGGGATGGATTGGCCAGCATGGATCGCTCCCAAGGTGTGCCTCTGATGCGACCTGAGGTCACCCGCACCGTTCTCAGCTGGATGGAGAGCGTGGTTGAAAAAGGAAGCGGCAAAGGGGTCCGAACCCACGGCTACCGCATCGGGGGGAAAACGGGGACGGCCCAAAAATCAGTGAATGGCAGCTATGCCGGAACGGCCAAAATCTGCAGCTTCGTGGCCACCCTCCCCATCGAAGATCCCCGGTATGTGGTGCTCGTGGTGGTGGATGAACCCCAGGGCGGCAATGCCTACGGCTCCACCGTTGCAGTGCCGGTAGCCAAGAAGATCATTGATGGTCTGCTGGTGATTGAGAAAATCCCCCCCAGCGGAGCCACAACAGCTTTGACTCCTGTGAGTGTTCCGGTGCTCAAACGAGCCGGTTAACGGGGGATGTCAGGTCGTTCTGGCTGGCTACGTTACGGACCAAGATTGACCTCCCCTTTCCACCTCCATGGCTTCCCTTCTTGAGCAACTGTCCGCCATGACCGTGGTTGTGGCGGATACCGGAGATCTTGAGGCCATCGGACGCTTCACCCCCAGGGATGCCACCACCAATCCCTCGTTGATCCTGGCTGCGGCGCAGATCCCCGCTTATCAGAACCTGATCGATGAGGCGCTGCGTTCATCCCGCAAGCTTCTCGGAGAGGACGCTCCCGTCGAAGACGTGGTTCATGAGGCCCTCGATGAGATCAGCGTGATCTTTGGAAAGGAAATTCTCAAGCTCGTTCCCGGTCGTGTGTCAACCGAGGTGGATGCTCGCCTCAGTTTCAACGCTGAGGGCACCATCGCCAAAGGGCGCAAATTGATGCGTCTCTACAACGATGCTGGGATCAGCAATGATCGCGTGCTGATCAAGATCGCTTCCACCTGGGAGGGGATCAAGGCTGCGGAGGTGTTGGAGAAGGAAGGAATCCATTGCAACCTCACGCTGCTGTTTGGGTTCGGTCAAGCTGTCGCCTGCGCGGAGGCCGGCGTCACTCTGATTTCACCATTTGTTGGACGAATCCTTGATTGGTACAAGGCCGAAACAGGCAAGGAGTCCTATCCCGGACCTGAAGATCCTGGTGTTCTCTCGGTGACGCGCATCTTCAACTATTTCAAGACTTACGGATACAAGACGGAAGTGATGGGTGCCAGCTTCCGCAATACCGAGGAGATCGTTGAACTAGCGGGTTGCGATCTGCTCACGATCTCTCCAAAGCTTCTCGATCAGCTGCGCAACACCGAAGCACAGCTCGTTCGCAAGTTGGATGGTGCTAATCCTGGCCAAAGTGAAGTTCAGATCCATGTCGATCGTGAGCGTTTCGATGCCCTGATGGCCGATGACCGCATGGCCACGGACAAACTAGGAGAGGGCATCAAGGGTTTCAGTAAAGCGATTGAAACCCTTGAAGCACAGTTGGCTCACCGCCTTGCAGAGTTGGAAGGTGGCGCGGCCTTCCGCCATGCCGTTCAGGAAATCTTTCTTCTGAACGACATGAACGGTGATGGCTGCATTACCCGCGATGAGTGGATGGGCAGCGACGCTGTGTTTGACGCCCTTGATCAGGATCATGATGGCCGTCTCACCCCTGAGGACGTGCGTCAGGGCTTTGGGGCCGCCTTGGCCCTCACCACCGCCTAGACCAGTCGAGCGCGCTCCCTCCACACGTCATGCATCCAAGTTGGCAACGTCACGCTCTTGACTCACGTTGGGAGCGTCAGTTCGTTTGAATGACGATCTCGGTTAGGAGCTGGGTGATTGAACGCACTCGACACCATGCGCGCCCTTGCTGCAAAAAGGGAAGTTCGAGTCGCCGACGCTGGCGAGGTGATCTTTGCAGCGGGTGAACCGGGCACCTCGATGTTTGGGTTGCTGGAAGGAAGCGTGCGCCTGGTGTGGACAACCGAGGATGGACTTGAGGGCTATGAACAGATCACAGCGGGAGATGTCTTCGGTGCCGGCGCTCTGGTGACCTCGGACCATTGCCGCCTGAGCACGGCAATAGCTGAAACCGCGTGCCGCCTGATCGAGATGAATCGCGAAAAATTTCTGTTCGCTGTTCAGGAGTCACCCATGTTTGCGATTGAGCTTCTGGCTTCGGTGGATGAGCGCTTGCGCGATCTCAAGGTGCGTGACCGCGGCTGAACAGACAGATGCCGCAGCTGCAGTCGCCCATGCAGTTGGTTTGGTTTAAGCGCGATCTTCGCTGCGTTGACCACCGCCCTTTGCTTGAAGCGGCTGCTCACGGGCCGGTTCTTCCCCTCTACATCGTTGAGCCAGCGTTCTGGAGCCAGTCGGATGCGTCGGCTCGCCAGTGGGCGTTTTGCAGGGAGGCGCTGGAGCAGTTGCGCGAACAACTCGCGGCCCTGGGTCAGCCCCTGATTGTGCGTTGTGGTGATGTGGTCCCTGTGCTGGAAAGGGCCCGTCGATCCCTGGGGTTTACAGCCCTATGGAGTCACGAAGAAACCGGTAATGGCTTCACCTATGCACGCGATCGGCAGGTCCTGGCCTGGACGCGAGCGCAGGGCATTCCCTGGATTCAGATTCCCCAGTTTGGGGTCACCCGGGCATTGAAGCGGCGTGAAGGTTGGGCACGGCGCTGGGAAGAGCGCATGGCTGAACAGCCCAGTCCAGCCCCGGTGAAGCTGTCGTCCTTGCCGGGGATTCCTTTGGGGGAGATCCCCACGGCGGACGATCTGGAGCTCGCACCGGACCCCTGTCCGTACCGTCAACGGGGTGGCCGTGATGCCGGCCTGCGTGAACTCGAAGATTTTCTTGCACATCGTGTGCAGCGTTACGCCAGCAGTCTTTCCAGCCCAGCAGTGGCGTTTCGGGGATGTTCGCGGCTATCGCCCTATCTCACCTGGGGGTGCCTCTCCATGCGGGAGGTGGTGCAGGCCAGTCGCAGGATGTCTGGCCGTGGCGCCAGCAGCTTTGGTTCTCGTTTGCATTGGCATTGTCACTTCATTCAGAAACTTGAGAGTGAACCTGCGATCGAGTTTCAAGACTTTCATCCGTACATGCGGGGCCTCCGGACGTTCGATGCCGAGCGCTATCAGGCCTGGGGAGAAGGACGCACAGGGGTACCTTTTGTGGATGCATGCATGCGTGCGCTCCACGCCCAGGGCTGGATCAATTTCCGCATGCGAGCGATGTTGATGTCGTTCGCCAGCTATCACCTCTGGCTTCCGTGGAGGGAGACCGGTTTGCATCTGGCCCGACAGTTCGTCGATTACGAACCGGGGATTCATTGGAGTCAGTGTCAGATGCAGTCGGGCAGCACGGCCATCAACACCATTCGGATCTACAACCCGATCAAACAGGGCCAAGATCACGACCCCAGAGGGCATTTCATCCGCGCCTGGTGTCCAGAATTGGCGCTTCTACCCGATGTCTATCTGCATGAGCCCTGGAAGCTCGACACCCGCAGCAGCGAGCGCTTCGGCTTCAGGATTGGTCTCGACTATCCGGCCCCGATTGTGGATCCAACGGCAGCGGCTCGCGAAGCGAAAGATCGGATCTGGGAGATCCGCCGTAAGACGGGTTTTGCGCCTCTCGCCGATGGGATTCAGCAGCGCCATGGGTCGCGTCGTGCCGGTCTCTCCCCGGTGAACAGGCGTCGCCCTGGGCGCATCAACGCCCTGGCAGCCGGCGGTGATCAACAACTCTCGCTGGATCTCTAGCCCCGCTTGAGCAGCAGGCGCTTAATCACCCGTTGAGCAATGTCGCCGTAGCCCATGTCGCCCGAAAGGATCTGGGCAATGCGTTGGGGTGCGGTCGGGCGCTTGATCCCAAGTTGATAGCCCACCTTGGGGAAGCGATAGAACACTTGGGCGATGCGCCGCCCCCAGGCCATGGAGTCGCCCCAGCGTTCTCGCATCGTTTGGGAGTAGGTCGTGAGATCCTTCTGCTCCCCCCGAAGCCAGCGATCAAGGTTGGCGGCGGCTTCACAGCCGCTCATCAGGGCTGGCCGTAGCCCCTCCGCGAGGAAGGGGTCGCACAGAGAGGCAGCATCGCCAACGGCAACAAGGCCGTCCCCATGGAGGGGTTGGTGTCCGTTCCACACCCGCAGTTCTGCCTGCTGACGCAGGCCGGCATCGGCAGCAAAACCCAGATCGGGGAGCAATTGAGACAGGATCGCATCACTATCGGATCCATGGCGTCCGATGAACGTGCCAACTCCCACGTTCACGCCATCGCCCATGGGGAAGGCCCAGGCAAATCCGTGGTGCACCAGCCCGAACTCAAAGCGTGCTGAGCCTTGCCGCAAGGCCCCTCGCCCCTCAAGGCGCACTGAAGTAGTGCTGGCGAGATGCAGATGGGCGGGGCCCAACCCAAGGCGAGCCGGCCAGGGGGATCCGGAGCCATCGGCGATCACGACAGCGCGTGCCTCATGGGAGCGTCCGTCCGCACTGGAGACCTGCCACAGCCCTTGGGGTTCGCGCCTGAGGTCGGTGACCTCGAAGCCATTACAGAGTTCAGCGCCGTTGTCGATCGCTTGGCTGATCAAGAGTGCATCCAGGCGCTCACGTCGCACGATCCAAAAGGGTGCTGAACCGGGGAGTTCAGCCACCACAGGATCGGTGAGGCACCAGCTGAACTCCACCCGCTCAATCACCTCGTCGACCGCCGGGGACAGGGAGAAGGGGAACCACTGCTGCACGGAGGCGGCCATGCCGCCACCACAGGGTTTGATCCGACCGCATCCAGGATCCTGAGGTCCAGCCTGTTGGCGGGCATCACGCTCGAGCAGCGTGACCCGATGTCCTGACTGACTGAGATGAAAAGCGGCTGCGGCGCCAGCAGCTCCAGCGCCGATCACCACCACATCGGAACTCGTCACGTTGGGTTCCGGATTCAGACCTTGAGGATGTCGGCCTCTTTCTCAGCCAGGTGCTTCTCGAGGATGCCGATGTACTTGTCCAGAGTTTTCTGCACGCCGTCCTGTTCGTCGTGGCTCTGGTCTTCGGAGAATTCGCCGTCTTTTTCCTGTTTCTTGATCTTGTCGATCGCATCGCGACGGATGTTGCGCAGGGCGACCTTGCCCTCCTCGGCGTATTTCGACGCCAGCTTGCAGAACTCCTTGCGCCGCTCTTCGGTGAGAGGTGGCACGTTGATCCGGATGATCTTGCCGTCGTTGTTGGGGGTAAAGCCCAGTTCGCTCATGGCGATCGCCTTTTCGATCAGTGCCAGGGAACTGATGTCGAAGGGCTGGATCTGGATGGTCTGGGAATCCGGTGTGGACAGAGTCGCCAGCGATTTCAGAGGGGTGTCGGCGCCGTAGTACTCCACTGAAATGCGATCCAGCAGCGAGGAGTTCGCCCGGCCGGTGCGGATGGTGTTGAACATGCGTTGGGTGGATTCCACCGACTTCTGCATGCTTGTTTCGAGGTCTTGCTTCGACATGACGGAGTTCAGTTGCTGATGCGGGAACCGATGGGCTCGCCGGCCACGGCTCTGCCGATGTTGCCAGGTTCAAACAGATTGAAGACCACGATGGGGATGTTGTTGTCTTTGCAGAGGGCGATAGCGGTGCTGTCCATCACCGCGAGCTCTCCGCTCAGCACCTGCTGAAAGGTGAGCTGCTCATGCTTCACCGCGTCAGGATGTTTGGCAGGATCCTTGTCGTAGACGCCGTCCACCTTGGTGGCCTTGAACACCACATCTGCGCTGATCTCAGCGGCCCGCAGGGCGGCGGTGGTGTCGGTGGTGAAGAAGGGGTTTCCGCAGCCTGCGCCAAACACCACGACCCTTCCTTTCTCCAGATGGCGAATGGCTTTGCGTCGGATATAGGGCTCGGCGACCTCCTGCATTTCGATGGCGGTCTGCACGCGGGTTTCCACTCCGGCTCGCTCGAGGCCGTCCTGCAGGGTGATCGCATTCATCACCGTGGCAAGCATGCCCACGTAGTCGGCCGTGGCTCGGTCCATGCCTGCCGCAGACCCCTTCAGACCTCGGAAAATATTGCCGCCGCCCACCACGATGGCCAGCTCAGTGCCGCCAGCCATCACCTTGGCGACATCTTCTGCGATGGATTGAACAATGGCGGGATCAATTCCATATCCCTGATCCCCCATCAGCGCTTCGCCGCTGAGCTTGAGCAGGGCACGCTTGTAAGCCATTCGTCCACCAGATCCTTTTGACAGTAGCAAGGGCCTTTTTTCTGCCTCGATTGGTGGAATGGCGTGGATCCCCAGGACTGGTCAGAGCCTCAAAAGGCGCTTGCATGGATCAACTGGGATCCGCCGATGTCCGATCACAGCGAGCCTCGAAGTGGCGTGATGGCCCGACTCACCCTTTCGGCCCTTGACCGTGCCAGTCAGGATCCTTCCTGCTGGAAGGATCCGATCGTGCATCGCGCTTTGCTGGTCAGTGGGTTGTCGGTGCTGACGGCAGCATCCGGACTCCTGAACAGTGACCTCGATCCGGTCGACCCTGAGGTCTGACTGTCCGTCTTGATCCCTAAAACTCAATGCCCGCCTGGGCTTTGACCCCCTGTTCTCGGAATGGATGACGCACCAGGGTCATGTCAGTGACCAGGTCGGCAGCCTCGATTAGTTCGGTGGGGGCTCCGCGTCCTGTGACGGCGACATGGCAGAGCTCAGGCCGCTCGCGCAGCCCTGCAATCACGCTTTCGGCATCGATGTAACCCAGTTTCAGTGCCACATTCAGTTCGTCGAGCAGCACCAGCTTGTAGTCGCTGTTGCGCAGATACCCCAGGGCTGTTTGCCAAGCCTCGGCCACCAGGTGTTGATCCCGTTGCCGGTCCTGGGTTTCCCAGGTGAAGCCCTCTCCGAGGGCATGCCATGCCACTTGGTCGCAAAAGGTTCTCAAGGCTCTCGCCTCGCCTGGTTCCCAGCCGCCCTTGATGAACTGCACGATCGCCACCCGCTCCCCGTGGCCGAGGCTGCGCAGTACCAAGCCAAGCCCCGCAGTGGTTTTGCCCTTGCCCTGGCCCGTGAACACCAGGATCAGTCCCTTTTCCTTATTGCGTTCCTCAACTCGCTGGCGTTGCACCTCCTGGCGTCGTTCCATGCGTTTGCGGTAACCGGCGTCATCTTTCTCGGGAGCCAGATGCCCCCCCATGCCCAGCTCCGCGGCGGTTTGATCGAGAGGGGTGTTGCTCATGGTTGATCGGTGCTGTGGGGGCGGCAGGCAGTGATGCGTTGCAGGGCCCGTCCCGCCAGTAACTCTTGTTTCACCTGGCTGAAGCCGAGGCGTCTGAGCTGACTGGGAAGGTCGTCTTCCAGCATGGCCGCGGCGGTGTCGGTTTCAAACAGGGCACAAAACAGCTGTTGCGGGAACTGCAACCAGGGTCCTGCCGGATGCAAGTCCACCAGCACCAACCAGCCCCCCGGTCGCAACAGCCGCAGGCAAGCCTGCAGCACCTGTTCCCGTTCCGGTCGCGAGAATTCGTGCAAGGCCACACTCAGCTGAATGGCATCGAAGCTGGCGTCAGCCAGAGGTGGATCTTCTGCCAGCCCTTCCACGCGGGTGAGGTCGGGGTGACGCTGGGCCGCCAGGGACAGGGCAAGGGGAGAGACATCGAGCCCTGTGACTTCAAAACCCTGCGCGAGCCAGGGTGCGGCCGCTTCCCCTGAGCCGCAGCAGAGGTCGAGCACCGCGGCCCCTTTCGGGAGGTGCGGTTGCAGGGCCTCCACCCCCAAGCTGCGCAGCCGCGTCACTCCCCCCACACTCAGGGAGGACACTGCTGTGACCGTGTCGTAAATCCAGCGGTAGCGATAGGCCAGGGGCCGTAAAAGCGAGGTCATCGATCAAGCCATGTGTCGGGCCAGGGCCGCATCCACAGCCTGCTGCTGGTCCCTTCGGGTGATCCAGTGGTGGTAAGTGCGGGTATGAATCGCCACGGAGTGGCCCATCATCCTGGCGGCCACGGTGTCTGGTAGTCCGATGTGGATGGTGCGTACGGCCCAGGCGTGGCGGAGGTCGTAGGGGGTTAACGGCAGTGCGTAACGACGGAATTGTTCGGCCACCCGACGCCCCACTTGTTGGAGCGTTGTGCGGCGGAGGTCTGTGCACACCCCTGGCAAGAGCCCTGGTTCCTTGCCGAGCTGCTGCAGTTGAAATCGATCCACCCAGTCGGGGTGAAAAGGCCACACCTGATGCTCGCCGGTTTTGGTGGTGGGCAGCACCCTCAACACCTGATCGCCCTCCGGGGCCAGGGCACTGAGATCGGCGAAGAACACTTCATGGTTGCGGAGTCCGTAGGTGGCCATGAGGCCGAAGGCCAGGCGCCAGCGGGGATTGGGGATGCGCAGCACGGCTTCGAGGATCTGCGCATCACTTGGTAGCTGCCGGAACCGTGCCTGATGCAGCCCATAGCCGCCAGATTCAGCGCGCCAGTCTTCGGGCAGGGGAATGTCCAGGTGCCTGGCCAGGGCCGCCAGGCTGGTGGCGCATTGCTGGCGACTGCGGCTTCCGTCGCCGTAACTCTGGAGGGTGAGCTTCAGCAGGGCTGTGCCAAGGCCAAGGTCCCGTTCCTGAGCGATCTTGGTCAACCGTCGGAGATAGGGGCGATAGGCGGAGGTCCAGGTGGTGCGACTGCCGGCGGGAGATCGGCGACGCATTGGATCGTTGAAGAAGGCATGTTCGAAAGCCTTTAGCTCCCGTTGAAGCGGAGTCCGATCAGTGCTCCCCTGTGGATCCTCTGCCTCCAGGGAGGTTGTCCCTTGGGCGCCGGATGCATTCGCCGGCGTCACCGCGGCGCAGAGGCTCTGGGCCTGGGTCTCTCGGCCCCACTGTTGCCAGTCGAATTGTTGGCGACGCAGCTGCAGATTCACCAAGTGGAGGAGTTGCCGGGCTTCCTCAAGTCCTTCAGCAGTGGCTGAGACACCAAGGCTGAGTCGCTGCACCCGCATCCGGCCTGGGTGGTTTCGGCATGGCAGTGGGCCGCGCAAATTGAGCCGCTTCCCCCGTTGTTCGATCCGCAGGCGCACGCCTTCCGTGGCAAGGGTGGCGTTGATGGCGGCAAGATCAGCGCTGAGATCAACGCTCGTGTTCATGGGGCGGGTGCCAGCACGATGGCGCCACCTTGGCGTCGATGGGAGTTACGCTCAACCCCCAAATGAGCTAACGGCTGCTTCATGGCCCGGGTCGGCGTCCTTCTTCTCAACCTCGGGGGACCGGAACGGATTCAGGATGTGGGGCCATTTCTCTACAACCTGTTTGCGGATCCGGAGATCATCCGACTGCCTATCCCGGCTCTGCAGAAGCCCCTGGCCTGGTTGATCAGCACTCTGCGCAGCAGCAAGTCTCAGGAGGCCTATCGCTCGATCGGTGGCGGCTCACCCTTGCGCCGCATCACTGAACAACAGGCTCGAGAACTGCAGAGTGAGTTGCGGCAGCGCGGTATTGACGCCACCTCCTACGTGGCGATGCGTTACTGGCATCCGTTTACCGAATCAGCGGTGGCCGATCTCAAGGCCGATGGTATTGAGCAGGTGGTGGTTCTGCCCCTGTATCCCCATTTCTCCATCAGCACCAGCGGATCCAGCTTCCGTGAGCTGCAGCGGTTGCGTCAGCTTGACCCCACGTTCCAGCAGCTCCCTCTGCGCTGCATCCGCAGCTGGTACGACCATCCTGGTTATGTCCGGTCGATGGCAGAGCTGATCGCCGAGGAAATCCGTGCCTCAGATGTGCCGGAAGACGCTCACGTTTTCTTCAGTGCCCATGGGGTTCCCAAGAGCTATGTGGAGGAAGCAGGGGATCCTTACCAGCAGGAAATTGAGGCCTGCACCGCGTTGATCATGCGCGAGCTCGAAGCCATTCTTGGAGCCCCCAATCCCCACACCCTTGCTTACCAGAGCCGCGTGGGCCCTGTGGAGTGGCTGAAGCCCTACACGGAAGAGGCGCTGGAAGCCCTCGGCGAAGCCAAGACGCGCGACCTGGTTGTTGTGCCCATCAGTTTTGTGAGTGAGCACATTGAGACACTCGAGGAAATCGACATCGAATACAGAGAACTGGCCACTGAAGCCGGGGTCGTCAATTTCCGACGCGTTCGTGCCCTTGATACCTATGCGCCCTTCATCAAGGGATTGGCTGACATGGTGGCCGCCAGTCTTGAAGGCCCAGAAGTCAATCTCGATCAGGCTGCAGAACTTCCCACCACGGTCAAGCTGTATCCCCAGGAGAAGTGGGAGTGGGGTTGGAACAACAGCTCTGAGGTGTGGAACGGTCGCCTTGCCATGGTTGGTTTCTCGGCTTTCCTGCTCGAGCTAGTGAGCGGGCATGGTCCTCTGCATGCCCTCGGGTTGCTCTGAGGTTCCGATTTCTGCAGCCGGTCGGTCGCCACTTAATCTGAGGATCGGCACTTTGTGACGTCGCTGTGACCCTGACTTCTGCGCCAACGGTCTCCGGTGCATCCCGCGAGGGAGGGAAGCAACGGATCACTGGTGCTGAAGCACTGATGGATGCCCTGCGCCGCCATGGCGTGGACACGATTTTCGGCTATCCGGGCGGCGCCATTCTGCCGATCTATGACGCCCTGCATGTGGCGGAGCAGCAGGGCTGGGTGCGTCACATCCTTGTTCGACACGAACAGGCAGGAACCCACGCTGCTGATGCCTATGCACGCGCCACCGGACGGGTGGGTGTGTGTTTCGGAACGTCTGGGCCTGGGGCGACGAATCTCGTCACCGGTATCGCCACCGCTCAGATGGATTCGGTGCCCATGGTGGTGATCACCGGTCAGGTCCCTCGCCCGGCCATCGGCACCGATGCCTTCCAGGAAACCGACATCTTCGGGATCACCCTGCCGATCGTGAAGCATTCCTGGGTGGTGCGCGATCCTGCTGACTTGGCTTCGGTGGTGGCGCAGGCCTTTTTTATTGCCGCCTCCGGACGACCCGGCCCTGTGTTGATTGACATCCCCAAGGATGTTGGGCAGGAAGAATTTGATTACATCCCGGTTGAGCCTGGTTCCATTGTTCCCGCCGGCTTTCGTTTGCCCGTTCAACCGGATCCTGCGGCGCTTGAAAAGGCCCTTGATCTGATTCAGGACGCCCAGCGTCCACTGCTTTACGTGGGTGGTGGGGCGATTTCCGCCGGGGTTCATCTGCCGCTTGCAGAGCTGGCCCACCGTCATCAGCTGCCGGTCACCACCACCTTGATGGGCAAGGGAGCGTTTGATGAGAATGATCCTCTGTCTGTCGGCATGCTCGGCATGCATGGCACGGCTTATGCCAACTTTGCCGTCACGGAATGCGATCTGCTGATTGCTGTTGGGGCCCGTTTCGACGACCGTGTCACCGGCAAGCTCGACACCTTCGCCCCACGGGCTCGGGTGATTCACTTTGAGATCGATCCAGCTGAAATCGGCAAGACCCGCCGCGCGGATGTGGCTGTGCTCGGCGATCTGGCCCAGAGCATGGAGCAGTTGGTGCAGCACAGCCGCCAACGCGATGTGCGCCCCACGTCAGCCTCCTGGCTGGCCAAAATCGCCACCTGGAAACAGCGCTATCCCCTCACAGTGCCAACGCCTGAGGGCGAGATCTACCCCCAGGAGGTGCTCATCGCTTTGCGCGATCTCACCGCAGGGGCGATCGTCACCACCGATGTCGGACAGCATCAGATGTGGTCAGCCCAGTACCTACGTAACGGTCCTCGTCAGTGGATCAGTAGTGCCGGTCTCGGCACGATGGGTTTTGGGATGCCCGCTGCCATGGGCGCCCAAGCCGCCTGCCCCGACACCCCAGTGGTGTGTGTGGCCGGTGACGCCAGCATCCTGATGAACATTCAGGAGCTGGGCACCCTGGCTCAATACCAGCTGCCTGTGAAGGTGGTGATCGTGAATAACCAGTGGCAGGGCATGGTTCGTCAGTGGCAGGAAAGTTTCTATGACGAGCGCTATTCCGCGTCCAACATGCAAACCGGCATGCCCGATTTCGTGGCCTTGGCCCAGTCCTTCGGTGTGGGTGGTGTGCGTATTGATGCTCGGGACAACCTCGTGTCAGGCCTGCGCGATGCCCTCGCCGCTCCGGGTCCCATGCTGATCGATGTGCGCGTTCGTCGCGGCGAGAATTGTTACCCGATGGTCCCGCCCGGTTGCAGCAATGCTCAGATGGTGGGCCTTCCTTCCCATCCCGAACTGGCGATGGAGGCTACCCGCAGCTGCGGCTCCTGCGGCGCAGTCACGAGCCATGAGCATCGTTTCTGCCCGTCCTGCGGGGCATCACTCTGATGCAGGGGGGTTCCTCTTTGCCGTCCTGGATCCGCCGTGGTCTAGGCATGGTGCTGACTTGGCTTGCAGTAATCAGTGTTGCCTCAGCTGTTGAAGCAGCTGAAGTGCTTCAAGTGCGCTCCTCTTCTCTGTTGCAGGTTGGTGATCACAACCGCAATTACACGGTTCAGTTGGCATGTCTGGAGGTGCTCGAAGCCGATGAGCAAGCGGCTGTGGACTTTCTCCGCCAAGCCCTTCCCCGCCGTCAGCGCGTGAATCTCCGGCCTGAAGGGGCGCTGGACGGAACGCTGCTGGCCAGGGTCACTCCTTTGGGAAGTGATCGTGATCTCAGCACCGCTCTGGCGGAGGCTGGTCTTGCTCACTTGAGTTGCGCGAAGGCCTGACGATGGCCCGGAACAACGTTGCTGCTGGCATGGTGATGGTGCCTTGTGTGCTCTTGGGAGGAGCTTTTCTGAGCACGGCAATCTGGACCGACGCTGCAGGGCCGAATCGTTCCCTGGCCTTGGCAATCGGGGCCATGCTTTTGGTAGCTGGGGTGTTGGCCTATGGGCTCGCAGTCTCCAGAGCAGGGTCTGATCCCGCTCAAAACGACGTGGACTCCGCTCCATAACCTTCAACAGTGCTTCTCTGAATGACGCCGCAACGCGGCTCAGTAAGGTTTTCAGGAAGCCTGGGGCAGTGACGCCAGTGTTGCGCTTGAGCGAGGTTCGGCTGCCTCTCGACCATGGGCCGGAGGATCTGGAGCAGGCCATTGTGCGCCGCTTGCGTATACCCCCTGAGCGGCTGCTCAGGTATCGGTTGATCAAGCGCAGCATTGATGCCCGTCGGCGGGAACAGATTCAGCTGATCTACAGCCTCGATGTGGAGGTGCGGGGGGAATCGGCCGTGGTGCGGAAGCATCGTGCTGACCAACGGGTGCGCACTGCACCTGACACCCGCTATCGACCGGTGGCTGCCGCTCCGGCTGGCTTTGGTTTGCATGGCTCCCATCGGCCCGTGGTGGTTGGAGCAGGGCCCTGTGGTTATTTCGCGGCTCTGCTGCTGGCACAGATGGGGTTCCGTCCCCTGCTGTTGGAGCGTGGTCAGCCAGTGAAGCAGCGCACTGCCGACACCTTTGGTTTCTGGCGAGGCACGGGACCTTTCAATCCCGAATCAAACGTTCAGTTCGGTGAAGGTGGGGCCGGCACTTTTTCAGACGGCAAGCTTTACAGCCAGGTGAGTGATCCTGAGCACTATGGCCGCAAGGTGCTGGAGGAGCTGGTGGCAAGTGGTGCCAATCCAGAAATTCTCACGGTCCATCGGCCGCACATCGGTACCTTCAAGCTGGCCACGGTGGTGCGTGGCCTGCGCTCCCGGATTGAGCAGTTGGGTGGCGAGGTGTGTTTCGGAGCCCATGTTGAGGACTTGATTCTCGAACCTTCACTTTGCGAAGCGTCAGGTGATGGTTCTCAGCCTGGGCCGGTGCGGCGACTGGTGGGCCTTCGTTTGGCCGATGGCAGTGAGCTGGCGTGCCGGCACGTGGTGCTGGCACCGGGGCATTCAGCACGGGACACCTTCTCAATGCTCGAACGTCATGGTGTGGCGATGACCGCTAAGCCCTTTGCCGTCGGTTTCAGGATTGAGCACCCCCAGCCTCTGATTGATCAGGCTCGCTGGGGAGTCCATGCGGGGCATCCTCAGCTTGGTGCGGCGGAATACAAGCTCGTACACCATGCCCAGAACGGTCGCTGCGTTTACAGCTTCTGCATGTGCCCCGGTGGCTTGGTGGTGGGCGCCACCAGTGAGCCTGGACAGGTGGTGACCAATGGGATGAGTCAACACTCCCGCAATGAACGCAACGCCAACAGCGGCTTAGTGATGCCCGTGCTGGAGGAAGATCTGGCGACCTACCAACGTTTCCCTGGAGATCCCTTGGCGGGAGTCGCTTTCCAACGCGTCCTGGAGGAGCGGGCCTTCAGGCTTGGTGGAGGCGATTACAGCGCTCCGGTGCAGCGTCTGGAGGATTTCCTGGCCGACCGGCCCAGTCTTCGGCTGGGGGGGATTGCACCGTCCTATCAACCAGGGGTTAAGCCAGCCGATCTACGCCAGGCTCTCCCGGCTTCGATGATCGCGGCACTTCAGGAAGCCTTGCCGGTCTTTGCCAAACGCTTGGAAGGGTATGACCACCCCGATGCATTGCTCACAGGAGTGGAAACGCGCACATCGTCACCGGTGCGCCTCTCGCGAAATCAGGCCTACGAATCCACCAACATTGTTGGTCTGACGCCAGCTGGAGAAGGGGCTGGTTATGCGGGGGGAATCCTTTCGGCGGCGATCGATGGCATTCGTGCGGCTGAAGCGGTGGCGTTGCGACTACTGGCTGATGCATGAACCTGCCCAGATCTCGGGCCTCATCAGATAGCGGCCTGAGAAACGATGCCGCTCCATTGAACTGCCTTCACCTGGTCGCGTCGCCAGGAATGGAACAGGGCAGGTTCCGCCATCGTGCACAGGGGGCAATGGCTGATGTTCTCGGCCAGGAGGCCTCCCGCCTGAAGCTGGGCGTTTGCTGCTGCACGGATGTCGAGACGGGAGCGTTCGGGCTCGGGATCGTCAAGAACGATCGACGCCATTAACTGGGGGTCCACTCGGTCGATTCGGCTTGGTGCTTCCGGGGCCACGGCGTTGACCACCTGGTCAGCCACCGATCGGGCAACTTGATAACGACTGCCGCTCACGGCAGGACCCAGCGCCACCAAAAACTGATGGCGGGCGCCTCCCCGTTGTTCGAGACGCGTGATCGCTTCTCGCAGGATGCCACTCGCCACGCCTCGCCAACCGGCATGGCAAGCGGCAACATGACCGCTCTGCGGGTCTGCCAGCAGCACTGGGGTGCAATCGGCGCCACACACCCACAAACTCTGGCTGCCCCGATCACTCACCAATCCATCGGCCTCCGGCCAAGGGGCGCGATCTGCATTGGAGGCTTCCAGCACCGTATTTCCATGCACCTGCTGGGGGCGGTGCACCGTGATGCCGGCTGAAAGGTAGGTGGCTAAAGCATCAGGATCTCGCCCTTGCCAGCGACGGGTGAAGAAGCCGTGTTCAAATCCCTGGCCTTCGAGGAGATCACAACTGAGGTAATACCCTCCGTAGCAACCAATCCAGGTCCAGCCGCTCAGGGTGTTGAAGTTCCGATCCTGAACGGCGAACGGATCACTGCTGAGGGGATCGGCAGGCATGGTTGGCCCTGTCATGGTTCGGGTTGATCTCGCAGCATCCAGAACCCTTCGAACCGGGGGTGATCGGGAGTGGTTTGCACTGCAATGAATTGCAGCCCAGCCCCTCCTTGGAGGGTTGATGCAAGCGCTTGACTTGCTGTAACTGCCCCAGTCGCATCTAGGTCGGTCACGAGCCAGCTGTCGTCCTGGCCGGCATCAAGAATCAGTTGTCGCCCATCGACGCGCAGGCGAACGGGCTCAAGGCCTCCAAGCCACCCCGCCAGGGCGAGGGCGCGGCTGCTGCTGAACAAGCGCAGACCGGGAATTTGCATTTCAGGATCGAGTCCTGAAGGGATCGGCAGCAATCCGTTGAAACCTAGGGGCCATTCAGAGGCTTCAGCCAAGCTTCCCAGTGGAAGGGTGGCCCAGCTCCACGCGTCTCCCCGAACGGCTTCCGGCAAGGGAACAGCTGGGGTGCTGACAGCCAACGGAGGTGGTGCGAGAGGCCCTGCCATGAAGCCATCCTCGAAGGGATAAACCTCGCGATTGCGCTCCGCCATCCAATCGATCAGGGCGTAGGTGCGGCGACTGGGCACCATCTCAAGATCGAGTGCCGCTGCTGCCCGCTGCACCATCGTGCGCATGGCACTGCGCCAGGAACGCAGCCGCCGTGGTGATCGCCAACCTTCCTGAGCCGCGGCATCCATGGCTTCACGCAGGGCTTCCGTGAGCCAGGAAGAGTTCACTTCTCCGGCAGGGCAGCGGCGGGAGTAGCGGAAGGGTTCTCCTCCTCCGAGTATGGGAGTGCTGCTGATCAGCAGCTCCCATCGCTTTTTGCCATCCGGCTCGAGAATGGGCCTGGAATAGAAGTCAAGTTCCCAATCAGCCTGACGGTCGAGGGAAGTGCTGCGGGGCGGGTCGACCGCGATCATCCGGCTGATTGTTCCTGTTGCCTGAGGACGTTACGAGCACGGTTGGCTCGATCGACGGCTTCTGCCATCACTTTGTCTTTTTCCACCAGCAGTTCGCCTGGCTGACCTTCGAGCATTGCCGTATTCAGGGCAATGCGACCGCGACCAGGGTCGAGTTCGGTGATCAGGGCTTTGACCAGGTCACCATGGTCGAATACTTCACGCAGGGATCGCAGACTGCCGCCGGTGATGACGGATTGATGAAGCAGTCCGCTGATGCCACCGAGGTCCACAAAGAAGCCGTAGGGCTTCACGGCCACCACGTGCCCCTCCACCAGTTGGCCAACTTCGAGTTCGGAGAAGCGAGCCGCCACTGCAGCACGCTTCTCCGACAGCACCAGCTTGCGGGTCTCTGAATTGACCTCCAGGAATGCGACGCCAAGGGTTTTGCCTACCAACGCTTCGTGGTTCTCTCCGTCCTGAAGTTGAGAGCGGGGAATGAAAGCGCGAAGGCCCTCCAGATCGCAGGTGACGCCGCCCCTGTTGAAACCGCTGACCTTCACCTGAACCACCTTGCCCTCTTTCTCGAGCAGCTTCACCTTGTCCCAGCTCTGGCGAAGGGCCAGCGCACGGCAGCTGATGGTGACCATGCCATCGGCGTTCTGCTCGCGGGTGACCAGCACTTCAATTTGCAGGCCCTTGGGGAAGCGTTCTTTGAGGTTGGTAATCACTCCAAGGCCGCACTCGCTCTTGGGCATGAAGCCAGGGGCTTTGCCCCCGATGTCGACATAAACCCCGTCGCTTTCCAGGCCGATCACCGTGCCGGTGACCACATCACCGGTTGTGCCGACAGGTTCGTTCTCATCGAGGGCGGCGAGGAAGGCTTCCTCATCGAAGTCGAAATCGTCGACGCTGCGGCTGCGATCGGCAGCAGGGCTTGCAGGGGTTGGAGCCGAGCGGGGCTTGCGATTGGCAGGCCCGAGCAGGTCGGCCATGGTGAGGCCTTCAAGATCGGAAGTGTCGAACAGCGCGTCGTCACCACGTGTTTCGGACACTGCAGAAGGTCCGCTTGATCGGTTGGGCGGTGCTGCGGGGCGGGTTGGTCCCCCCGCTTCCTGGGCTGCGCGTTCCAGTTCACGCGCCCGCTCGAGTGCCGCTTCCGCCGCTGCGCGGGCCTCATCGGCTTCACGACGAAGTCGTTCCTGCTCATCCTTGCGGGTGATTTGCATCACCTGCGGGGGCCTCAGTTCAGCGGAAGGCTTCGGCGCCTTGGGTTGTTTCGGCTGCAGGCTGCCTGATCCGGCCATGGACCCCAGTG
>JAYKIX010000091.1:0-4716 GCA_035286005.1 Synechococcus sp. | reverse complement strand
CGAAGTCGTTCCTGCTCATCCTTGCGGGTGATTTGCATCACCTGCGGGGGCCTCAGTTCAGCGGAAGGCTTCGGCGCCTTGGGTTGTTTCGGCTGCAGGCTGCCTGATCCGGCCATGGACCCCAGTGAGTCGTCGATCGCGCAGTCTGACAGGCAGGGTGGGATTACGCCGCCCTTCCATTGATCCATGTCCAGCCCACAGCGCTGCCTCGAACGTCTGCCTTGGCCGGCGGCTGGCCAGGCGCTTCAAAGGCCTGGTGCCACGGTGGTGTGGCCCTTTGGTGCGCTGGAACAGCACGGCCCCCATCTGCCGTTGGTCACCGATGCCTTGTTTGCGGATCGCATTGTTGATCGCGTGCTTGGGGGGGTGCCAGAGGACCTGCCGATCTGGCGTCTACCTCTACAGCCGCTTGGCTTTTCCCCTGAACATGTGGGATTCCCAGGCACGTTGTCGTTGCCTGCTGATTGTTTGATTCGCCTGGTTGAAACCGTGGGTCGACAACTCGCGGACCTGGGGGTGCGTCGCCTTGTTCTGTTCAATGCCCATGGCGGGCAAATCGGCCTGCTGCAGGCTGCGGCTCGCGAATTACGAAGCCAGACCCCTGGCATGGCGGTTCTTCCCTGCTTCCTCTGGAGTGGTGTTGATGGGTTGTCGGATCTGCTGCCTCAGCTGGAACGGCACGCTGGCTTGCACGCGGGTCTGGCCGAAACCAGCTTGATGATGGCGCTGGAGCCGGGGCTGGTGGGCAGCGAGCGGCCCGTTGACGGAGAGCATCAAGCACCTTCCGCAGCAGCCACTCCTCCCGAAGGGTGGAGTCTTGAGGGGGCGGCTCCCTTCGCTTGGCTCACCTCTGATCTCAGCAGCACTGGTGTGGTGGGAGACAGTCGAGGTGCCAGTGCCAACCTCGGCTTTCAGTTGGAGACGGCATTGGTGGAGCACTGGAAAGGCATGTTCATCAGGCTCCTGGCCAGCCCGTGGCCTCCGGTGGATTCTGTGCTCAGGTCGTGATTTGAGGCTGATGCGATGGGCTATTTGCGGTCGTGCTGGTTACAGTCGTTCGCATTGCCTGTTTATCGGAACGATCCATGCCGACCCTCAACT
This sequence comes from Synechococcus sp., assembly GCA_035286005.1. Classification (GTDB taxonomy): domain Bacteria; phylum Cyanobacteriota; class Cyanobacteriia; order PCC-6307; family Cyanobiaceae; genus Synechococcus_C. The sequence continues at coordinate 3,615 of JAYKIX010000091.1, read as the reverse complement.
CGCCTGAGGTCGCTGCCATCAGTGATCAGGAAGAATCCGCTTCGCAACTGCCTGATTTCAGCAGCGCGGCTTACAAGGACGCTTACAGCCGCATCAACGCGATTGTGATCGAAGGGGAGCAGGAAGCCCATGACAACTACATTTCCCTTGGCTCCCTCATCCCCGAGCAGGCGGAAGAGCTGAAAGGACTCGCGCGCATGGAGATGAAGCACATGAAGGGCTTCACCGCTTGCGGCAACAACCTCGGTGTCACGGCCGATATGGATTTTGCTCGCAGCTTCTTCGCCCCCCTGCATGGCAATTTCCAGCAGGCTCTCAAGGAAGGGAAGGTGGTGACCTGTCTGCTGATTCAGGCTCTGCTGATTGAAGCGTTCGCAATCTCCGCTTATCACATCTACATCCCGGTCGCTGACCCCTTTGCCCGCAAGATCACTGAAGGGGTCGTCAAAGATGAATACACCCATCTGAACTACGGCCAAGAGTGGCTGAAGGCCAACTTCGAAGCCAGCAAGGATGAGCTGATGGAGGCCAACAAGGTCAACCTCCCCCTGATTCGTTCCATGCTGGAAGAGGTTGCCAAGGATGCGGCCGTGCTCCACATGGAGAAGGAAGATCTGATTGAAGACTTCCTGATCGCCTATCAGGAAGCGCTGAACGAGATTGGTTTCAGCTCTCGCGATATCGCTCGCATGGCCGCAGCTGCTCTGGCTGTTTGACCTCCCTTTCGGGCCAGGGAGAAGAGAGCCTTCCAGGTCCCTTCGCGTAGCGTCCGTTACATGGTTTCGTGAGAACATGGCCGCACCAGGCCTCAGCAGGTGCGGCCATGGCTCTCAGTTTTTTGATCGTCGGCGGTACATGTTTGGTCTGATCGGACATTCCACCAGCTTTGAGGCCGCAAGGCGCAAAGCTTCTGAGCTCGGTTTCGATCACATCGCCGAAGGAGATCTCGATGTCTGGTGCAGTGCTCCACCGCAGCTCGTGGAGCATGTGGAAGTCACCAGTCCCACCGGCAAAACGATCACCGGCGCCTACATCGACTCCTGTTTTGTGCCGGAGATGCTGAGCCGGTTCAAAACAGCGCGTCGCAAGGTGCTCAACGCGATGGAACTGGCTCAGAAGAAGGGCATCAACATCACGGCGCTGGGTGGTTTCACGTCGATCATTTTCGAGAACTTCAACCTTCTGCAGCACCAGCACGTGCGCAGCACCACCCTGGAATGGGAACGCTTCACCACCGGGAATACCCACACCGCCTGGGTGATCAGTCGTCAGGTGGAGAACAACGCGCCATTGCTTGGTATCGATCTCGCGAAGGCCAAGGTGGCCGTGGTCGGGGCCACGGGTGATATCGGCAGTGCGGTATGCCGCTGGCTCTCCAATCGCACTGGGGTGGGTGAACTTCTCTTGGTGGCTCGCCAGCAGCAGCCCCTCCTGGATCTCCAGCAGGAACTGGGTGGTGGTCGCATCCTCACCCTCGATGAGGCCCTGCCTGAGGCCGATGTGGTGGTTTGGGTGGCGAGCATGCCTCGCACCCTCGAGATTGACTCGGCTGCATTGCGCAAACCCTGTCTGATGATTGACGGCGGGTATCCCAAGAATCTCGATGCCAAGGTGGCCGGAGCCAGCGTTCACGTGCTCAAGGGGGGCATCGTTGAGTTCTTCTCTGACATCGGTTGGACGATGATGGAGATCGCAGAGATGGAAAAGCCGCAGCGACAGATGTTCGCCTGTTTCGCAGAGGCAATGCTGCTTGAATTCGAGGAGTGCCACACCAATTTCAGCTGGGGCCGCAACAACATCACCCTTGAGAAAATGGATTTCATCGGTGAAGCTTCTGTCCGGCACGGTTTCTCCACCCTCAATCTCAGTTCCCAGCCCCAGGCTGCCGTTGCCTGATCCCCTCTCCCCCCTCCGCTGATATGGCCCGTCGTCATCTGCTCGAGTTCGAGAAGCCTCTGGTGGAACTGGAGCAGCAGATCGAGCAGATCCGTGAGCTGGCCCGAAGTTCAGAGGTGGACGTCAGTCAGCAGTTGCTGCAGCTCGAAACCCTTGCAGCCCGCCGGCGCGAAGAGATCTTCTCGAGTCTCACGCCCGCGCAGAAGATTCAGGTGGCGCGTCATCCACACCGTCCCAGCACCCTGGATTACATCCAGATGTTCTGCGACGACTGGGTTGAACTCCATGGTGATCGGCGCGGTAGCGATGACCAAGCCCTGGTGGGGGGTGTGGGCAGGATTGGCAATCGCTCCGTGCTGCTCCTCGGCCATCAAAAGGGTCGTGACACGAAGGAAAACGTGGCCCGAAACTTCGGGATGGCTACCCCAGGCGGCTATCGAAAGGCGCTGAGGTTGATGGATCATGCCGATCGGTTTCGCTTGCCGATCCTGTCGTTCATTGATACGCCAGGGGCCTACGCCGGATTGCTGGCGGAAGAACAGGGGCAGGGCGAGGCCATTGCCGTGAACCTAAGGGAAATGTTCCGACTGCGCGTACCGATCATCGCGACGGTGATTGGCGAGGGTGGATCCGGCGGAGCCCTGGGAATCGGTGTGGCGGATCGCCTGTTGATGTTCGAGCACAGCGTCTATACCGTGGCCAGCCCCGAAGCCTGCGCCTCCATCCTGTGGAGAGATGCGGCCAAAGCCCCTGAAGCAGCTGCCGCTCTCCGCATTACCGGCCCAGATCTGCGCAGCCTCGGGGTTGTCGATGAAGTGCTCCCCGAACCAGCTGGGGGGAATAACTGGGCTCCTCTCCAGGCTGGAGACGTGCTGCGTGATGCGATTGAGCACCATCTCGGGGAGCTCGACCGCCTCTCGGAGCAGGAATTGCGTGATCAGCGTTACCGGAAGTTTCGCGCCATGGGCCGTGTTCTCACAGCGGGAACAACAGAAAACGACCTGGCTGTTTAGGGTCTTGCAGACTGCTGAGCCTTCTTGCCGTCTGTTCTGATCACCGGAGCCTCGCGCGGCATCGGACATGCCGCTGCCCAGGCCTTCGCAAAAGCCGGTTGGGATTTGCTTTTGCTCTCCCGCAGTGAGGCCGCCCTTCAGGCTCTGGTTTCAGAGTTGTCCAGCTCGGGACGCAGGGTGGTTCATCAGGCCTGTGACCTCTCAGATCCTGCCGCCATCGCCCCAGCGGTGGAAACCCTTCTCAGCCATGGTCTTCGTCCGTCTGTGCTGATCAACAACGCTGGAGCGGCCTACACCGGGGATTTGCTCTCGATGCCTCTGGACCGCTGGCAATGGTTGCTTCAACTCAACCTTTCCAGCGTTTTTCAGGTGTGTGCGGCCGTAGTACCCGCAATGCGTGGTGCCGGAGGCTTGGTGATCAACGTGAGCAGTCATGCCGCTCGAAATGCCTTTCCCGGCTGGGGTGCCTACTGCACCTCAAAAGCTGCCCTGGCCAGCTTCACCCGTTGCTTGGCTGAAGAGGAGCGCTCCCATGGGATTCGCGCGTGCACGCTCACCCTTGGAGCGGTGGATTCGTCCCTCTGGGACTCCCCCACGGTCGACAGTTCCTTTGACCGGCGTGCCATGCTGCCCCTCGAGCAGGCGGCTGAAGCACTTCTTCACCTTGCCCAGCAACCGGCCACCCAGGTGATCGAAGACCTCACGC
>JAYKIX010000090.1:0-6007 GCA_035286005.1 Synechococcus sp. | reverse complement strand
AAAGACAGCAGTCGCTTCAGCTGGGAGCTGGTGACGAAGCTCGAAGAACGCCCCCTGGGATTCCTGCTGTTCCCTCAGCCCCAGATCGCGTTCTGGCTGCCCAAGCACGGCTTTGAAAACGACGCCGAGATCGAACGCTTTCGCGCCTTGGCGGAAAGCAAATCGATTCCGTTTCGACGTCGGACCTGAGGGGCAGCGCCAGCCTGGCCCTGGCGATCACATCCGCTCGAGGGTGGCAATACCCAACAGCCCCAAGCCCTGTTTCAGGGTATCGGCCGTGAGACGGCAGAGGGCCAAGCGGGAAGGCAGGGCTTCGGGATCCGCCTTGAGCACGGGCACCTGGTCATAGAAGCGGTTGAACACCTGGCTGAGCTCAAACACATAGCTGCACAACCGGTTGGGCAACAGCTCCTCCTCCACTTCAGCGATCACCGCATCGACCTTGAGCAGCTCCCGCACCAGCGCCCACTCCTGGGGTTCGCTGAACTGCAGTTGCGCATTGGTGGCCGCCAGGTCGCCGCCCTTCCGGGCAATCCCGGCGATGCGCACCACGGCATAAAGCAGATAGGGGGCTGTGTTGCCCTGCAGGGCCAACATGCGGTCGAAGGAGAACTGGTAGTTGGTGATCCGGTTCTGGCTCAGATCGGCATATTTCACCGCTGCCAGACCGACGGTGGTGGCCACATGGGCAATGAACTCCTCGGATTCGCTGCGCTCTTCCTCCTGCAACCGTGAGCGCAGGTCGGCCTCGGCCCGCTCCACCGCTTCATCGAGAAGGTCCCGCAGACGCACGGTGTCGCCGGCGCGGGTTTTGAGCTTCTTGCCGTCTTCCCCTTGCACGAGGCCAAAGGGCACGTGCTCCAGGCGGCTTCCCTCGGGGATCCAACCCGCCCGCTCAGCCACCTGAAACACGCCGGCGAAGTGGTTGGCCTGACCGGCATCGGTCACATACACCACGCGCTTGGCGCCGTCTCCATCCGGCATCGCTCCAAAGCGGTAGCGGATCGCTGCCAGGTCGGTGGTGGCGTAATTGAAACCGCCATCACTCTTCTGCACGATCACCGGCAGGGGCTTGCCGTCTTTCCCGGTGACGCCCTCCAAAAACACACACTGGGCTCCGTCATCGGTCACCAACAGCTCGGCCTGCTTCAGGCCGTCGATCACCGCCGGCAGGAAGGGGTTGTAGAAGGATTCACCCCGCTCGCTAAGGCGAATATCAAGGCGGTCGTAGATCTTCTGAAACTCGCGGCGCGACTGATCACACAGCAGTCCCCAGGCCTGGAGCGACACCGGATCACCCCCCTGGAGCTTGACCACCTCATCACGGGAGGTGGTTTGGAACGCTTCGTCGTCGTCAAAACGCTTCTTGGCCTCGCGGTAGAAGGCCACCAGATCTCCCAGATCCACCGCATCGGCCGTCTCCAAGGCTTCGGGAGCCACCTGCTTGAGATGAGTAATCAGCATCCCGAACTGGGTGCCCCAGTCGCCCACATGATTGAGGCGCAGCACGGGATGGCCGCGAAACTCCAGCACCCGCGCCAGGGAGTCACCAATGATCGTGGAGCGCAGATGCCCCACATGCATCTCCTTGGCGATGTTGGGGCTGGAGAAATCCACCACCACCGGAGCTGGGTTCTCCACAGCGGGAACCCCAAGACGTGCATCCCCCAGGCGTAAGGCCACCTCGGCCGCCAGCTGCTCAGGCTTAAGGGTGAGGTTGATAAATCCAGGACCTGCAATCTGCGGTTCCAGGCAGAGGGCGGTGAACTCAGCATCCGCCTGGAGCTGCTCCACGATCGCTGTGGCGATCTGGCGGGGGGCCTGCTTCAGCGGTTTGGCCAACGGCAACGCCCCATTGGCCTGAAAGTCACCGAATTCCGGCTTGCTCGCCGGGGCCAGCTGAGGATCAAGCCCGACGCCTTCTGTGGCAGCCCAAGCCTCGGGGAAGGCCCGCTGCAGGGCGCCGCGCAGCTGAATTTCGAGGGCCTGGGCGATGCGCAGCATGGACAGCAGCGTGACGAGGTCAGCTCCCGATCATCCCCCGGCAGGGGGCGAGGCTCCGATCAAACGAGCGCAGGGCCACTGAAGCGCATGCTCAGATCCAGCCAAGAGCTGCGGGTCACCGGTGCACTGGTGGAGATCAGGTCAATCCCAGTGGCGGCATAGGCGGTGAGATCCGCCGGGTGAATTCCAGAGGCTTCGAGCACCACAGGCGCTCCCCCACGACGGTTGAGCGCCTGCTCCCGCAGCCGTGGCACGAGCTGGAGCAGCTCTGCAGGGCTGAATTCATCCAGCAAAACGCCATCGGCCCCCGCCTTCACGGCCGCAGTGGCTTCTTCAGCCGTTTCCGCCTCCACAATCACCCTGGCCGGCCAGGGCGACTGGGCGCGCACGGCAGTGATGGCTGCAGCCACACCACCTGCCCAAGCCAGATGGTTTTCTTTGAGCATGGCGGCGTCATCCAACCCCATGCGGTGATTCACCCCGCCACCGCAACGCACGGCATATTTCTCCAGCTCCCGAAGGCCTGGCGTGGTCTTACGGGTGTCTGCAAGCACAACGCCCGTGCCTTCAAGCGCCGTCACCATCGCAGACGTGGCCGTGGCGATTCCTGAAAGACGCATTGCCAGATTGAGGGCGGTGCGTTCCAGGGCCACCAGCAATGCAGCAGGGCCCTCCAGCTCCAGCAGATGGTCGCCGGTGCGCACGGACGTTCCATCGGGCACCAAAAACTTCACCCGGCACCCGCCATCAGGAGGATGCAATTCCCTCAACAACGGTTCCAGCAGCACGCCGCCGCAAAAGACACCATCGGCCTTCGCCAACCAATGGGCCTGGCCCTGTTGGCCTCGCAGGGCTGCAGCACTGAGATCGCCACGGCCGAGGTCTTCCTGAAGCCAATCCCCCAGCTGCCGCCGCAACCGGGGCGTGATCGTCAGGGACGCAACGGTCATGGCACTGCTTTCGACGGCGTATCAACTACCAACCCATGTTGGCGGCTCAGGGCACGGTCACTTGCCGATGCAGAAGCGGGAAAAGATGCGATCCAGCACCGATTCGGTCAGTTCCTCGCCGGTGATCTCCCCCAGGCTTTGAATCGCCTGGCGCAGATCAATCGTCCAGAAATCCCAAGGCAACCCCTCCGCTGCCACGTCTTCACTGCGCTGCAGAGCCGACGCTGCATGGGCCGCCAGATCAGCCTGACGCTGGTTGAGGGCCAGAAGCAATGGCTGCTCACTCAGGGCTCCGCAGCGCTGCAAGACCGCTCGCACCAGCTCGGCTTCCCCCACTCCTGTTTGAGCACTGAGCTGCACATCCAAAGCGGGAAGCAGACTTTCGCCACATCGACGGCCTGCCAAATCTGCCTTGTTCCCCACCAAAAGATGGGGAACGTCCTGGGGGATGCGATCGAGCAGAGCCTGATCGTCAGCCGTCCAACCCTCGGCGAGGTCAAACAGAAGCAGCACCAGGTCGGCACTGGCCAGGGCGTCATGGCTGCGGGCAATCCCTAGCTGTTCCACCGCATCGGTTGTGGCGCGGATGCCGGCGGTATCGAGCAGCGTGATCGGAACTCCCTCCAGCACGATCTCGCTCTCCAGCAGGTCACGTGTGGTGCCGGGAAGGTCGGTGACGATGGCCCGCTCACGGCGACTAAGGCGATTGAGCAAGGAGCTCTTTCCCACATTCGGGCGTCCCACAAGGGCCACGCGCAAACCACTGCGCAGGGCATCTCCACGCTGGCCATCGTCCACGAGCTCCAACAAGGCCTTCCGCACGACCCTCAACTCCCGCAGCAGGGCCTCACCATCCAGCGGTGGCAGGTCCTCTTCAAAATCCACCCGCGCCTCAAGCTCGCTGAGCTGATCCAGCAATCGTTCCCGTAGCTCCCCGATGCGACGCTGAATGCCGCCATCCAAACCGGCCATGGCGAGCTGAGCCGCCCGCTGGCTGCGGGCCGCCACCAGATCCGTGATCGCTTCGGCCCGGGTGAGGTCCAGGCGGCCGTTGAGAACAGCCCGCTGGCTGAACTCACCAGGCAAGGCACGACGAACCCCTGACTGCTCCAGCACACGGGCAAGAACACGCTGCACCGCAATCACACCGCCATGGCAATGGATCTCCACCACGTCCTCTGCGGTGAAACTGCGGGGGCCCTCCATCACCAGCACGAGCACCTCATCCAACCGCTCCACCCCATCAGCACCGAGCACATGGCCGTAGAGCACCCGATGACTGGCCCACTCCTGCCGGCCTGGGAAATGCGCGATCGCCCGCACGGCTGTCTGGGCCTGGGGCCCCGACAGCCGGATCACCGCAATGCCTCCCTGGCCCGGCGCGACGGCCGTCGCCACCGCTGCAATCGTGTCTGGCAGGGAGACAGTGCCGGGCTCAGAGGCAGACATCACAAATCCAAACGCATCGGGGCCGGCCGCGCGGCCTTCCCCATCCAGAGCACCTTCCTACGATCTCTGCCGATCTTCAACCGCCATCGGCGGCAGTGCTGACCCCATGGCCCGGCTCCCATGACACGGTGGTTGCGACGGCTCTGGCTTCGCTGCAGACAGGCACTCACCTGGGTGTGGCGACAAGAAGGCAGCCCAGGCCAACGGGCCCGGGGACTGGCAGCCGGCATTTTTTGCGGCTGCTTTCCCTTCTTCGGGCTGCAGACCGTGCTCGGCATCGCCTTGGCCAGCGTGGTGCGCGGCAATCATTTGCTGGCGGCGGCCGGCACCTGGATCAGCAACCCCTTCACCTATCTGCCCCTCTATTGGTTCAACTACCAAGTGGGAGACGCCCTACTGCGTGGAGGTCCCACCCCTGCGGCTCTGGCACTGAATCGCGCCACGCTGTGGGCTCAAGGCTGGAGTTTCACCAGCCGCCTGCTGCTGGGCTCGAGCCTGGTGGGTCTTGTCCTATCCCTCAGCCTGGGGCTCCTGGCCTGGTGGCTGTTTCGCTGGCGATCAGTTCGCCACCATGGCGCTCAATCCGGCAGCCTCCGATGACTTAACTCGGCCCGGTGCGGGCGATGTCGAGCACATCCGCCATCGAACGGATCTGACTGATGGTGCGCTGCAAAAGCGCTGCACTGCCCAGCTCCACCTGCAGGTCAATCCGTGCCGGCTTGCCATAGGCGGTTTTCACCCGGGCGTCGCTGACGTTGATCGAGCCATCCGAGAGGCGCATGAGGATGTCTTTGAGGATGCCAACCCGATCAATCACCTCGATGCGCAGATGCACCGGGAAGCGCTGGCCCTCGCGACTGGCGGCCGGGTTCCAACGCACCGGCAAGCGCCGTTCGCTGGGCATCGCCTCAATGTTGGGACATTCCTGACGGTGGATGGTGATGCCGTGGTTGCCAAGGGCAACAGTGCCCACGATCGCCTCACCGGGGAGGGGACCACAGCAGCGACCGAGCCGGTAATCCAACCCCTCGACCCCGAGAATCGGCTGGATCTCACCATGACGCTCGCGGGCGGGACTGCTCTCCGCCTGTTGCTCCACCAACTTGCGAGCCACGTCCTCATTACTGAGGGGTTGGGCTTGAGCTTCCGTCTGCAGTCGCACCTCTTCGCGCAAACGGTTGAGCACCTGATGCAGAGTGACGGCGCCGAAGCCCAGGGCCGCCAGCAGATCTTCAGTGCTGTGCAGATTGCAGCGTTCCGAGACGCGGGTCATGGCCTCGCTGGAGAGCAACGCATCGAAACCATTGCGCCCCAACTCCCGTTCCAGCAGTCCCTTACCCCGCTGGATGGTTTCCTCCCGGTGACTGCGCTTGTACCACTGGCGGATGCGATTACGGGCCGTGGGCGTGGCCACAAAGTTCAGCCAATCGAGGCTGGGATGGGCCGTTTTGCTGGTGAGGATGTTGACGAAATCGCCGTTCTGCAATGGGGTGGACAGGGGCGAGAGGCGATCGTTGATGCGCACCCCATGGCAGTGGTTACCCACCTCCGAGTGGATGCGATAAGCGAAGTCAACGGCGGTTGAGCCCTTGCGCAGGCCCACC
>JAYKIX010000089.1:0-2830 GCA_035286005.1 Synechococcus sp. | reverse complement strand
GAACTGCGACCCGACCAGAAAGACAGTGATTCCCTCCCGGACTACGCCGTTCTCGATCCCCTCTTGAAAGACATGATTGAGGCACGCTATGGACGAGAACAACTGCTGGAACGGGGCCACCCCTTGGAAGAGATTGAACGGGTGCAACGCCTGTTTCGCCGTTCGGAATTCAAACGTCGACAGGCAGCTCCTCTGCTGAAGGTGAGCAGCCAGGCCTTCGGTTCCGGATGGAGGCTGCCGATCGCCATGAGGGAGGGATGAGCGAAAGCAACAACTATCAAGCCTTTGGGCTCTCGATCCAAAGGGCGTTCCGGTGGCAAGGGCGGTGAAGGAAGAACCATACGCATGATCTTCAGAACACAGTCAGCGCTGAACTGAGGTGTGACCAACTGGCCAACATTGGCGGTCGTGGGCACATTGGAACCAACCCACTGCTTGAGGACTGTTGGCCATGGCTGCCTCAGGACTGAGTGCTCCGATGGCAAGCATCGGTATCCCACGGGAAATCAAAGCGGATGAACGACGGGTCGCCATAACACCAGATGCCGCTCGGGAACTGATCAGCCGCGGACTGGAGGTCCGCGTTGAAAGCGGAGCCGGGGCTGGCGCTGGCATCGGTGACGACGCATTCACCGCAGCAGGAGCCGCTGTGGTCAGCCGAGAGGAGGCCTGGGCCGCCCATCTGGTGGTGAAAGTGAAGGAACCCCAGCCGGAGGAATTTGCCTTCCTGCGCGACGACATGGTGCTGTTCACCTATCTGCACTTGGCGGCCTACCCCAAGGTGGGCGAAGCACTGCTGAAAGCAGGGACCACTGGTGTGGCCTACGAAACCGTGCAGCTGGAAAACGGCAGCCTGCCCCTGCTGGCGCCAATGAGCGAAATCGCCGGCCGACTCGCGGCTCAAATGGGCGCCCATCTGCTGGAGCAGCCCCATGGCGGCCGCGGGATCCTGATCGGGGGGTGCACAGGTGTGCAACCGGCCCGTGTGGTGGTGCTGGGTGCCGGCACGGTGGGCTGGAACGCTGCACGCCTGGCGGCGGCGATGGATGCGGAGGTGATGCTCCTCGATCGGTCTCCCGACAAGCTGCGCAGTCTCGAGGCCAGCCGGCGAGGACGCCTCACGAGTGTGGTGAGCAGTCGTGGCCTCCTGGAACGGCTCGTGCCCACCGCCGATCTGCTGATCGGTGCGGTGCTCACGCCTGGCGGACGAGCACCGACCCTGGTGGACGAAGACCTGGTGCAACAGATGAAGCCAGGCTCGGTGATTGTGGATGTGGCCATCGACCAGGGGGGCTGCGTCGCCACCAGCAGGGAAACGACGCACACCAATCCAACCGTCACGATCCACGGCGTGCAGCATTACGCCGTCGGCAACATGCCAGGGGCTGTGCCGTTCACCTCGACGGAGGCCCTGGTCAGCGTGACCCTGCCATACATCGTGGCCATTGGTGGGCGCGGCCTGGAAGAAGCTGTGACCGAACGTCCGGAACTGCTCTCGGGCCTGAACACCGTGCAGGGAGCGGTGTGCCATCCGGGAGTCGCCAAAGCCTTAGGGGTTCCGCCGCGGCACCCGATGGCCTGCCTTCGCTGACACGAAAATCACACGAATAAGTTACTAAAATGACGCGCTTTAGTGTCAGCTCAAGGACCTGATGTAGAGCCAGTCGCCTGTAGGCTCCCCAGCGCGACGCTGAAACAAAGACGTTTCCCGAAGGCTGCCGCGCTGCCCCGAGGCCTGGTATTGGGCCGTGAAACTGACCGTACCCTCGAGATCATCGAGTCCACCTCGCTCGACGCTGAGAATCTCCAGCCCAAGCCAACGGGTCTGGCGACAGCTGGCCCGCAGCTCACGGCGCCGCTGACCTGGGGGCGTGTGCTCGTCTGGATGGGTCGCCATCAAATAATCAACGTCTCCCTTGGCAAAAGCGCTGTAGCGGGAGCGCATCAACTGTTCGGCGGTCTCAGCCCTGGCCTGCCCCCGATGCAGCCGCCCGCAACAGGTGGCGTAGGTCAGATCACTGCCGCAGGGGCAACCTTCCTTTGCCAAGGGGTCTGGTGCAAAACCAGCAAAACCACGCGCCATCAGGACAGCTCTTGCAAGGGAGCAATCGGACGCGTCAACGCCGCCACACTCAGCCCTTCGCGCAGCGCGAGCACCAAGCCTGCCGCTTCTGCGTAGGAGCGAGCCGACAGCACGCTGCCAGCAGACAGACCAAGGGCCTGGGGCCCAACGTTGAGCAGCGACGGATTGGCGACAGTGATCAACGGCACATGCCGCTCCACACAGGCCAACACCGCCTCACCACCGAGAGCGCCTTCGGGAGCGACCACAGCCGCCAGTTGATCCACCCCAAGATCCTGGGCACCAGCATGGGCACCAGCAACAGTGCCCGCAGGCAGGAGATCGGGGGCCCGGCTCAGGCCCACCAGCACGCAGGCCAGAAAGGTGTAGCCCAGCTCTTCACCTGCCGCCCGGGGATCCAGCTGGGGATCCAAAGGCAACGGTGCCAAAGCCGGCGCGTGGGCACAGGGCATCTGCAGATGGCGCACCAACAGATGGCTGATCACCGCTTCCGCGCCCGCGAGGGCATCCACCCCACTGCCATGGCGATAGGCCGCCAGGGCTTCGCTTTCGGGATCCTCGGGGAAGCGGGCCACCACGGCGATGGCTGTGGCCCCAGCCGCCTTGAGACGTTCCCCAGCCCGGAGCAACGCATCAGGCCGCTCCAATGTTCCCCAGCTGATGCCACTCTCACCCAGCTCCAGGTGCACCCCCAACGGAGCATCGGTGGTCACCACCGGGCCAATCTCGAGGCCAAGGCTGGCGCGG
>JAYKIX010000088.1:0-19866 GCA_035286005.1 Synechococcus sp. | reverse complement strand
TTACACCCGCCTGACCCAACGGCTTCAGAGTGGGGAGCCGATGACCTCCCGTTGCTGCGAAACCCGCGTGTGGCAGCGGATTGCCAACAGGTGGCTTCAGGTGCATGTGCACCGTTCATGAGTCAATCAGATGCTGTGGATTTTTAGTGCTTTGATTCAGGGCTTTCTGCTTACCATTTACTGTCGAACAAATCTGAATATTTTTTGTAGGTGATGTCATTATCAAGACCGCTCACGGCAAGCGCGGTAACGCCAAGGCCTTGATCGCACTCGATTTTGGCGAGTACCGCACTCCCTGGCATTTTGCCGCTGACATGACCTCCTTCGCCCGAGTTGAACCTATCGATTTCCAGTCCTTGGGTGAAGCCATGCTTCCGAAGGGCTTCCCGAGCCTTGGTTAGGCAGGCTTCACCGCTGCCTCCGTAGCTAAAGGCGGAGACGTAAAGCCACGGGCGTGCCTGAGCGGGCGCAATTCCAGTGACGCTCGCGACGAGTATCGCTGAGCTGGTTATCTCAATGAGTCGCTTGGTCATCAGATTCGGTCCTCTTTTATCAAATTAGTCTGGATTTTGTAGTTGCGCCACGGTTTTCATTTTTGCCCATCATTGGTGCCTTTGATTGGCATGGTTGTGAAGTTCTACGGCATCCGCCTTCAGTTATCCCTTCGCACTTGGCTTGGTTCTTTTGCTTGTTGTCGCCCTTGGCGGCAGACTCCTGGCTGGACACAGTTGCTGATTTGTTGGTGACTCAATCTTCCCCGTTGCGTCATTTTCCTTCTCCACAGTTGCGTTTGCGTTTATAGCCCTGGGCTTCGGCTAAATAGCGCAAATACACGATCTGATGGCGATCGGCCAGGCCTGCGGCGGCGATCAAGCCAAGGGGCCCGAGCAGCAAGCCAGCCAAAAACCAGCGCTTGCTGTTGCGTGCTTTTTGGCTGGCCAGAGTTTTTGCCAGAAAGGCAGAGGGAACGTTCCAGGCCAGCACCATCAACAGCAGCTTGATGGGATCCATGGCAACGGCATCACTGGATCGGTCATAGCTACGGGTCTAGATCCCCGCATGCGTTCTGCCGAACTCTGTGCCCGTTGTCTTCGTGTTGCAACTGGTGCTGATTCGCGGTCGAACCATGCCGCCTTCTGGCGGCAGACCTTTGATAGTGCAGTCGACGGAGGTTGTGATGTCCTATGAACCGGGAACCACCGAGTGCCGCGTGCTGATCAACAGCAAGGAAGCCATTGAGACCATGCTTCTGAATTTGGCTCGACTTGAAGGCACTGAATCGATCCTTCAGCAACTGCGCCAGGTGCATCAGCAGCTTGAGGTGCTGCATGACCATCGCCGTACCCAGGTGGAGTCACAGCACTCGTCTTGATTCAGTGCTGCTCAGATTCGTAGCCAAGGGCACAGCTTGGCAGGGCCACTGCTGATGAAATTAATTCAACTACTCAGCTGGGACCCGTGGAACTGCTTGTTCTTGCCGCCATTGCCGTGCCTTTCTCCACGTTGGTGATGCAGGCGTTGTCGTCTGACTTCGACGACGACTTCGATTTCCTTTGACTCGCCTCAGGCTGTCAGCGCTGGTCTGAAGCGGATCCCTTGCCAATGTCTAATGCTGCAAGTTTGGCGTCTGCCCAGCGTGCGAATAAATACACCGCAATGAACAGGGGTAAATAGGCCATCCACATTGCATCGGGAGTAAGGCCACTGCTGTTGATCACAGCCAAACCCCCATATCCCACCACGAAATAAATGCCGGCGCGGCGCACGGCCCCAACTTGCTTTGCGTTCATGGAGTGCCCAATGTTCCAACCAGTTTAAAAATTCAGATGGTTCGCTCCGCCATGGTTTCCGGCTCGCCTCCGCTGGGACTGCGAAGGGTGGAGAGCAGGTGGAAGCTGCAAATCAATATCATCTGCAGCAGCAGGCAGATCGCCACATCGATCTTGCGTTGCCAGAGAAAAGACGACATCAACCTTCAAGATGCCGCATCATTTCAGCGGTTTTTCTGTTCTTGATCTGTGCCGGAGATCACCTCGCCGAACACTCGTTGTAGCGGGCTGAGCCCCGAATGAGCTCCCAGGCTTCGGAGGGTGTGTCGGCGAATTGAACCAAGTCCAGGTGTTCATCGGCGATCAGGCCCGAATCCGCCAGAGCGTTGAAATTGATCACCTCCTGCCAGTAGTCCTTGCCGAAGAGCACCACGGGGATTGGACGCTTGATCCCGGTTTGGCGGAGGGTCAGCACTTCGAACAGCTCGTCCAGGGTGCCAAAGCCCCCTGGGAAGAACACCGCCCCGGCGGCGCGCATCACGAAGTGGAATTTCCGCAGCGCGAAGTAGTTGAACCTGAAACAAAGGTCCGGTGTGACAAAGGGGTTTGGATTTTGTTCGTGGGGGAGGCTGATGTTGAAACCGATCGATTTGGCGCCGGCGTCAAAGGCTCCCCGATTGGCCGCTTCCATGATTCCTGGCCCCCCACCTGTTGCAATCACATGGCTGCAGCCGTTTTCTCCCTGTGGCTCGCACGACACGAGATGGGCGAATTCTCTGGCGGCGGAATAAAAGCGTGACAGTTCCACGAGGCGCTTGCACCGTTTCACCTGTCTCTGCAGTGCAGCGTTATCGGGTTGTTGTTCGAACTCCCGCTGTGCGATATGCAGCTGCCTTTGGGCCGCCACGCCCTCCACCAGGCAGGCGCCTCCGAAGACCAGGATCGTGGAGTGAATCTGTGCGGCTTCTAGAACCATCTCTGGTTTGCTGATTTCGAGCAGCATGCGCACGCCTCGCATGTCATTGCTGTTGAGCAATTCCTGGTCTTCGTGGGCCAGTCGGTAGGTGTTGGAATGCAGAGCGGCGTTCAGATTGTTGGCCACGAGGGCGACGTCGTCGCTTTGGTGCTCGGCGCCACAGGCATTGGTCGGGAGCGAAGAAGAATGGCCGGCCTGGAAGGCCTCGGGATCGGTCATGGTCAGCCTCCGAAGACGTCAGAGCACATTGGCGGCCAGTTCAGCCAGGGCGCTTCGTTCGCCGTGCACCAGGGTCATGTGTCCCACCAAGGGTTGGCCCTTCAGCTTCTCCACCAGCCAGGTCAACCCGTTGCTTTCTGCATCCACATAGGGATTGTCGATCTGGTACGGATCGCCGGTGAACACAATCTTGGTGCCTTCGCCAACGCGGGTCACGATTGTTTTGACCTCCAGGGGCGTCAGGTTCTGGGCCTCATCCACCACCATGAACTGATTGGGGATGGATCGACCTCGAATGGTGTTGATCGCTTCCACTTCCAGGACCCCCATGCCCTGGAGGTCAGCCCAGGAGTTGCGGGGCTCGCGCTGATGCTGTTTGCCTTTACTTCCATGGTCTTGGCCAGGAGCTGAGCCGGTGAGGAAATCGATGTTGTCGATGATCGGTTTCATCCAGGGACCCAGTTTTTCTTCCAACGTTCCTGGCAGGTAACCCAGATCCTTGCCCAGCGAGATCGGTGGGCGGGTGACCAGCAGGCGCGCGTACTGCTGCGTGTCAGCCACCTGATGGAGCCCTGCGGCCAGCGCCAGCAAGGTTTTACCTGTGCCCGCTTTGCCGACCAAGGTCACCAGCGCAATCTCTGGATCGAGCAGGAGGTCGAGTGAAAAGCTTTGTTCGCGGTTCCGCGATTTGACCCGTCCGAGCCGGGCACGTTCTAGCCACTGCAAGGGTTTCAGTGCACCGCTATCACCCTGTTGACGAGCGAGCAGGGTGTGGTGACTGTTCTGTTCATCCACCAGCATCACCCCTTCATTGGGGTGGAGTGGTTGGCCGTTCAGCTCCTGCAGCGCCGCGATGGGGAGTTGGGTGTCGTTGCGCAGCGTGTCCATGACTGCCGCCTTGGTGGTCACGTCTCTGAGACCGGAATAAAGGTCGTCGATGGCAACCTTGTCGTTGATGTAGTCCTCTGCCTTGAGGCCGACGGCATCCGCCTTGATGCGCAGGTTGATGTCTTTGGTGACCAACAGCACTTCGGGGGCGTCCTGCAGCCCGCTGCAGCGCATCTGCTCAAGGGCAACCGCCAGGATGTTGTTGTCCCCTCCGCCCCCCTGCAGTTCAGCAGGCAACTGCGTCAGGGTGTCGGCGCGGCAGAAAGCCACCTGAAGAATTCCGCCGGCACTCCCTTCGATCGGCACACCTTCGGCGAGGCTGCCCTTCTCACGGTGGGCATCCAGCAGGCGGGAGATGCGCCTGGCGTTGCGTCCTTTTTCGGATGAGTCGCGCTTGAACCGGTCGATCTCCTCGACCACCTGCATCGGCAGCACCACGCGCAGATCCCCAAAGCGGGTGGGTGCATCGGGGTCGTGCAGCAACACGTTGGTGTCGAGAACGACAACTTTGCTGACCATGGCCGGCTCCTTCACCAGCTCTCTGAACGCTAGCCCTGGTGTGGAGTGCTGCAGCGAATGTTCAACGGGGTTGGATCATCCGTCGCCGGTGTTGCGCAGCCATTGGCGGGCCTGCGTCAGTGCGTCTTCCCGGTTGTTGCAAAGCCCGTCGATCCCGAACTGCTCCAGGCGATGGCGCACCTTCCCTTGCGCTCCCGCCACGAGCACACGCCGATCGTGGCCGTTGGCCTCTTGCATGAGCCGCTCGATCGCCAGGGTGGCTGTTACCCCCAAATGGGGGACCTGGCTGATGTCGAGAATCAACACCCGGTAATCCCGCACCAGGGTCATCCGTTCGCTGATGCCCTTTGCGGCGCCAAAACTGAGGGGGCCCCGCAGTGCGAACAACAGGATGGCGTCGCCGCATTGATCCAGGAGCAACTGTTCATCACGAGACAGGGCGTCCCGCTCAGGATTGGTCATCCCAGCCAGTTGATGGCTGGTGAGCGATTCGATCGTGAGCAGGTTGGCCACAAACATCCCGATCAGGACGGCGCCGATCAGATCCCAGAACACGGTCAGCAGCAGCACGCCCCACATCACAAGAGCGGTCTTGATCGATAGCCGATGGGCTCGTCCCAGAAACCCCCAGTCGATGATGTCGAGCCCCACCTTGATGAGAATGCCCGCCAGCAGGGCCGTGGGGATCGCTCCCGCCAGAGGACCGGCTCCGAGCAACAGCACCAGCAACACCAGTGAGTGGATCATTCCTGCCAGGGGGGTGCGGCCCCCTGACTTGATGTTGATCACGGTGCGCATCGTTGCCCCCGCTCCCGGCAGACCGCTCATCAGTCCTGCAATGGTGTTGGCAATGCCCTGGCCGATCAGCTCACGGTTTGAGTCATGACGGCTCTTGCCGATGTTGTCGGCCACCAGTGAGGTGAGTAGGGAATCGATCGATCCGAGCAGAGCCAGCACCACCCCGGCGCGAATCAACAGCGGCAGGTGCAGCCCCCAGTTCGGAAGCACAAACTGCAGCCCCCCGGCTGGAATGGTGCCGATGCGTGGTAGTACCTCCCATCCCAGTTGCGCCAGTCGTTGGTCACTGAAGAGCACGAGGGACAGGGGGGTGATCAACAGCAGGGCCAGTAGTGGTGCCGGCATCACCTGGCTGATGCGTTTGGGGGTGAGGAACACCACGGCAAGGGTCATCAGCCCGACGCCCAGGGCGGCTGGGTTGGGATGGAAGGCCTGAAACACCATCGCCAGCGAGTTGATCACACCTCCCGTCGCCGGGATTCCCAGGAGAGGTCCGATCTGAATCAGCAGGATGATGATTCCAATGCCCGACATGAAGCCGGACACCACCGAGTAAGGCACCAGGGTGATGTATCGCCCCAGCTTCAGGAGGCCGAAGAGGATCTGAAACAGGCCGCCGATCACCACAGCAGCCATCACAAGCGGCAAGAGTTCGCCGCCGCTGAGCCGGCTGGCCACGCCAACGGCCACCAAACTGCTCACCACACCTGCCACCGTCACGCTCATGGGCCCGGTGGGACCACTCACCTGAGCCGGAGTGCCGCCAAAAAGGGCGGCCAGAAAACCCGTGACGATGGCGCCGTACAAGCCGTAGATCGCACCACCGGGACCCAGGGCGGCATTGCCGAATGCCAAGGCCAGCGGAAGGGCCACCACAGCAGCAGTGACCCCCCCGAGCAGATCACCGCGCCAATGACGCAGAGCCCATCCGTTGATCAGCGTTGGCCGGTGTGCGGTGGCCATGCGGTGCTGAGAAGAAGCCTCATTCTTCTTGCTGCCCTCGGTTTTGGCCGCCCAGCGTTATCGCTCGATAACGCAGCGATGCTCCTGCCGCGTTCGGGCTTCCCTCCATCTGTTGGATTTCATCGTTGAGAAGAACCTGGGACACTGATGTCATGCAGGGCCTGCGGGCCAAAGAGATGCCATGGCAGGCAGCGGTTACCGCGATTACTTCAAAGTGCTCGGGGTCGATCGCGGGGCCGATGCTGACACCATCAAGCGGGCCTTTCGCAAGCTCGCCAGGGAGTATCACCCTGATGTGAATCCGGGGAATGCAGAGGCCGAGGCCAAATTCAAGGAAGTGAGTGAGGCCTACGAGGTTCTCTCTGACCCCGAGAAACGCCGTCGCTACGAGCAGTTCGGCCAGTACTGGAATCAAGCCGGAGGAGCCGGACCTGGTGCTGGCTTTGATGTGGATTTCGGCCGTTACGGCAATTTCGACGACTTCATCAATGACCTGTTGGGTCGCTTTGGCGGTGCGGGTGCTGGTCCGGCAGGGTTTGGCGGTGGATTCCCGGGTGGCTTTGCCGGTGGATCAGGGTTCCCCGGGGGTGGTTTCGCCGGATCACCGTTTCAGAGTGGTGGCTTCGCCGGTGGCGGGCGTGGGGGGGCTGGCCCGCGGCAGCCGGTCAACCTGGATGCTGAAGCCACCGTGAAGGTGGCTTTCCCAGAGGCCTTCCGTGGAGGTGAGCGCACCCTTTCGGTGAATGACGAGCGGGTGCAGGTGCGGATTCCAGCCGGGGTGAAGAATGGCTCGCGCCTGCGTCTGAAGGGCAAAGGCAACCTTCAGCCCGGCACCGGTCGTCGTGGGGATCTCTACCTCAACCTGGAAGTGCAGCCCCATGGGATTTGGCGGCTTGATGGCGATCAACTGCGGGCCGACTTACCCGTCTCTGTGGATGAGCTTGCTCTCGGTGGCACCGTCACCGTGATGACTCCCGACGGCGAGGCGGATGTCACGATCCCCGCCGGCACGCCTCCGGGCCGCAGTTTGCGCTTGAAGGGCAAGGGATGGCCGGGCCGCAGCGGTCGCGGCGATTTGTTGCTCACCCTCAGCCTTCAGTGGCCAGAGTCCGGTTGGAGTGATCGGGAGAAGGCGCTGCTGGAACAGCTGAAGGAGGTCCGATCGAATGATCCCCGGCGGACCTGGCTGCAGTCCGCCCGTCTCTGACGCAACGCCTACGATCGCTGGCTCACGTCAGTGCCCCTGGATGGAGCTCACCTACCGCCCCCGCCGTTTGCGCCGGACCCCTGCCCTGCGGGCGATGGTGCGTGAAAACAGTCTTCAGCCTTCCGATTTCATCTATCCACTCTTCGTTCATGAGGGTGCGGATGTGGAGCCCATTGGCGCCATGCCCGGGGCCTTCCGTTGGAGCCTCGAGAAGCTCACCGCTGAAGTCAAGCGGGCCTGGGATTTGGGAATCCGTTGTGTGGTGCTGTTCCCCAAAGTGTCTGAGGGACTCAAAACGGAAGATGGAGCGGAGTGCTTCAACGAGCATGGCTTGATTCCGCGGGCCATCCGTCAGCTCAAGCAGGAGCTGCCCGACATGGCGATCATGACCGACGTCGCCTTGGATCCTTATTCCTGCGACGGCCACGACGGCATTGTCAGCCAGGACGGTGTGGTGCTCAATGACGAAACCATCGAGCTGCTCTGTCGTCAGGCCGTGATGCAGGCCGAGGCTGGTGCCGACTTGATTGGCCCCAGCGACATGATGGACGGTCGGGTTGGGGCGATTCGTGAGGCCCTCGATGAGGCGGGCTACGAACACGTGGGCATCATCAGCTACACCGCCAAGTATTCATCTGCCTATTACGGCCCATTTCGCGAAGCTCTCGATTCGGCCCCTCGCCCTGCGGGCAGCAAGCCGATCCCGACCAACAAAGACACCTATCAAATGGACCCGGCCAATGCCCGGGAAGCCATCACGGAGGCCCAGCTGGATGAGCAGGAAGGCGCCGACATCATGATGGTTAAGCCTGGCCTGGCCTATCTCGACATCATCCATCGCCTCCGAGAGGAGTCGGAGCTCCCGATCGCTGCCTACAACGTGAGCGGCGAGTATTCGATGGTCAAGGCGGCTTCGGAACGCGGTTGGATTGACGAACGGGCTGTGGTGCTGGAGACCTTGCTGAGCTTCAAACGCGCTGGTGCCGATCTGATCCTCACGTATCACGCCTGTGATGCGGCCCAGTGGCTGCGGCAATCCTGATGGGGGTTTGGCTCCAGAAAGGGGGCTTCATCAGTCCCCTGCTCCTATGGCCCAACAGCCACACTTCTGTGATTCCTGATCTGGAGTGAAGGCGCCTGCGGCCGCGGCGTTGGCGCCTCGCCAGTAGGTTCAAAGCACGGTTTGTGTCCTCGCTACCCAAGGTCTGCCTTCCATGGTTTCCGTTCAGCGTCTTGGTCATGTCGCCATCCGCGTGCAGAACATGGATCGGGCCGTGGCCTTCTACACCGGCCTTGGCATGCGTGTGGTGTGGGAGGCGAAGGATTGGTGTTACCTGGAAGCCGGCGACGGTCGCGATGGCTTGGCTCTTCTGGGGCCTGATTACAAGGCTGCTGGACCCCACTTCGCGTTTCATTTCCGCGACCGTGCCCATGTCGATGTAGTGCACCAGCAGCTGAAGGATCAGGGCATCCATGTGGGGGCTGTGCATGACCACCGTGATGGCACGGCCTCCTTCTATCTGCGTGATCCAGAAGGCAACTGGCTCGAGATGCTCTACGAGCCCCCTGGAGGCATCCCCTCCAACCAGACGCAGCCACTGGCATCCCAGGCTTGATGGCCACATTCAGCCGCTTCGCCTCTTTGTCGCCTGCTTCTGCGCTCCAGGAAACCCTTGAGCTCCTGGAGTGGCCAAGACTTTGTGCGCATTTGGCCTCTTTCACCAGCACGGCATCGGGGCGGCGGGCAGCCCAGGTCACCGCGCTTCCGGATGACCTCGAGATCAGTCGCGAGTGGCTAGCCCGCAGTCTTGAACTTGCTGGACTTGATGGCCTCACCGAGGGCGGGCTCAGCTTCCAGGGTGTGCACGATTTGGAGGCCGTTCTGCTGCGCTGCAGCAAGGGAGGCACTGCCCATGGAGAGGAGCTTCTCGAGGTGGCCGAAACCCTCGCTGCGGCCAGACGCTTGCGCCGACAGATCGACGATCCTGATCTGCGCCCCCTCTGCACCGATCTCTTCAGTGCCGTTGCCACCTTCCCCGAGCTTGAACAGCGCCTGAAGTTTGCTCTTGAGGAGGGTGGTCGTGTGGCGGATCGGGCAAGTGCCGCCTTGGCGGGCTTGCGGCACCAGTGGCAAAGCCTCAGGCTGCAACGCAGGGATCGTCTCCAGGACGTGCTCCGGAGGTGGTCAGCTCAGTTGCAAGACACCGTGATTGCCGAGCGCCATGGACGGCCTGTTCTGGCGGTGAAGGCAGGAGCGCTAGGCCATTGCAAAGGCATGGTCCACGACAGTTCCGCTTCAGGAAGCACTGTGTTCGTGGAGCCCCAGGCGGTGATTGAGCTGGGGAACCGCCTCGCGGATCAGGAGGGAAGGATTCGAGAGGAGGAGCAGCGTGTGCTGGCGGAGCTCAGTGCTGCGGTTGGCGCACAACATCAGCCCCTGGCCAAGTTGAGCGAGGTGTTGCTTCGCCTCGACCTCAGCCTTGCCAGGGCCCGTTACGGCCAGTGGCTTGGGGGTGTGCCCCCCAGGCTTCATGCGGATCCGGAGACTCCGTTTGCTCTCGAGCAACTGCGCCATCCCTTGCTTGTGTGGCAGGAGAAGCGTGAACAGGGAACGTCCGTGGTTCCCATCAGCATCACCGTCTCGAAGGAGCTGCGGGTCGTAGCGATCACGGGCCCCAATACGGGCGGAAAAACGGTGACGCTCAAAAGCATCGGTCTGGCCGCTCTCATGGCCCGTGCGGGGATGTGGCTCCCTTGCACGGGTAGTCCTGCTCTCCCCTGGTGTGCCCAGGTGCTGGCTGATATTGGCGATGAACAGTCGCTGCAGCAAAGCCTGTCGACCTTCAGCGGCCATGTGAAACGAATCGGCCGCATCCTGTCTGCACTGACTGAGGGTCCCGCCCCAGCGTTGGTGCTGCTTGATGAGGTTGGGGCCGGTACGGATCCCAGTGAAGGAACTGCGCTGGCCACCGCTTTGCTGCGGGCGCTGGCGGACCGTGCCCGGCTCACGATCGCCACGACCCATTTCGGGGAACTCAAGGCCCTCAAATACAGCGATAGCCGCTTTGAGAATGCGTCTGTTGCCTTTGACAGCGAGACCCTGTCTCCCACCTACCAACTGCTTTGGGGAATTCCAGGGCGCAGCAATGCGCTTGCCATCGCGACCCGCCTTGGCCTTGACGCCCAGGTGATTGAACAGGCCAGGGGCTTGCTCAGTCCTCAGGCGGATGGAGATGTGAATGCCGTGATTCGCGGGTTGGAGGAGCAACGGCAACGGCAGCAGGCGGCCGCCGAGGATGCCGCTGCATTGCTGGCGCGCACGGAACTGCTGCATGAGGAACTGCTGGGCCGTTGGGAGCGTCAGCGGCAGCAGTCGTCAGAGCAGCAAGAGCGGGGCCGGCAGCGCTTGGAAACCTCAATTCGGGATGGGCAGAAGGAGGTGCGTCGCCTGATTCGTCGACTCAGGGATCAGAAAGCTGACGGGGAAACGGCCCGCCAGGCCGGACAGCGGCTGCGGCGATTGGAGGCCGATCACCGTCCGGCAGCGGAACGGCGCCGTCATCCCGACTGGCGCCCTCAGGTTGGCGATCGGATTCGTTTGCTGGCCTTGGGTAAGGCGGCGGAAGTGCTGTCGATTTCCGATGATGGCTTGCAGTTGATGGTGCGCTGCGGGGTGATGCGCAGCACCGTGGAGCTGTCAGCAGTGGAAAGTCTCGATGGTCGGAAACCATCGCCCCCTCAGGCCACCGTGCAGGTGAAGGCCAGGAGTGTTGGCGGAAGGGGGGCTGACGTGCGCACCACGCGCAACACGGTTGATGTGCGTGGGATGAGGGTGCATGAGGCTGAGGCGGCGGTTGAGGAGAGGCTGCGTGCGGCCACCGGGCCTCTCTGGGTGATTCATGGCATTGGCACCGGCAAGCTCAAGCGAGGGCTGCGTCAGTGGTTGGAAACGGTGCCCTATGTGGAGCGGGTCAACGATGCCGAGCAAGGGGATGGTGGCCCAGGCTGCAGTGTGATTTATCCCCGCTGAGGGGCCTTCAGATCGGAGGAAGGGTGGGTTCTGGCCCATGACTGGGGGGTGGTTCCGGCATGGGAATGGCATTGCCATCCGCACCAAACAGGCGCCAGCTGTGAGGGTCGGCGGCAAGGTGCACACGGCTGCCTGGCGTCAGCTGCAGGTTGGGGTCGGCGCGGACTTGCACCAGATGGTCTCCATCCAGTAAACGGCAGGTCAGTAGCTGTTCATTGCCCAGCACTTCGCTATGGCTGACCTCCGCCGGCAGATTCCGGTTGGTGGCGGGTGCTAACTGGAGATGTTCCGGTCGGATGCCAGCGGTCAGGGCCTGGCCCTCGAGGGGGGGCAGGGCGGCAGCGATGGGTCCTTCGGTGCTCAGCTTGTGATCGCCTAGCAGCAGGGTGGAGCTGTTGCCCACCGTGACCGGCAGCACGTTCATGGGCGGACTGCCAATGAACTGCGCCACAAAGAGATTGGATGGCCAGCGATAGAGCTCCATCGGCGTACCCAATTGCTGCAAACACCCCTGATTCAGCACGGCGATGCGGTGGCCCATGGTCATGGCCTCCACCTGGTCGTGGGTGACATACAGCGTGGTGGTACCGAGTTGGCGCTGGAGCGTCACGATGCGTGCCCGTGTGCTGGCGCGCAACTTGGCATCGAGATTGCTCAGGGGTTCATCCATGAGGAACACCGCCGGCTGGCGGGCCATCGCTCGCCCCAGGGCCACTCGTTGCTTCTGGCCACCGGACAGCTCCTTGGGACGTCGATCGAGCAGGTGGTCCAGTTCCAGTGCTGTGGCCACGTCGGTCACTCGGGATTCAATCCGCCGTTCCCGCTCTGAAGGGATCTGCAAGGGGCTCGGCCAGTTCCGGGTGCGTCGATGCAGCTGATCCTGCAGCTGCTCGACCTTGGTGCGACGTCGACTGCGGCGCAAGCCAAAGCTGAGGTTGTCCCGCACGCTCAGGTGGGGATACAGCGCGTAACTCTGAAAAACCATGGCCACGTCCCGCTGGGCCGGCCGACGTCTGGTGATGGGCCGGTCTCCGATGTGGATCTCCCCGGATGTCGGTGAGTCGAGACCGGCCAGAAGCCTCAGCAGCGTGCTTTTCCCACACCCGGATGGCCCCACCAGCACCAGGAACTCTCCATCTTCGATGCTGAGATCCAGCTGACGGATCACCTCAACCGGAGCACTACCTCCTCGACCGGGGTAGATCTTGCTCAGCCCTTCAAAGCGAACGCCTGCCACTGCCGAGCCTTAGGTAGTCGCGATCTTAGGGTTGATGGTTGGCTGTGCCCGAGGCTTGACGTGCAATTCATTGACCAAGCTCGCGTCACAGTGCGGGGTGGCCGCGGAGGTGACGGGATCGTGGCCTTCCGGCGTGAAAAATATGTGCCGGCGGGTGGTCCCTCCGGTGGCGACGGTGGCAACGGTGGCAACGTCGTGCTCGAGGCCGATGTCAACTTGCAAACGCTGCTCGACTTCAAATACAAACGCCTGTTTCCCGCGGTTGATGGCCGTCGAGGTGGGCCCAACCGCTGCACTGGGGCCTCTGGACCTGACCTTGTGATCAAAGTGCCCTGCGGCACTGAGGTGAGGCACTTGTCCACCGGCATCCTGTTGGGAGATCTCACCGAGGGCGGTGAACAGCTGGTGGTGGCGTTCGGCGGTCGTGGCGGCCTTGGCAATGCCCACTATTTGAGTAACCGGAACCGGGCACCGGAGAAGTGCACCGAGGGGCGTGACGGAGAGGAGTGGCCCTTGCAGCTTGAGCTGAAGCTTCTGGCCGAGGTGGGCATCATTGGCTTGCCCAACGCTGGTAAGAGCACCTTGATCAGCGTGCTGTCTGCAGCTCGCCCCAAGATCGCCGACTATCCCTTCACCACGTTGGTGCCCAACCTTGGGGTTGTTCGGCGTCCCACCGGTGATGGCACCGTGTTTGCTGATATCCCTGGCCTGATTGCAGGAGCGGCTCAGGGGGCAGGCCTTGGCCATGATTTCCTGCGACACATTGAACGCACGCGCTTGCTGATCCACATGGTGGATGGGGGCTCGGAGGATCCAGTGGCTGATCTGCGGGTGGTCGAGAAGGAGTTGGAGGCCTACGGCCATGGCCTGGCCGAGCGTCCTCGGTTGCTCGTACTCAACAAACTCGAGTTGATCGAGGAAGCCGAGCGTGAGGAGCAGGTCAACCGTCTTGAGCAGGCCAGTGGTCGCCCAGTGCTGCTGACGTCAGCTGCCATGGGCCAGGGCTTGGATCAGTTGCTCCAGCGCGTCTGGACTGAACTGGGCATCTAGGCCTCCGCAGGCAGCTGGAGCGTCTCAACAAAAAAGCCCGCAGCAGTCGCTGCAGGCTCGGGATGCACAGCTGAGTTCAGGGATCAGTCGTCGTAGACGCGGCACTCTTCAGCGTCAGGGTTGGCGTCGCAGTACAGCTCGAGGGGAGTGGGGTCGTGGGAGTCACCGGGGTGGTGCTCCTTGTACTCCTGGAGGTCCTTCAGTTCACTTTCTAGGTGACGAACTTTGGCGTCGTTGCCTTCAGCGCGAGCGACTTGGATTTCAGATTGATCCTTTTGAATGTGCTCGTCAATGGATTTCATGAACGCTGCGGCCGGTGCCGATCTTTTTCAACGCCGTCACCATACGGCTTGTTTGTCGCCGTTCTCAGGAGCGGGACTAACGCGGGCTTTCCGTAACACTGACCTTGTCAGCGGCTCTTCACCGGAGCTACCAGCTAATTAAAGGGTGGGAGGTCATCCCATGGTTCGGATCAGGCACCGTCAGGACCGGCACTTCATGGATGACGAAGGCCGCATGTTCTGGATCAACGGACCCGATGAGTTCTGTTATCTCTCCGAGCAGCGCCAGTGGCGGTCGGGCCTTTCTTTTCAGCAGGTCTTGGAATGGAAGCAATGTGCACCATCCGGGCTGGTGAGCCAACGCTTCAAATCGATCCATGCGGCATGCGAAGCCTTTGAACACAACCAGGTGATCTGGTCGCACGATTTGTATTTACGGCGCATGGGTGATCAGATGCAGTTGCACCGTTCCGCTGCCGATTACCGACCCACGGCGATGAAACATGCCGAGGCTGCCGGCCAGAGAGTGCAGCCTCAGCCCTGGGTGGGAACACCACAGAATCCACCAGCCTGTGAATGGCCCTCAGCCAAAACAACGGGCCAGGATCTTCCCCATCCCCGTCGTCGTCGTCGTCGTTCAGTGCTCAAGGTGCCAAGTCACTGAGCTCTAGCCAGCGTTCCTCAGCTGCTGCAAGGGTTTCCAACAGGGTCGCCAAGTCCTGGCTGAGGCTGGTGAGATCGGATGCACCACAGTGCATGGCTGCTTCCAGCTCGGTTTTGCGCGCTTCCAGTTCCGGTAGCTGGCGGTCGAGCTGCTCGAGTTCCTTGGACTCTTTGAAACTGCGACGTCGTGTCTTGTCGCTTGGCAGTTTGGCGTCGTTGGAACGCTGCGCGTTGTTCGCTTTTGCGGGATTGTTTGTTTTGCTGCTCCGGATCTGCTCATCTGCTCGCTCCAGTTCTCGGCGGTGCTCGAGAAATTCGCTGTAGTTGCCCTCGAACCGATTGAGGCGTCCGTTTTCGAAGCAGAACAGGCGATCGACGGTGCGGTCGAGAAAGTAGCGGTCATGGGAAACCACCACCACACAACCTTGGAAATCCTCGAGCAGGTCTTCGAGAACGCTCAGGGTTTGTACATCGAGATCGTTGGTGGGCTCGTCAAGCAACAGCACATTCGGTGCCTGGATGAGGAGGCGACAGAGGGTCAGCCGCCGGCGTTCTCCACCCGAGAGCTTGCTGATCGGGCTGTGTTGCTGGGCGGGAGGAAAAAGGAAGCGTTCCAGGAGCTGCGAAGCCGATAGCTGTTCATTGCCGAGATCGATGCGTGAAGCCGCCTCTTCGACGAATTCGATCACCTTGCGCTCGAGCCCCCGGCCGCTGGTCAGGACGTCGGTGTGCTGGTCGAGATAACCCAAATGCACGGTGTCTCCCAAGCGAAGCTCCCCGCTGGTGGGCGTTCTCCGTCCTGCAATCAGATCGAGCAAGGTGGATTTGCCACTGCCGTTCGCGCCAATGATTCCGACGCGGTCTTCGGGGCTGAAGCTGTAGGTGAAGTCGTCGAGCAGAACGGTCCCGTCAGGGCTCCCGTCGCTGGTGACTTTCAGGTGCTCCGCTTCTATGGCCAATTTGCCGATCCGGCGGCTGACGCTGGCCATCTCGAGCTGCGCCTTCGTTTTCTTTGCTGGTGCGGCACGCATGGCTTCGATGCGTTGCAAGCGCGCCTTTTGTTTCGTGCTGCGGGCTTTCGGCCCCTGGCGCAGCCAGGCCAGTTCCCGGCGCAGCACACTTTTGAACTTCGCGGCGGCGGCGGCATCGGCCGCGTCCTGCTCGGCCTTGCGTTGCAGATAGGTGCTGTAGTTGCCGTCGTAGCTGCGCGCTTCTCCATCCGCCACCTCCACGATCCTGCGGGTGACTCGGTCGAGCACGTAGCGGTCATGGGTCACGAGTACCACCGCTCCGGGATAGCGATCCAGCCAGCTTTGAAGCCACTCAACGGCAGCCGCATCGAGGTGGTTGGTGGGTTCATCGAGAAGGAGCACATCCGGGCAGGCCACCAAGGCGGAGGCGAGACCAACTCGTTTCCGGTATCCACCGGAGAGATCTTCCACCGGTTTGTGCAGGTCGCTTATCCCGAGTCGTTGCAAGACTTCCTGGCATTGCTGTTCCAGGCCCCACGCCTCCGCTTCATCCATGCGCTGGCTCAGATGGCCCAGTTCAGTGAGCAGGTCTGTGTCGTCAGGATGTTGGGCCACCGCCTCAGTAAGGGCGCTGAAGCGCAGCAACAGTTCCCGTTTTTCTCCGCAGCCCGCCAGCACCTGCTCCAGCACGGTGAGCCCAGGCTGTACCAGGCTGTCTTGACCCACCAGTTCAACGCGCAAGCGCGGGGAACATCGTCGTTCTCCGTCGCCGAGCGGCTCCTGTCCTGCCAGCACCTTGAGCAGGGTGGATTTGCCTGCTCCATTGGGCCCGATCAGGCCGAGTCGGTCGTTGTTGCCGATGTGCAGGGTGAGATCGGCGAACAGGGTGCGGATGCCGAAATCCTTCTCGGCATTCACCAGACTGATCAGACTCACTGGGCTCCAGCCGCTCTCTGTTGCTCCAGATAAGCAAACACACTCTTATCTCCCACATCTGCGGCAGCGGGGATCCCGAATTTGCGTAACGCCAGCACCAGCAGCAGCAGGGCCGCCACCACGAGCAGCCCAAAGCTGATGTCCGCTGCCATCAGGCCGATGAGCCTTCCCAGCAGGGCAAGGGGCAGCAGCAGAGTGAGGCCGATGGCTTCCGGACGGCGGAAGCAGAAAAATTCCTTGAAGCCAATCCCCGCCAGGGCTGCGAAGAGCGGTCCAATCGCCATGATCCACCAAGGATCGCTCTCAAGGGTGGCAAGGGCCTGGCTTGGGCCTGACACCACCATGAGCGTTCCCCAGCCCAGACATCCCAGCAGCCAGAACAGCTGCAGTGCAGTGTGGAGCGGGCGCAGATAAATGTGAATCCATTGCAGGGCAAGACCAAGACTGGTGGCCATGGGGATCACCCAGACCCAGGCCAGTTGACTGCCCAGGTGCCACCAATGCAGCAGTCCAGCGGTGAATGACAGGCCACTCACCAGCAGGGCCAAGCGATAGCGCTGCACCTCGCGGCGGTCGTTGTCAGTGATCGTGTAGGTGCCATAAACACCCTCAAATTGGGGATCGGCCGTGGTCATGGCAGCGCAACGGGACTGTTCACCAGTGTGCTCAGATCCGGCCCCCCCGGGACGATCCCGCCAGGGTTGAGGGGAAACAAGGCACCGAAGTAGTCGGTTCGCCAGGCATCGCCATCACAGGTGCTGGCAACGCCTGGCAGGGCATAGAAGCGTTGTCGCCAGCTCCAGAGCGACGGAAACATCCACAACGGTTGGCTACTGCAGCCAAACAGAGGCGCATAGACCAGTTCCCAGCGAATCAGGGTGGGGAACAGACGCACATCCGCGAGGGTGAGCTGATCTCCGCATAGCCAGGGCCCATCCGTCCGCAGGGCTGTTTCTACCTGCTCCAGGGCAGAGAAGAGGGCGTGGCTGGCTTCGTCGTAGGCCTGCTGGGTGCGTGCAAAACCGCAGCGGTAGACCCCATCATTCACGGCCGGTTGGAGCAGGTTCTGCCACTGGTCGATCGCTGCGGTTAATGGCGTGGGTGCCAGGTCTGGAGCTGTGCCTGAGCCGGGCCAGCGATTGAGGGCTTCCGTGAGTGCTGCACTGTCGTTGCCAAGGAGTTGCGGGGCGTCGCCCTCCTCCCCAGGGTCCACAAGGGCCGGCACCGTTGCCCTGTAGTGAGGCGGTGTGCCGCAGTGTCGATAGAGAGCGAGCAGGGAGTCGCAACTCAACCAGGCGGGCTCGAGGGTCCATCGGCCTGCACGGTGATCGGCTCGGGCCGTGAGCAAGGTGAGGGTTGCCTCCAATCCGCGAAGACAGTGCACCAGCCAGGTGCGGTGGGCCCACGGACAGCTGCGTCCGATCACCAACCGGGGGCGATGCTGTTCAGATCGGTTCACCAGCGTCCCGGTATCGGGAAGAGTCACCTCCAGGCGATCGCTGGGGGGGCGGACATAGCGGCCTGCGCGATCCGATGGCCCCAGGCCTTGCATCAGCTGACGCCATTGCCAACGCCATCCTTCCCTCGCCGTGGTGACGACCAGTGGGGGGATTGCCATGGGCTGTGGCGCGCAACAGTGTCAGTCTGGTGCGGTTGGCGAGTGGTGGATGGCGAGCCCGCAGGTCTTGGTGGTGGCCGGCACCCATGGCAATGAAGTCAATGCGCCCTGGTTGCTGGAGCAGTGGAAGCGGACACCTGCGTTGATCGATGGCGATGGTCTCGAGGTGGTTCCAGTGATCGGCAATCCGGCGGCACGCGCTGAGGGACGCCGGTATCTCGACAGCGATCTCAACCGCAGCTTTCGCCCCGATTTGCTGGCGCAGGTGGCGACGTCTGACCACGTCACTGCCGACAGCCCGCTGGCAGGGATCGATCGGGAAATGATTCGAGCGCACAACCTCCTGACGCGGTACGGGCCTGAGGGGGCAGAGCCCTGCGTGGCAGCACTGGATCTGCACAGCACCACGGCCGCGATGGGAAGCTCCCTGGTGGTGTATGGCCGCAGGCCAGCAGATCTGGCCTTGGCCGCGGCTGTTCAGCAACGCCTCGGCCTGCCGGTGTATCTGCATGAGGGTGATCCGGATCAGCAGGGGTTTTTAGTGGAGCGCTGGCCCTGCGGCCTTGTCATTGAGATCGGTCCCGTTCCTCAGATGGTGCTTGATGCCAGCGTTGTGGAGCGCACTCGACTCACCTTGCAGGCCTGTCTGGCGGCTCTGGCCGCGGCAGCGAAGGGGCGATTGGACTGTCCATCCGCTTTGGTGGTGCATCGTCATCTTGGAAGCCTTGATCTGCCCCTTGATGCCCAGGGGTGCCCTGATGCTTGTCTGCATCCCCTGCGTCAGGGGTGTGATTGGCAGCCTCTGCGGTTTGGCGATCCGTTGTTTCTTCGCTCAGACGGCACTGTGGTGGCCTACGAAGGCCCTGATGGGCGTGTGCCCGTCTTCATCAACGAAGCGGCCTACAGGGAGAAAGGTATTGCTCTCAGCCTCACGGAACGGGAGGTCTGGCGACTGGATCGTTCGAGCTCAGATCACTTGCAGGCCTTACTCGCCAACAGCTAACACCCATTGCCGCTGGGGACACACTCTTCAGCGCGTCCCCATCAGCGGCAATCAGAATCTTGGTGTGGGTGATGGCCAGGCTGTGGTCGTCTGGCTATCCAGGCTGGCCACCGAGACAACGGATGAGGCAGTCGCCGCCGACCCATGGACCGCCGTCATTGGAGAAGGCGCTGTGTCTTGCGAGATTCAGGGCACGCGCAGACTGTCAACGCAGCGCAAGCAACTGAGGGCTGCCCGAAACCTGGACATGTGCTGACGGGATCATGCCGATCCATCAGGTCGGTCACCCTCATTGATGAAATCTCGATGCGCGGTGGTCAAACTCAGGGCAGAGGCGTATTGATGACATCCAGGATTGATTCCCCGTCTGCTGACACTGTCACGGTGGTGATCACCGTTGGCCTGGTGGATTGCAGCCCTTGCCAGCCGGGAGCTCCACCTTGAAAGCGAAAGACGTATCCCTCCGGTGTGAGGCTCTCAAGGCAATCAGGGGCTCCTGTGCTGTACATGCAGCGATCGGCCCTGTAGCTGGACAAACCACCATTGATCGACTCCGCGCGCATTCGCGCCAGGTTGGCCGCTTTGGTTTGGGATAGCGGCATGGCTTGGGCCTCTGCTGCGCTCGGCCTGGTGCTGCCTGACACCATGACTGTGCTCAATCCCAATGCCAAGAGAAAGGCTTTCGCAGACTTCAGGGTGTGGCGACGAGCAAGACTCATGCCCTTGATTCTCGCCAAG
>JAYKIX010000087.1:0-3729 GCA_035286005.1 Synechococcus sp. | reverse complement strand
CACGCTGCATATAGGGAAACTCAAAACGCACCACCTCCCAGTGACGCAATGCCAAACCCTCTGCGATGGCGTTCATGAACGGGCTGTCCATTGGCGCGCCGGCGCCATGGGCCAGAAGAAAGGTGAGAGGCGCATCGAGCGGACCGTTGTGGAGACAGGCGTCGTGCATGGGGTGATTCTGGCCCGTCCTCACCCCACGTGCCCCCAGACAGGCTCAGGCAGCTTTGTGGTCGGCAGGGGAAACGGCCGTCGCCAGGAACTCCTGCACCTCACCCCGCACGCTCAACAGCTGGCCGTTGACTGCCATCTGCCAGATCTCAACCCGTGCTTCCAAAGGAGCCACAAACCAAAGATGCTCTGCCGGCATCACCACCTTCTCAAGGTAAAAATTGTTCGCTCCGATACATTTCAAGACCACCATCTTGGGCGACTGATTGAGATAGACGCAGTCCTCCATAGCGAAGCAACGGAAACAAGATCATGTGACGACCTTCCCCCAAATGCGACGGGGAGACTGTCTGATCGATCACAACTCGCGGATGTCTTCCGTTTTTCTGCAGATCTCCACCGTCAATCCACAAACCGCTTGTAAAGCCATCGCACGAAGCCTCCGATCAAGGGAACCGGCGCGAAGGTGGGGCCCACGAAATCGAAATAGTCGCAGTGATCACACACCTTGCCTTCGTCGTTAAGCCGTAAACGACTTGCCCCTGGATAAACAAATTCAAGGCCTTTGATTTTCAGCCCCATCTCCCATTCCACGAAAGCCGTCTCGCCATCCACAACAACAGCAAGAGGAGTGAGGTAGACGTCATCACAGCGTTGGATCAACCCCTGCTGCGCCTTGACATATGCATCGAGGCCATGGCGCTCCTGGGTCGGATCTCGAAAATGCACATCATCGGCATACAGCGCCCGCCACTGCTGTTCCGTCGGTGCTGGCTGGCCGTAGGGCTTTGTGAACAGGGTGAGCAATTGATCGGCCGCTAACGACGCCATGGGGTGGTTGTCTTGTGTTCGCGCTGATCCTGACCGATCCACTTATGGTCTTGTGATCTCATCCAGCAACACGTGCCTCACGACGGCTATCGCTACGAACCCCTCGAAGCATTTGGAGAGGGGCTGACAACGCGACGTCCATGGAATACGACACTGTTGGCGGGGGTTGAACGGCTGAATGGCCGCGTCGCCATGGTTGGCTTCGCTGCGGCACTGATCGGCGAGCTGCTGTCTGGCCATGGCCCCGCTGGACAGGTGATGGCTGTGATCCGCTGGTATTTGTCGCTTTGAACGGATCAGCGGTCGGTGAGTTCATGCAGCCCGCAGTAATCACCTGAATCGAGGGCCGTTCCCTCCGCCCGTTGCAACAGGCGCATCAAGCTGTCCAACCCGGAGGCATCAACGCCACACAGCGCGGCTTCCTGAAGAAACAGACCCAGGTCTTTGCGCAACAGACCTGTGCTGAAGTTTGGGTTCGCGTAATCCTTACCAAGCATCCGCGCCAGCTTCTTGTCGACCGTGGGGGCATACAGAGCGGATGGCCTCAAAACCTCCATGAAACACTCCACATCAAGGCCGGAGGCCTGCACAAGGCGCAGGGCTAGGGAATAGCCATGGGTCAGGCTGGCGATCAATTGATTCAGCGCCAATTTGCTGGCGGCACCACTTCCGATCGCACCCATGAGCCTGGGCTGCTCGGCAAGCAGCTCAAGCAAGGGCCTTTGACCCTCAAACACCGCCCGATCGCCGCCAGCCATGACGAGGAGACTTCCCGTGAGGGCCTCCGGCCTGCTTCCCAACACAGGAGCCTCGAGATAACAACCGTTCTGTCTGTCCACCTGAACAGCAAGATCGCGTGACTCATGAATGCCCATCGTGCCCATGGGCATGCAACAGGCACCTCCGAAGTCGCCAAGATTCGCCACCACGTTGGCGCTGACCGGTCCATCACGCAGCACGGTGATCACGGTGTCGCAACCGCTTGCGGCACCCGCGAGCTGTTTGATCGGAGTCGCTCCCGCTAACACCAGGTCCGCATATTTCTCCGCACTACGGTTCCAAACCTTGAGGGTGACGCCCTGCTTCAGCAGGCGCAATCCGATCGCATTGCCCAGCAGGCCAGTTCCAAGCAGGGCAACAGTCGGCATCACAGCTGGGGTGTTCAGTGCAGGTGATCATCGCCTGCACTGAACGGTCTCGGATCCTGATCAAAGCGATGCTGCAGGGGCAGGGGCTCCGGCTGGGCTTCTCCATCAAGGGCAGCGGTCTGTTCAAGCGCTTGTCGCAACAGCCGGCCACTGAGCAACGGCATGTCACGGGGAACGGAAATGCGATCGCGCAAATAACGCAATCCAAGCGCAGAGCCCCTCTCAGGACTGACCGTCAATCCAGTGGTTAACAAGGTGAGCGCCGCACGCAATGGTTGATCGAAGTTCTCTCCGAGCGGATTCCGGCTCATCAAGGTCTGACGGTGGCGGAGCACGGGCGCAAGTGCACCAAGCGCTTCCAGCACAGCATCACCTCCGAAGCACTGTTCATGCTCACCAAGGCCATCGCCGCAATCAATGGCCTTGGCATCCGCACGCTGATCATCCAGACCATTCGGCCAGCACCCTCCCATCTGGGGCGGCAGATCATGGGCGTGGGTATGGAAATCACTTTGCGTACCCCTGTAAGTGGGCAAAGTTTCAAGGGCCGTGAGCCAACGGTCGATGCCTGGATGCTTGGCACGCAGCCTGAATCCTTTGTAGTAAGCGAGGGAGGCGTTCATACGTTCCACGTAGGGAATGAACACCAGATCGGCAGTGCCAGGCGCCGATCCATCCGGCTCCAACGGATCAAGCCATCGGCCACCACCAGCCTCAAGGGCCTGCTCCATGCGGCGGGCGATCCCCTGAAACTGATCCTGAGCCCGTTGATCCTGTTGCCGCGAGAGGCCAGGTGAACACAGCCAGATGCACCAGGCTCGGAACAGGAGTCGCTCCAGCTTCCGCAGCTCCCGCACCGATGCACTCAACATCGAGTCTCCGAGCGGACCAAACGCCTTCTCCAAGGCGATCAAGATCTCCTCGCTTTCGGTGATCAGTCGACCATCGAGTTCGAGGGCTGGCAACATGCCCGAGGGCACCTTCGCCGTGAACCAAGGCTCCTTGGGCCCATAACAGCGCATGGTCACCTTGCGGATGCGATAGGGAATACGGCGGAATTCCAGCCATAGCCAGACCTTCTGGCAGTAGGGGCACCACGCGTGATGATCCCGGTAAAGCGTGACCCGGACGGCCGCCTCCGGTTGACCGAACAAACGCAGATCGGCCTGAGCATTGGTGGGGCCGTTGATGCGATCCATGGGCGCCGGCGCCATGGCCTCCAGCGCTTCCCATGTGAGCGCCTGATCGCATCCAGCAACATCCGCCATCGAAAAACGGCACGGCAAGACACGACATGATGGCGCTTCCCAGCAGACAAACCGCCACCTGCGTGGCCAAGGCCTAAACAACAACCACCCAATAGCCGCCACCTCGCTGGAAACCGTTCAGAACGAGGCGATGCATCGCATCAGCGCTGTGGCATCGAAATTCGAAAGCATCCGCGCTCTTGGGCCAGATCGATGGCGCGCTGAATCACCTGGATCCTCTGCGTGGCACTCCACTGCGATGCGCGATTGAAAAGGCCGTTGTCTCGTTTGCGGTGCCACTGGGCCATCGTCAGATCGACCCCGGATGACAGCTT
>JAYKIX010000086.1:0-4543 GCA_035286005.1 Synechococcus sp. | reverse complement strand
AGATCACGTGATCCAAATCAATCACGTTCACCGGAACAACAAACTGCGCATTGGCCCGCACCAAGCAGGCATCCGGTGCGGCTTGCGTCGCTGGCATGACTGGGGGCGTATCCCAATCCGGAATCCGCAGGCGGAGCCAGGTCTGGCCTTGCAGCGTGACCACAGCCTGGTTGAGGCCAGGTCCAGGGCTAGCGGTCTCCAGCAAACGCCCGAACCCCACACGGCCCAGCGGCTGCAGATCATCCATTGAGCGGCAATGGGTTCCTTCTGGATCGCGGTCCACCACCAGCCAGTGCCGCACCTCATAGAGACCCCGATTCCCCATGGTCTGACTGGTCTGGTAGTTGCCTGAGGCGTCTGGATGAAAGGGATCCGCATCCTGCGCCAGAACGGCAGGCCCTGCCAGAAGGGATGGGATCAACAGACCGCGGTGCATCAACCAACGCAGCAGTGGATTCATCGCGACAATGCCCATGGCAGCATCATTCTCGGCACGACCGCGATCCCATCAGCAGCCCATCTCTCGCCACAACCGCCGCGATCGAGACGATCGCGCCCGACACCCTGGTCGCTGTGCAAGACGCGGTGCGCGAACTGCACGCCAGCGCTAGCCCCTGGATCCCCTCCGGTCTGGGAAGCCGTCTCAGCTGGGGAGCAAAGCTGCAACCGGCTCCGGTGCTCAGCCTGCGCCACTGCAACGCCGTGCTCGACCATGCCGTCGACGACCTCACCATCACCGTGCAGGCGGGCCTTCCCCTCGCCGATCTGCAAGCACAATTGGCGGAACACCAGCAATGGCTGCCCGTCGACTGGCCCCTGGGCACCCACCTGAATGACGCTGCTTCAGCGGGAACAGCTTCAGGGGGAACGGTGGGAGGGCTGGTGGCCCGAGGCCTCGCAGGAGGCCTGCGCCATCGCCACCTGGGGGTTCGCGACCAGATCATCGGCATCGGCCTGATCCGCACCGATGGCACCGAAGCCCATGCCGGCGGCCGGGTGGTGAAGAACGTGGCCGGCTACGACCTGATGCGGCTGCTCTGCGGCAGCTGGGGCAGCCTGGCCCTGATCAGCGAACTCACCCTGCGGGTGCAGCCGATTCGTCCGGCCCGGGCCCTGCTGGTGATCCACGGCCCCCTCGAAGCGCTGGAGGCCTGGCGCGCCGACGTGGTGGCCAGCACCCTCACCCCCGAGCTTCTCAATTGGCAATGCAGCCCCGAGCAACCGCTGCGGATCCAGGTGGGGGTGGCCAGCGTCAGTGATGCGGCGGTGGACGACCAGCTGAACCGCCTCCGGTCCCTCGCCGAGCTCCACCAGCTGAGCGCGGAACCACACCCCTGGGAGGGTCCCTTGCCGCCTGAGGAGACCAGCACTACAGCCACGCCGCCTGGTTTAGTGCGACTCAGCCTGGCCCCCACCCAGGTGCAGGCCCTGCTCCACAGCAACGAACTGCGGGCGCTGCAGGGATGGCACTGGCAGCTGGCCGCCGGCTCCGGCAGTGGTGATGGCTGGATTCCGATGGATGCCTCCACCCGCAGTGACCAACTGCAGAGCTTGCGCCAGCGCATTGAAGCCCTGGGGGGCCGGCTGAGTGTGTTGCGACAGCCGTCGACCCACAGCACTGCGGTTGATGCCTGGACGGATGCTCCATCCAGGCCCCTGATCGAAGCGGTGAAGCGCCAGTTCGACCCCCTGCAGCAACTCAACCGCGGCCGCCTGCCCGGGGTCGCCCATCCCTTCCGATAACGGCTGATCTGAAGAGCTCAGCCCTGACTGACCCGATAGGTGCAGCAGAGCTCAAGGCTCTGGCCGGCCGCCAGCTCCAGCTTGCGATCACCACTGATCAGGGACTGACGCGGACCGGTCCAGGGTTCCAGACACACCATGGGGCGGGGCGGCTCGGTCCAGACCACGGTGAGGTCCAACGGTGCCGGATGGTCGAGCTGAACCCGGGTTCCTGCCAGATCATCCACCAGCGTCACAGGGCCGGAGGGGCGACTGAGCAGATCCACCCCCTGGGCCAGGCGCTCCAACTGCCCGGCGGTATCGGTCTCCGCCATCTCCAGGTGGTTGAGGCAGCGGGGAGACAGGCCCTCCAAACGGGTGCGGCTCAGATCGGTGATGGTGAAGTAAGGGTGCAGCCCGAAGCTGAAGGGCATCGCAACGGCACCATCACCGGTGTGGCTGATGGTGGTGCGAATCTCCAGGGCCTGGGCCAGCAGCCGCACCGCCATCACCACCCGGAAGGGGAACGGGAACGCCTCACGGGTCTGGGCGGTGTCCGTCAGGCTGAGCTGGATGCCGCTCTGATCGTCGAGCAACTGCAGCTGCCAAGGCAGATCACGGGCAAAGCCGTGTTGCTTGAGGGTGTGATTGACCCCATTCACCGGCAACACATCCCCCGGCAGATTGCCGCAGATCGGGAACAGCACAGGAATCCCACCGCGAATGCTGTTGGCGGGATTGGCGTAGCGCTCCTGATCGAAATACAGCCACTCACGCCCGCCACAACTCCACTCCGTCACCAGGCCGCCACGCTCGGGCACGACCCGCAGGCGATCACCACTGCCCGGATGGACAAATTCCCAGTGGGGATAGGGCGCGGACTGCTGAATGAGCGTCATGGCCATGGGCTTAGGCAGCTCCAGTGTGGCGCGACCGTACTGAGGGCACTGGCCCAGGTCGGTTGTGCAGCCAACACGCGGTGCTGCAGCCACCAACCAGCCTGCACAGGCCTAACCACTCGCCAGCGTGCCCAACCAATCCAGCAGGGCAGCGTTCACCTGTTCAGGCACCTCATCGTGGGGGCAATGACCGGCCTCAAGGACCACCTCCGTGGTGGCCTCCGGCGCATGGCGCTGAAAGCTGGCTCGGCGGCTGGCCGCATTGATCCAGGGATCGCGAATCCCCCAAAGCAACAGCAGCGGTGCCTTCAAGTCAGCAAACAATTCATCCAAGGGCTGCCCGCGGGGGATGTCGAAGACGGTGCGGAACACGCCAAACGCTCCTGGGTCGGTGGATGGCAAGCGGATGGCCTCCACCAGTTCGTCATCCACATTGGTGCGATCGAGATACACCTGATTGAGGGTGCGTCGAATCGTGGCCGGCCGGCGCATGTTTTCAAACAACAGACGCTGGAGTACCGGGCTTTTCAGCAAGGCCATGCCAATGGTCTGGCGGGCGATCGCCCCCCAGCCCTGGGGCTGCCGTTGCTCGTCACTGAAAGGACCGGCGGCGTTGAGCAACACCACGCCGGCACAGGCATCACCCAAAGCGGCACCGGCGGCCAAAGCCGCGAAACCCCCCAGGGAATTACCGGCGATCACCGTGGGACGACCAATCCGCTCTTGGATGTAAGCCGTGAGCTGATCCCGCCACAGAGAACCTCCGTAGGTGAGTCCCGCCGGCTTGGCACTGCGCCCGAAGCCGAGTAAGTCGAGGGCATGCACTTCATGGGTGCGAGCCAAGACGGGAATGTTGTGGCGCCAATGATCGGTGGAAGCACCAAAACCATGCACCAGCAACACAGCAGGGGAGTGGGCGTCAGCGGCTGCAGGTTCCGTGGGGCCGCAGCGCAAACAATGCACCCGCTGCCCCTCGTACTCCCAGGGTTCAGACAGGGTCTGAGGCAGGCGCAGGCTCACGAGGTCGCCAACCACTTCCGGAGCTGCTTCTGGTGCAAGGGTCACGACAAGCTTGTCCTCGAGCGGTGATGCTAAGGAGCCCTGCCCAAGCCTGTTCCTTGAACACCTTTGATCTCG
This sequence comes from Synechococcus sp., assembly GCA_035286005.1. Taxonomy (GTDB): domain Bacteria; phylum Cyanobacteriota; class Cyanobacteriia; order PCC-6307; family Cyanobiaceae; genus Synechococcus_C. The sequence continues at coordinate 785 of JAYKIX010000086.1, read as the reverse complement.
GCTACGGGCCCCTCACCGATCCCGCCACCCTGCGCGGCGCATTGTTCTGGGCACTGGCCCTTTTCATCCCACTGAGTGGGCCCTTAAGCCGATTTGAGGACAGCCTGAAAGAAGGCCCGCTGAGTGCCCACTGGCAGCAGATCGCCCTGGTGTTGAGCAGCCTGCTGCTTGCCCTGGGGGTTGGTGTTGTGGTGCAACTGCTGCTGAGCTGGACCTTGGGCCCCGGCTGGGGCTCGAGCCTGGCGTTGATCACCGTGGGCTGGAGCCTGCTGCTGATGGCGGCCAAGCGATCGGACTAACGCTCAAGGCGCACCCGCCAAGGGATCAGCAACGAATTCCTCGGGAATCTGATTGCCATCTTCCGGGGGCTTGCCTTTGAGCACGAGCCGCAACAGCACCGGTGCCAAGAAGGTGGTGCCGATCACCATCAGCAGGATGGCCGCTTCCAGACCTGGATCAAGCAAACCGGAAGCCGTGCCTAATCCCAGAAAGATCAATCCCACTTCTCCACGGGGCATCATCCCCAGACCCACCACGAGGTGGTTGGTTTTCTGTTTGCTAAACACGGCCCAACCGGCCAGCACCTTGCCCACAATCGCAACCGCGAACAGGAAGCCAGCCACCAGCAGGGCCGAACGGGCTGCTGGGTCGGATGGATTGATCACCGAGAGATCCATGCCGGCGCCCACCAGCACGAAAAACACCGTGGCGAACAGGCCCACGATCGGCATCACGGCCGCCTGAATTTCATCCCGGTGCTTGGACGTGCTGGCAATCAGGCCCGC
>JAYKIX010000085.1:0-15751 GCA_035286005.1 Synechococcus sp. | reverse complement strand
GAGAAGGAACAGGTGGCGGGCATCCCCAACTCTGGGGTGATTCAGGTGTCTGACCTGCGCATTGATACCAACAAGCGGCAGGTATTCCGCGGTGATGAGCGCATCCGCCTCACCGGCATGGAATTCAGCCTGCTCGAGCTTCTGGTGAGCCGCTCAGGAGAGCCCTTCAGCCGCGGGGAAATCCTCAAGGAGGTTTGGGGCTATACCCCCGAGCGCCATGTGGATACCCGGGTGGTGGATGTCCATATTTCCCGGCTTCGCTCCAAACTGGAAGATGATCCGGCAAACCCCGAGCTGATCCTCACGGCTCGCGGCACCGGCTATTTGTTCCAGCGCATCGTTGATTCCGTTGCCTCCGAAGGACCCTGATTCCGCCGCGACCCCACCCGTGAGTGATCCGTCTCCTCGGACAAAGTCGCGTCGGCCCAAAGCCGTGCGTCGCCTGGTGATCTGGTATCGCAGGAACGCAGCTGTCACCAGCTTGGTGGGCACCGCAACCAACTCGGCATCTGCCGCGGGTTCAGTCGCGGGAACCATGGTCTCAAGCGCCGGAACGATGGCGGGCACGGTGGTGTCAAGTGCGGGATCCGTGGCGGGAACGGTTCTGCAACCCCTGGTGTTTGACCCCCTGCGCCGGCTCCAGGGCGGTGGTACCAGTGGTGATGCCGCCATCAACGACGCCGACCGCCTTTGGGTAGCCGTTGACGGCATGGGCGGCGACCACGCGCCGGGTCCGATTCTTGAAGGCTGTCTTGAAGCGATTGCACGCCTTCCTCTTCGCATCCGTTTTGTCGGCGAAAGCGATCGTGTAAGAGACGCCGCAGACGCGATGGGGCTCACGGAAGCCATGACCGAAGCCATCCAGTCGGGTTATCTCGATCTGGTGCCCAGCGGCCCCTCCGTGGAGATGAACGAAGAGGCCACGGTGGTGCGGCGCAAACGCGACGCCAGCATCAACGTGGCCATGGATTTGGTGAAGAAGGGCGAGGCGCTGGCCGTGTACTCAGCCGGCAATTCCGGGGCTGTGATGGCCTCGGCAATTTTCAGGCTGGGGCGTTTGGCCGGAATCGAGCGTCCTGCCATCGGAGCCCTGTTCCCCACCAAGGATCCTGGGCAACCGGTGTTGGTGCTGGATGTTGGCGCCAACATGGACTGCAAGCCGTCCTATCTGCACCAATTCGCTCTCCTGGGCAATATCTACAGCCGTGATGTGCTGCAGGTGGCCCAGCCAAGGGTGGGACTGCTCAACATCGGCGAGGAGGAGTGCAAAGGTAACGACCTCGCTCTCAAAACCCACGCTCTCCTTCAACAGGAACAGCGATTGCACTTTGCAGGCAATTGCGAGGGCCGCGATGTGCTCTCCGGCGCCTTCGATGTGGTGGTGTGCGACGGCTTCACCGGCAATGTGCTGCTCAAATTCCTCGAGTCAGTGGGCAGCGTTCTGCTTGGCGTGCTCAAGGTCGAGCTACCCCGCGGCCGCCGCGGCAAGGTGGGCTCAGCTTTCCTGATGAGCAACCTCAAGCGCATCAAGAAGCGACTCGATCATGCTGAACATGGCGGCGCCCTGCTGCTGGGGGTGAACGGCATTTGCGTCATCGGTCACGGCAGCAGCAAGGCCCTTTCTGTGCTCAGCGCGCTACGCCTGGCCCATTCCGCCGCCAGCCATGGCGTGATGGAAGATCTCGCCGCACTGGGTCAGAGCGGAAGCCCCGTGGGGGCCTGAGTCCACTCCAACCTGCCGCGACTGTGATTGACTGACGCCACTTCGTCTGGCATCGCTCTTGGCTGGATCAGCTCCACACTCCGGACCCTCCGGCGGCGTGGCCCTGGTGGCCTGCGGCAGTGCCCGTGGCGCGCAATGCATCACCAATGATCAACTCGGCCAGCGGGTTGAGACCAATGACGAGTGGATTCGAACCCGCACCGGTATCCAAACCCGACGAATCTGCGGCCCTGAGCAATCACTCTCAACCCTGGCAGCAGAAGCGGGGAAAGAAGCGCTCACGATGGCTGGGTGGGATTCCGAAAGCCTGGATCTCGTGCTGCTCGCCACATCAACACCGGATGACCTCTTCGGTTCGGCGCCGAAGGTGCAGGCCCTGCTCGGGGCCAGAAACGCTGTGGCCTTCGATCTCACTGCGGCCTGCAGTGGATTCCTGTTTGCCCTGATCACCGCCTCGCAGTTCCTGCGCACAGGGGCCATGCGGCGCGTGCTGGTGATCGGCGCCGACCAGCTGAGCAGCTGGGTGGACTGGGATGATCGCCGCAGCTGCGTGCTGTTCGGCGATGCCGCTGGTGCCCTGGCCTTGGAGGCATGCCCTTCAGACAACGATGGCCTCCTGGGTTTCCAGATGCGCAGCGATGGCAGCCGAGGCGAGTGCCTGAATGTGCCCCAGTCGGGAGATCGAGGCGCGCTCGTGGGCGACAGCAGTCACCAGCGCGGTGGCTATGAGCCCATTCAGATGATCGGTCAGGAGGTGTACAAGTTCGCGGTGCGAGAAGTGCCGGCCATCCTGAAAACTCTGCTGAGCGAAACCGGCACATCAGCGGATCAACTCGACTGGCTGTTGCTGCATCAGGCCAACCAGCGGATTCTCGATGCGGTCGCCGACCGCTTTGCGATTCCCCACAGCCAGGTGCTGAGCAATCTGGCCCACTACGGAAACACATCAGCAGCCACGATCCCCCTGATGCTTGACGAGGCCGTGCGAGATGGTCGCATCCAACCTGGGCACCGCATCGCCAGCAGCGGGTTCGGGGCCGGCCTCAGTTGGGGAGCTGCACTTCTGCGTTGGCAGGGACCCTCGTAGGCTCCCTCCAGAAACGCACGCTTTTCAATGGCGATCGCCTGGGTGTTCCCCGGACAGGGGTCTCAGAAAGTCGGCATGGCCGATCCTGTGCTCAGCCTGCCTGGCGCTGAAGAGCGCTTTGCGCTGGCCTCGCAACTGATGGGTCGCGATCTACTGGCGATCTGCCGAGGTGAGGCAATCGAGGGTGATGGCCCCTGCGACCTCAACGACACCCGCAACACTCAGCCCGCCCTGTTTGTGGTGGAGTCGTTGATCGTGGACGAATTGCGCCGCCAAGGACGCGAACCTGCCCTGGTGGCTGGTCACAGCCTGGGCGAACTGGTGGCTCTCTATGCCGCAGGGGTTTTCGACGCAGGTACAGGACTGGAGCTCATGCTCAAACGCTCCACCCTGATGGCGGGTGCCGGCGGTGGTGCGATGACCGCGGTGATTGGTTTTGATCGCGACCAACTGGAGTCCCTCGTGGCAGCCCAGGAGGGTGTGGTGATCGCCAACGACAACAGTGACGCGCAGGTGGTGCTCTCTGGAACCCCTGATGCAGTGAAAGCGGTTAGCGAGCAACTCACCTGCAAGCGGGCGATCCCCCTGCCCGTGTCCGGCGCCTTCCACTCTCCCTTTATGGCGGAAGCCGCTGCCGCCTTTGCCGATCACCTGGAGGGCCTTGCGTTCGACAACGCCCGAGTGCCTGTACTGAGCAACACCGATCCCAACCCCTGCTCCGATGGGGCCGTGATCAAACAACGGTTGCGCGACCAAATGACCAGTGGCGTGCGCTGGCGCGAAACCATGACCGCCATGACTGCAGCTGGTGTGGACACCCTGGTGGAAATCGGCCCCGGCAACGTGCTCAGCGGCCTGGCCAAGCGTTCACTCAGCGGCGTGGTGACAAGCCAGCTGGCTAGCGCCGCCGATCTGGGGCTCTGATCGTGGCACTGCCTCAGCCAGCCCAGGACGCACTAAGTCTGGAGGTGCATTCACCCCGACCAAGCCTCACCTACCGATTGGTGAGCTCTCTGCTGGTCTTCCCTCTGTTCCGAGGGCTGTTCCGAGGTCGCACCAGCGGTCTGCACCACGTGCCCAAGCAAGGACCTTTGGTGGTGGTAGCCAACCATGGTTCCCATCTGGATCCCCCTCTGCTGGGGCATGCGCTCGGGCGGCCCGTGGCCTTCATGGCCAAGGCGGAGCTGTTTCGTGTGCCTTTGCTTGGCGCCCTGATTCGAGCCTTGGCCGCCTACCCGGTGAAACGAGGAGCCAGCGACAGGGAAGCGATTCGCGTAGCCACAGCACGCCTTCAGGAAGGCTGGGCCACCGGAGTGTTCCTGGATGGCACCCGTCAACCCGATGGTCGGGTGAACCAACCCATGCCCGGAGCGGCGCTGTTGGCAGCCCGGAGCGGTGCCCCATTGCTTCCTGTGGCCATCCTCAACAGCCATCGAGCGCTTGGCCCTGGCCAAACCAGACTGCGGCTGGTGCCGATCCAACTGCGGGTCGGCGAACCGATCCCACCCCCGGCCAGTCGGCGCAAACCTGACCTGGAAGCCACCACATTGGAGTTGCAGCGACGCATCAACGCCCTGCTTGATCAGGGCTTGCTGACCAGCCGCTCCCACTGAGCTCGGGCCCAAGGTTTCAGATCACGACCAGTCAAAACCCAGGCCAGGGAACGGAAGCCATCACCCCAGAGCTTGCTGGGACTCTCCCTCACGCAATCGACGCCACAGGACACCGGCACACCGGTGAGCCTGATGCCTCGGCTCCCCGCCACCACTGACCCCACCGTGAGCGCCCTAGGGAGATGGTCTTCACTGGTGACCAGGAGCACGTGCTGGACTCCAGCAGCTCGCAGATCATCCACCAAGGTCGTGAAATTGCTGAGAGTGTCCTCAGCGCGATAGTCGAGCGCCACCTGACTCTCCGAGAGCCCCTCCTCTACCATCAACCAATGGGCATATTCCGGATTGCTGCCCCCGCTCACCACCAACGGCAACTGGAGACTGCGGGCCAGCTTGAGACCGGCCTTTTCACGGTCCACATCGCCCCCCAACACCAGAATCCTCTCGGGAGGGTGAGAGGTGAACAAAGCCTGGCGGTAGGGCAACAATGGGCCTGCACAGGCCATCCCAAGCACTCCGGCCGTTCCAATCCACCACCAACGAGCACCCATCGGCCTCAGACCTCCCCCACTGGCGACGTGGGATAAATCGGCAGGACCGTGCTCCAGGGGGCTGGGAGTTGGCGGTGATGAGCAGCACAGCAAAGATCCAGAAGCCTTTCCACGTCCATGGCCACGTCCTCGACCATGGTCAGGGCTGGAGTAACCGACGCGTCGTCTTTGAGCAAATGGGGCTGAGTGAGCTCCACCACGTCTTGGTTGTGGTCGATCCGATAAAGGCCACCCACCTGTCCGCGCCTGGGCAAGGCCTGAAGGATCCAAAACGGAGCAGAGACGTCCTCCAGACGGGCCTGGTTCACCAGTCGGGGCGCCATTAGGGCAAAGCTACTGACCCCATCCAGAGGGCACCCCAGCTGCTGAGCCAACGTGCGGGCCATGACCACCGTGAGCCGGGTGCCAGTGAAGCCGCCAGGGCCCGTGGCAACGGCAAGACGAACGATGGAAGGCCACTGAGACGCCGGCAAGGCCTCCTGCACAGCTCCAGGCAAACCATTGGTGAGTTCACGGCCTGCAGGGCGTGTCAACACAAGACGGCTGGTCTCAGGTGCATCCAGATCCACCACCGCCACCCCCAGCACAGGGGTGGAACTATGCATCGCAAGGACCCAGCGGCTCATCGCGGCAACTCCACCCCTGGGCGAAGCCGTTGCCATCGGCCGGGATCTGCCTTGAAGCTTGCGCAACTGCGTACATCCCACTCCACCCCGGCCTGTCCTCCTGGGAGGTCGAGCACACTGATATGAATCCTTGGCTGTTTCGGCACCAGATCGGGATCAAGGCTGAGATGGATTGCGCCATGTTGGCGCTCAACCGCGTGATAGGCCTGACAACGGTCCACCCAGTGGCAGTCAACACAGATGCACATGCCTCCCCCCACCACTGAGGGCTCCATTCTGGAGGCAGATCCCGCTCGGTTGGCCGGCCTGTTGCTGGATGCGCTGGCCCCAAAGCGCTGGCCTGTCCCCCTCGAGGCCTTTCCACCCGGCAGCGCCGTTGTGGGGGGGGCCATCCGCGATGCATTGCTGGGTCGCTTGAGCGCCACTCCAGATCTCGACTTGGTGGTCCCTGCAGATGCCCTGGAGCAAACCCGCAGCCTTGCCAAGCGGTTCGGAGGGGCTTGCGTGGTGCTGGATGCGCAACGGGATATGGCCCGTCTTGCGGTGAACGGCTGGACGATTGACCTGGCCAGGCAGGAGGGAGCCAACCTCGATGCCGATCTGCAACGCCGCGACTATCGCATCAACGCGATTGCCCTTGCCTTGGGCCCTACTCCCAGGCTGGTGGATCCCACCGGCGGCCTCAGCGACCTCAAGGCCAAACAACTGTCGGCCGTGGCTGAACAGAACCTGATCGATGACCCCCTCCGACTGCTGCGGGGAATCCGGCTCGCAGCAGAGCTGCGCTTTCAAATCGCCAGGGAGACCTGGCCATTGCTGCTGAAACATCAGGCGCTGCTTCCCAAGGCCGCACCGGAACGAATCCAGGCCGAACTCACCAAACTGGTGAACGCACCAGATGCAGATCAGGCCCTTGCCCTGCTGCGCACCTGCGGTCTGCTCACACCCTGGGCCGCCCACAACCACGCTCCACAAACCAGTGGGAGCCCCCTCAACCTGACCGATCGAGCCAAGCTGCTCACCACTCAAGAACAGGCCCAAGCACTCCCCCTTGTGCGCCTCACAGGTCTGCTGAGTGATGACGGTCTCAAAGCACTGCGCTTCAGTCGCCGGCAGCTCCAACGTTGTTGCCATCTGCGTCGATGGCAACAACAAGACGATGGTCGCGGCTTCACCTCCCTGGCCCAGGAGCGGCGACTGAAACTCCACACCGACCTCGGCGACGACCTCCCGGCCCTGATCGTGCAACTTCCCGAATCCGTCCAGGTGCACTGGCTCCAACGCTGGCGTGACTCCAGCGACCCCCTTTTCCATCCCCGCCCCCCTCTGGATGGCACCACACTCCAGCGGGAGCTGGGCCTTGCTCCTGGACCACGCCTGGGACAACTGTTGATGCATCTGGCGCTGGAGCAGGCCTTTGGCCAGTTCGAGACCCGTGAAGCAGCCCTTGAGAGCGCACGCCGTTGGTGGACAACGCATGGGGACGGATCAGACGAACCACCCGCTGAGCGGCCGACCGAGCCACCGCGCTGTGATTAACTGCCCTTGCAGTGTCGATATTGATCGAACTGACCGGATCTTTCATCCTTCCCCCCCTTCCATGAGCGTTCGCCTTTACGTCGGCAACCTGCCGCAGACTTTTGAATCCAAAGAGCTGGAGAGCCTGCTGGCCAGCATCGGGGAAGGAATCCGTTTCAAAGCCGTGCTCGACCGTGAAACCGGTGCTTGTCGCGGCTTTGGTTTCGCCAACATCAACGACGAAAAGGTCGCTGATGCTGTGATTGAACAGCTCAACGGCAAAGACTTCGGCGGCAACGCTCTACGCATTGAGCGTTCCGAGCGCCGTGACAACAATACTGCCGGTGGCGCGGGTCGCCGCGGCCCCGGCGCAGGCCATGCCCCTGGCTCCGCCCGTAAAGCCGTCAACAAGGTGGTTCACAGCGACGCCAAGACTGAGGAAGCTCCCGATCCCCGCTGGGCTGGTGAGCTGGCCAAGCTCAAGGACCTGCTCGCGAACCAGAAAACCGCCGTCTGAATTCTCAGATCTGTCCACACCATCGAAAGAGCCCGACACCTTGTTTCGGGCTCTTTTTTTGAGCCGAACCACAAGTTCAGGCCAACGCGAAAAACTTCAAACCTCCAGTAAGCGGAGGCGTCAGCGGGTCTGCGCAATCACAAAGGAACGCGGCAACTCGAGCATCTTGCCCAGGCGGCCCACGTAGGCCCTGTTGTGAAAAACGTCATAGTCGAGCTGTTCAATCACATCGAGGATGCCGCGGTAGAGCCGCAGTGAGGTCCAAACGGGCCAGCGGGCATCGGCCGACAACCAGCGAATGCCGGCCTCAGAACGGGCGAACCAGTCGCGGGCGCGATCCACTTGAAAGGCCATCAAGGCACGCCAGGCCTCATTGAGCCGACCGGCCATCAGGTCATCTTCGCTGTAGCCAAATCGCTGCAGATCTTCCTGCGGAAGGTAAATCCTGCCCCGGCCCCTGTCTTCACCCACATCCCGAAGAATGTTGGTGAGCTGATTGGCAATGCCCAAGGCCACCGCCGCATCCGACGTGTTGGGCACACTGCTCCATGGAGCAGTGGTGTAAGCCTGATCTATTCCCATGACACCCTCGGTCATCAGCCCGACGGTGCCGGCCACCCGATAGCAATAGAGGCGAAGATCCTCAAACGTGGGATAGCGGGTCCAGCTGAGATCCATACGCTGACCCTCGATCATGTCGAGATAAGGCTGAATCGATTGGGGAAAACGCTCCAGCGTGTCCACCATCACCGCATCAAGGTCACTGGAGACCTTGCCGGCAAACAGTGCACGAGTGTTCTCTTCCCAACGGTCGAGACGCTCCGCCAGCTCAGCAACAGGCCGAGCCTGGGCTTCGGCACTGTCCATCAGCTCATCGGTGCGTCGGCACCAGACGTAAATGGCCCAGATCGCCCTGCGCTTCTCTGGTGGAAGCAGGAGGGTCCCGAGATAAAAGGTTTTGGCCCAGGTGGCGGTTTCCTGCCGACAACTCTCGTAAGCAGCGTCGAGATCCAGTGCGGCGAGGGGCATGACTCAGGCCGACACCGGCGCGCTGACAGGGGTCGATGATGCCAGCTGGTCGCGCTTACGGTCCACCGCATCAGCGCAGAGCTTGCCACTGAGCACGGCACCCTCCATCGACGCCAGATAGCGCTGCATGGTGTAGTCGCCAGCCAAGAAGAAGTTCTTGATCGGCGAGGTCTGGTCAGGGCGCAGCTGCTGGCAACCGGGGGTGGTCTTGTAGACCGACAGGGGAGTCTTCACCACCTTGTATTTGCGCAGCGTGGCGGGATTGTCGCCACTGAAGTGCATGGGGAATAGCTTCTTCAGTTCACCCATGGTGGCTTCAATGATGTCCTCATCAGGGCGACCAATCCAATCTTTCGCCGGTGCGAAAACAAGTTCCAGCATCGACTTATCCGGGTCCTCATATTCCCGGCAGGTGATGCTCATGTCGGCGTAGACACTGAGCAGCGGAGACCGGCTGAACAACAGATGGTCGATGTCGGTGAGCTTGCGGTCGAACCACATGTGCAGGTTGATCACAGGAACCCCACGCAGCCCATCGAGTTTTTGGAACACGTCCATCTGCTTCCAGGGCTCCGGCAGCAGGAGCTTGAAGGGATCCACCGGCAAGGCGCTGACATAGGCATCGGCGTGGATTTCACGTGTCTCCTGCCCCTTCACACCGCCAATCAGGAAGGAGGCGACGCTGCCATCGGCATTGAGCTTGATCTCCCGCAGGGGGCTGTTGAGGTGCACCTCGCCTCCGCGAGCCTCGATGTGCTCAACGATGGGCTGACAGAGCCGTTCCGGGGGGGCGCCATCCAGGAAGGCCATCTGAGAGCCGTTCTTCTCCTGCAGGAAGCGGTTGAGCGCAGTGAGCACCACCGTGGCGGAGATTTCATCGGGATCGATGAAATTGAGCGCCTTGCTCATGGCGATGAACACCTCATCGTTCACCCGCTCGGGGATGTTGTGGAGGCGAAGCCACTCAGTCCAGGAATACTTGTCGCACTCTTCGACGTAGCCCTGTCCGCGCAGCATCGCGGGCACCAGACCGAGCCCGAAACTGATCTTCTCGGGCCAGGTGAGCATGTCGTTGTTCCCCAGGATCGCGGCCACACCGTTCACGGGAGCAGGGAGATCAGGGAAGTCGAAACGGCTGTAGGTGCCGGGCTCTTCGGGCTGGTTGAAGATCATCGAGTGGCTCTTCCACTGCAGCCGGTCCTCGATGTTCAGCTCCTTGAACAGCTGGAGCATGTTCGGGTAGGCCCCGAAAAAGATGTGAAGGCCGGTCTCGTACCAATCGCCGTCTTCGTCCTTCCAGGCCGCCACCTTGCCGCCGAGCACATCACGGGACTCGAGCACCACCGGGGTATGACCGGCATCCGCCAGGTACTTCGCACAGGAGAGTCCTGCCAGACCGGCACCTGCAATGGCGATGCGCATGGTGGTGGTTTGAAATTGCAACTAACCTTAAAAGCTGCCCTCCCCCGCTTGCTTCCTAAAGTCGGACGAACCGCCGTTCCGGCTTTCGCCGGGACCTATCGCTGCCATGGCTGAGACCCTGCTCAAGTGCACCACCCGCCACGTGCGGCTGTTCACCGCCAAGGTGGAGAACAACAACCTGGTGCCAGACCCCGAGCAGCTGACCCTCGACCTCGACCCCGACAACGAATTCGTCTGGAACGACAGCTGCGTTGCCAAGGTGCAGCAGCGGTTCAAGGAGCTGGTGGAGAGCCATGCCGGTGCGGAGCTGAGCGATTACAACCTGCGCCGCATCGGCTCCGACTTGGAAGGCTGCATCCGTCAGCTGCTTCAGGCCGGAGAACTGAGCTACAACCCCGATTGCCGGGTGCTGAACTACTCGATGGGGCTGCCCCGCTCGCCTGAATTGCTGTGAGCCGCTCCCCCTACGACCGGCCGCGTTACGACGGCCCCGAAGGCAGAGGTCCTCGCGACATCCGTTCCCGTGATGACAGGGGTGGCTACGACCGCCAGCCCTCCTCGCGGCGCTATGGCCCTGGCGGACGCCCTCCAGGCGGACAGCCTCAGGGGGGACAGCCCGGTGGCGGCGGGATGAAATTCAATACGGCCACAGCTGCGGTGCTGGCCGGTGTGCTCGTGGTGGGCATCGGCATCGGCAGTGCAGTGACCAGCACCACCCAGGGCGATCAGGGCAACATCGCCAGCAGCCAGCAGCTCGACATGGCCGTGCCTGATCCCGAGTTCTGCCGGCAGTGGGGTGCCAGTGCCTACGTGATGGACGTGGAGATGTACACGACCATGAACCCGGTGAGCAGCTTCGTCACACAGCCGGCCTTGCAGGCCGGCTGTGTGATTCGACGGGAGAACTGGGCTGTGCTGCGCAAGGAAGGGGCCATCACCCCTGCCCAGGAGCGGGAGTGCAAACAGCGGATGAACACCTTTGCCTACATCGGCTCGATTCGTGACAAACCCGTGGTGCGCTGCGTGTACCAAACGGACGTGCGCGAAAACAAATTCATCACCAAGGGCGTGGCCGATGACTCCGTAGGCCTGACCCCGGAAGCGGATCAGTTCTGAGCTTGTGCAGGGCGGGTTTCGCCCTCCTCCGCCGCCGTCGACAGCCCAGTGCGCACTTGGCGCAATGGGCTATCAGGGCTGGCGAACAGGGGAAGCACGTCCCGGCGGAAGGCATCGGAGGCCCGGGAGCAATACCGGGCGGGATGGCTGATCAACTTGAGCTGGCGGCGCACCTGCAGATCCACCACCGCAGGCTTGTGCAGCGTGCCGGCATTCAACTCCCGCTCAATCGACACCACCGGCAGGAAGGCGGCGCCCAGACCTGCCTGCACTGCGTTCTTGATCGCTTCCAGCGAGTTCAGCTCCATCTCGATCCGCAGCCGCTGCACATCCAGCCCTGAACGGGCCAACAGCTGATCGACCATCTTGCGCGTGGTGGATTGGGAATCCAGGCAGACAAAACCGAGGCGATAGAGGTCGTCTTTGCTCAGTTCCATCAAGCGCGCCAGCGGGTGCTTCACCGGCAGCACCAGCGCCAATTCATCACTGGCGTAAGGCACCACCTGCAGCAACTCGTTGAGTTCAGACGGCAACTCACCACCGATGATCGCCAGATCGATCTGGCCGTTGGCCACGCTCCAGCCGGTGCGGCGTGTGCTGTGCACGTGCAACTGCACCGCCACGTCAGGGTATTTCTGCCGGAACAGCCCGATCATCCTGGGCATGAGATAGGTGCCTGTGGTCTGGCTGGCACCGACCACCAGAGATCCACCCTTGAGGTTGTGGAGATCATCAAGGGCTCGGCAGGCCTCGTGACACTGGCTGAGAATCCGATCGCAGTAGCCAAGAAGCAAATGCCCCGCTTCGGTGAGCTGGGCTTTGCGACCCCCGCGATCAAACAACGACACCTCCAGCTGCTTCTCGAGGTTCTGAATCTGAAGGCTGACGGCCGGCTGGGTCACGAACAGGCTGTCCGCGGCTTTCTTGAAACTGCCCTCGCTGACGATGGCTCGCAGAATGCGCAGTTGATCCAGGGTGAAGGGCAGATCGGCCATGGGGGCCTGCCCACCCGGGCAGGAAGAACCAAAAAACTGTAGGGGGGATGGCCGCCGAGCTTTCAGAATCGGCGCATCCTTCAACCCAGAGGTCCGTGACCGAAGCCCTCCACGGCAACGTTCATCACAGCAGCCTGGTGATGTTTGCGCTTCTGGTGCTGTTCGCCGTGATCCACAGCGGCGGAGCCGCTCTGCGCAGCCGCGCTGAAGCCAAGATCGGTGCCCGTGCCTGGCGCTTGCTGTTCGCCGCCGCCAGCATCCCTTCCGCTGTCGTGGTGATCGGCTACTTCCTGGCGCACCGCTACGACGGGATCCGGCTTTGGAATCTGCAGGGGGTGCCTGGCCTCATCCCCGTGATCTGGGTGCTGACCGCCATCAGTTTTCTGTTTCTGTATCCGGCCACCTACAACCTGCTGGAAATCCCAGCCGTGCTCAAACCCCAGGTGCGGATGTATGCCACCGGAATCATTCGCATCAGCCGCCACCCCCAGGCGGTCGGCCAGATCCTCTGGTGCCTCAGCCATGCCCTCTGGATCGGCAGCAGTTTCATGGTGGTCACCTGCATCGGCCTGATCGGCCATCACCTGTTTGCCGTCTGGCATGGCGATCGCCGCCTGCAGGCTCGCTTCGGTGATGCGTTCACTGAGTTACAGGCCAGCACCTCCGTGGTGCCCTTCGTTGCCGTGCTGGATGGCCGCCAGCAGTTGACCTGGTCGGAATTTCTGCGCCCTGCCCAGCTGGGGATTGCCATCGCCGTGGGGGTGTTCTGGTGGGCGCACCGCTTTATCCCGATCGGCACCACGGCGTTTCTCCACTCCCGACTGGAGAGCCTGCTGGGCTGAGCTGCCTACACTCATCTGCAGCCTGCTTCGTCTGGATGCACTCGGCCGCTGACTACGCCTGGTTGATCCCAGTGCTCCCCCTGGTTGGAGCACTGATCACCGGCATGGGATTGATCAGTTTCAACCGCACCATCAATCGCTTGCGCAAGCCGGTGGCCGTCTTGCTGCTCAGCTGTGTGGGTGCTGCTGCCGTGATCAGCTACGCCGTTCTGTTTGAACAGCTCAGCGGCGCCCCTCCGGTCGAACACCTGTTTGTTTGGGCCAGCGCCGGCAGCTTCAGCCTGCCCATGGGCTATGTGGTTGATCCCCTCGGGTCCGTGATGCTGGCCCTGGTCACCACCATCGCCCTGTTGGTGCTGATCTATTCCCATGGCTACATGGCGCACGACAAGAGCTACGTGCGCTTCTTCACCTATCTGGCGTTGTTCAGCAGCTCGATGCTGGGGCTGGTGATCAGCCCCAATCTTCTGGAGATCTACGTGTTCTGGGAGCTGGTGGGCATGTGCTCCTACCTGCTCGTGGGCTTCTGGTACGACCGCGACGGTGCCGCCCACGCAGCCCAGAAAGCGTTCATCGTCAATCGGGTCGGAGACTTCGGCCTTCTTCTCGGCATCCTCGGCCTCTTCTGGGCCACCGGCAGTTTCGACTTCCAGGGCATCGCCGATGGCCTGGCTGCCGCCATCAGCAATGGCACAGTTCCGGGTTGGGCCGCACTGGCTCTCTGCCTATTCGTGTTCATGGGACCGATGGCCAAATCGGCCCAGTTCCCTCTGCATGTCTGGCTGCCCGACGCCATGGAGGGCCCCACACCGATCTCAGCACTGATCCATGCCGCCACCATGGTGGCCGCCGGTGTGTTCCTGGTCGCCCGTCTGGAGCCGCTCTATGCCCAGTTCCCAAGCGTGGACCTGGTCATCGCCGTGGTCGGAACCATCACCTGTTTCCTGGGGGCTTCGATCGCGCTCACCCAGATGGACCTCAAGAAAGGTCTGGCCTACAGCACCGTGTCGCAACTGGGGTACATGATGCTGGCCATGGGCTGTGGCGCCCCGGTCGCCGGCATGTTCCACCTGGTGACCCACGCCTTCTTCAAAGCCATGCTCTTCCTGGGCTCCGGCTCGGTGATCCATGCGATGGAAGACGTGGTCGGGCATGAACCTGTCCTGGCCCAGGACATGCGCCTGATGGGCGGGCTCCGGCAGAAGATGCCGATCACGGCCATCACCTTCTTCATCGGCTGCGTTGCCATCAGTGGCATCCCTCCTCTGGCGGGTTTCTGGAGCAAGGACGAGATCCTTGGCCAGGCCTTCAACACCTATCCACTGCTTTGGGCCGTCGGCTTCCTCACGGCCGGCATGACCGCCTTCTACATGTTCCGCCTCTACTTCCTCACCTTTGAAGGGGAATTCCGGGGCAACGACAGTGCCTTGCAGCACCAACTGATGGCCGCTGCTGGCAAGAGCGTCGACGAGGAGCACGCTCACCATGGCGGCAGCGTGCACGAATCCCCATGGCCGATGACCCTTCCCCTGGCCGTGCTTGCGGTTCCGTCCGTGCTGATCGGCCTGCTGGGCACCCCCTGGAACAGCCGTTTTGCTGGCCTGCTCAACCCTGAAGAAGCTGCGGAAATGGCCGAGCACTTCAGCTGGGGTGACTTCCTGCCTTTGGCCGGCGCCTCCGTGGCGATCTCGGTCACCGGCATCACCATCGCCGTTCTGGCCTACGCCCTGCGCACCATCGACCTTGGCCAACTGGTGGCAGCGCGCGTACCAGCCCTAAATGCCTTCTTGGCCAACAAGTGGTATCTCGATGTGATCAACGAGAAGCTCTTTGTCCGCGGCAGTCGCAAGCTGGCCCGGGAAGTGCTCGAAGTGGATGCCAAAGTGGTCGACGGCGTGGTCAACCTCACTGGCCTGCTCACCCTGGGCAGTGGCGAGGGCCTCAAGTATTTCGAGACCGGACGCGCGCAGTTCTATGCCTTGATCGTGTTTGGCGGCGTGATCGCCATGGTGGTGTTATTCGGCGTTCTTGGCAGTCCGATCAGCTGATCGCTCGTCTCCCCCATCCTCCAGGCCTTCGATCGTTGTCTGACGCTCTGTGTCCCAACGACGATCGAAGGCTTTCAAATTGCCAGGTGTTTCTACACTCCAGCGAGACCTGAAAAGGCTTGCCCGTGCTGGAGTTTGCCGTCAGCCCCCCGTTTGATCCGCAACTGGTGGGCCTGCGACCTGAGTCGATTTCGACCAATGTGCCCTGGCTGAGCCTGTCGATCCTGTTCCCGATCGTCGGCGCGCTGATTGTTCCGTTCATTCCCGACAAGGGTGAAGGGAAGCAGGTGCGCTGGTTTGCGCTTGGCATCGCACTGATCACCTTCCTGATCACCGTCGGGGCCTATCTCGACGGCTACGACCCAAGCATCAGTGGTCTGCAACTGGCAGAACGGGTGAGCTGGTTGCCCGATCTGGGCCTCACCTGGGCGGTCGGGGCTGACGGACTCTCGATGCCGCTGATCCTGCTGACCAGCTTCATCACAGCCCTGGCCGTGCTGGCCGCCTGGCCGGTCACCTTCAAACCGAAGCTGTTCTTTTTTCTGATCCTGGCCATGGATGGTGGCCAGATCGCGGTGTTCGCCGTGCAGGACATGCTCCTGTTCTTCCTGGCCTGGGAACTGGAACTGCTTCCCGTTTATCTGCTGCTGGCGATCTGGGGCGG
>JAYKIX010000084.1:0-14435 GCA_035286005.1 Synechococcus sp. | reverse complement strand
CCTGATTCAGAGCCTGGGACCTTCGGGTTTCGGCACCCTCTTGGCGATGAGCGGTCTGGGGATGGCGGTCGGGGCCGTACTGATTGCCCAGCTCGGCCATCACTTCAATCGCCGCAAGCTCTCGGCTGCAGGGCTGGGCACGATCACCTTTTCACTCGTGCTGTTGAGTCAGTTCAAAGGGTCACTGGCCAGCACCCTCACCCTTTGCGGAATCCTCGGTGTGGGTGCTGCACTGGTGGCGATCCCCGCCCAAACCACCATCCAGGAAGAAACGCCGGAATCCCAGCGTGGTCGAGTGTTCGGCCTACAGAACAATCTGATCAACATTGCCCTCAGCCTGCCTCTGGTGCTGGCGGGAACACTGGTGAGCAGCGTGGGACTGAGCCCAGTGTTGTGGTTGCTGGCGCTGATGGCTTTGATCGCAGCTCTGCTGGAGCGGCCCTGGGAGCACTGCTAGCTTGCTAATTCAGAAACGGGAATGACAGAGCGGGTGGCCCACATCGCCTGGCTGGGAAAGAAGTCACCGTTCTGCGGCAACGTCACCTACGGGCTGAGCACCACTGAGGCGCTTCGTCTGAGGGGCCATCAGACCAGTTTCATCCATTTCGACAACCCGGGGGCTCCAGGCAGCACGACCTCTCTGCTGGCCAACGACCCAGATGTCAGCCTTCCGTACCTGGTCAAATCGCAGGTCTACACCATCCCCTCGCCGCGGGCACAGCGGGAGTTGCGCGAATCACTGGAACGACTGCAACCCGATTTGGTGCACGCCAGCCTGACCCTCTCTCCCCTGGATTTCCGCCTGCCAGATCTGTGTCAGCAGCTCGGCGTTCCCCTGGTGGCCACCTTCCACCCGGCCTTTGATGCGGGACTGCGCAACCTCACCGCAGGCACGCAGCAGCTCACCTACCAGCTCTACGCACCAGCGCTAGCGCGTTACGACCGGGTGATTGTGTTCTCGGAACTTCAAGCGGATGTTCTGGCCCGACTGGGGGTCAGAGAAGACCGTCTGGCAGTGATTCCCAACGGAGTGGATCCAAACCACTGGCAGCCAACCAGCCATACTAATTCATCCTCTGGCAACAGCTCTGCCCCACTGGATGCAAGCCGCCGACGTGTGCGGGAACGCCTTGGAGATCAACGAATCTTCCTCTACATGGGGCGGGTCTCGACGGAGAAAAACGTTGAAGCACTGCTCAAAGGCTGGAAGTTGGTCAACCCAACGGGCTGCAGGTTGGTGATTGTGGGTGACGGTCCTCTACGAACCACCCTCGAGAACGCTCACACCAATGACAGCGTGCTCTGGTGGGGATACGAGGCTGAGCTCAACACAAGGGTGGCCCTGATGCAGGAAGCCGAGGTGTTTGTGCTGCCCAGCTTGGTGGAGGGTCTCTCCATCGCCCTTTTGGAAGCAATGGCCAGTGGATGCGCCTGCTTGGCCACCGATGCAGGGGCCGATGGGGAGGTCCTGGCAGATGGTGCAGGAATCGTTCTCAGCACACAGGGAGTGACCACCCAGTTGCGCACGCTTCTGCCCGTGCTGCGAGATCAACCGGTGCTCACGGCAGAGCTGGGACGCCGTGCCCGTGAGCGCGTTCTGGAGCGCTACACCCTCAGTCGCAATATTGATGCCCTGGAGCAGCTCTACAGCGGTCTTCTGGCCGCTCCCATGGCGGCCTGAGTCAGGACGCCATGGCTGTCACAACACGAGTTTCACCATCGTGGCCCTGGCCAAAGCGAACATCACCCGGGCACTCGAGGGCATGAATCTGCCAACGCGCCCTGTCCGAGCAGGAGGACAACACCCGATCGAGATCATCGGAAGCCTGCTTCGGAGAAGGATACGGACCAACGTGACGTGTGACCAGACCGTCTTTGATGGTCAGCAGATACATACATTTCTTCCACGAATCACACCAGGATGGTAGTCACCGAATCCGGGGCTGAAAAGGGGGGAAAACCCTCACCTTCACTGAGCAGTCGGCGCACCCAAGCAGGCAAACGCCTTCAGGTTTTCCTCACAATTAACCGCGCAAATTCGTGGGGGCTGTCAGAACCCCCTTACTTCCAGGCATGTCCCTCACGGGCCTCCCCGCCCCAGACAGCATCCAAGCGTCTGTCCCGGCCGCAAGCCCATCGGTAGTAGTTGTACTGAACCGAATTGCGATCGGCATAGTTCTGGTGATAAGGCTCTGCTGGCCAGAAGTGAACGGCTGGCTGAATCGCCACCTTGATCAGCGAACGTGCCACCTCGAGCTCACGGGCGACAGCCTTCGCACTGGCTTCAGCTGTCGCGAGTTGCTCAGCACCATCAGCGAAGATCACCGGTCGGTAGGAATCCCCACGGTCGCAGAATTGACCCTCACCATCGAGGGGATCCACATTGCGCCAGTAATGGCGCAGAAGCGTGGCGTAGGAGATCAGACTGGGATCAAATCGCACCCTGACAGACTCCTGATGACCCGTGGTTTCACCGCTCACCTGGCGGTAGGTGGGGTGATCCACATGACCACCGCTGTAGCCGCTTTCAGCGGACAGCACACCAGGAAGGCGCTCAAGGTCGTGCTCGAGGCACCAGAAGCATCCCCCAGCCAGGATCGATTCCTCAATGGATCCAGCCCAAGCCATTGGGCTGGAGGCAAGCAACGTGGTGAGCATCACCAGGGGCAGGAGGGCTGAAAGCAAACGGCGGATCATTGCGGAATGGAATCGAGGATGATGACTGCAGCCCGGTCGGTCACCCCAGGGCTTCCGAGGGTCTGACGCAGGCGTCGATAGCCGTCTTCCACACGGGCCCGGCATGCTGCGTCTTCCAGCAAGGGAATGGCATGGGCAAGGAAGTCGTCGACCGTGAACGTGTCCTGCAACAGCTCAGGCACCAGGCGCTCCTTGAGCAGAAGGTTCACCGGAGAGATGTGATCCACCTCAAAGCGCAGTAGATGGCGTGCCACCCAGGCCGTCAGGCGACTGACGCGGTAACCCACCACCTGGGGCACACCATGCAATGCCAACTCCAGGTTGACGGTGCCGGACTTCCCGAGGGCGAGATCAGCCGCACCGAACAGCGCAGGCTTCAGGGCATCAGCCTCTGCCGCGGGGATCACTTGACCCCGAACACCCGCAACCTCAAGAGCCTGGGCCAGGGGTTGTTCAAACCGGCGCAAGCCAGCGGGAACAATGACAGAGAGTTCTGGGTCACGGGCCTGGAGTTGGGCCGCCACCTCAGCAAGCACCGGCATCAAATAGCGCAGCTCCTGGGGCCTGGACGCGGGCAGGAGCAACAGCAGTTGTCCTTCGGGGGCGAGGCCAAGCTGGCGCCTGGCCTCATCACGGGGGAGTTGGTCGGCAGTGAGATCCAACAGGGGATGCCCCACCCAGGTGACCTCCGCACCGTGGGCGGCATAAAACGATGCCTCCTCAGGAAAGATCGCCAGGATCCGGTCGGTGAACTCGAGCAGACTGCTGGTTCCACCGTCATTCATCCGCCAGGCCCATTCCTGAGGAGCGATGTAGTAATTGATCGGCACCTGCGGCAGATCACGGCGCAGGCGTTGACCCAGCCGCACATTGGCCCCCATGTAGTCGATCAGCACCACCACATCGGGCGGACGAACCGTAAGTTCGCGCTTCACTTTGGCCTGCATCTGCAGGGTGGGCACCACAAGCGGCAAGGCTTCCCATAGGCCGATCGATCCCAATGGAGCCGTATCCGCCAGCAGTTCAGCTCCAGCCGCCTGCATGCGCGGCCCTCCGAGCGCCAGAACCTCTAGGGGCAGATCCCGGGATGCGGCCTGCCGTTGAAGAGCTTCCACCAGCAAAGAGCCCTGGAGATCCCCGGACACCTCACCGGTGCTGATCAGCACGCGAACCATCAGCGGCTGATGGCAGGCATCGGACCACGGCGGCCCTTGGCAATCGACCCCTCAAGGAAGGTGCAGAGGTGGGCAGCGGCAGGGAGCAGTTCCTGCTGACGCGCCAACTGGAGGCCCTCCGCAATCACATGGTCGGACCGGTAGAGCAACGACCAGATCTCCTGAAGCTGACGCATCTCGCGTCCCTCATGCTGCTCAGCCAGACCGCTGCGGCGGAGACCCACTTTGTTCAAACCATGCACACGACCTGGATGGCCATCCACAAGACAGAACGGCGGAACGTCGCGAACGACCTTGGTCATTCCACCCACCATCGCCATACTGCCGATGTGAACGAACTGATGAATACCGACGCAGCCGCCGATCACGGCTCGGTCTTCGATCACCACGTGCCCCGCCACCTGAATGGCATTTGACATCACGATGTCATTGCCGAGCTGACAGAAATGGCCGAGATGGCAGTAGGCCATCAGCAGATTGCGATCGCCGATCTGTGTGACTTCCCCTTCCAGGGTGCCGCGATTGATGGTGACGCATTCACGAATGGTGTTTTGGTCACCGATCACCACCTCCGTGGGAGCGCCGCGGTATTTGAGATCCTGTGGTTCCTGTCCGAGGCAGGCTCCGGGGTAAATGCGGTTGTGGGCGCCGATGGTGAGGCGACCATCCAGCACGGCGTTGGGACCCACCCAGGTCTGGGGACCGATCCGGACCTCCGGACCAATAACCGCACCGGACCCGATGACGACCCCTTCAGCCAGTTCGGCCCTGGAATCGACACTCGCAAAGGGGTGAACCTGAACGGAGTTCTTGTCAGTGGAGGCTTGGGCTGCGATCTCGCTCATGGTCATCAGTCCACCATCGAGAACATCAGTTCCCCGGAACAAACCAACTGACCGTCCACAGTGGCTGCCGCCTTCACCTTCCCAAACCGCTGACGCTTGAGGCTGACCAACTCACAACTGATGCGCAGTTGATCACCGGGCACCACAGGTCGACGGAAACGCACCCTATCAATCCCTGCAAACACAAACAAGCCGTTGGGCAGGTCTGGCATCTGCTTGACGATCAATCCGCCGACTTGGGCCATCGCCTCGACGATCAACACCCCTGGCATCAAGGGACGCTCGGGGAAATGCCCTTGAAATTGAGGTTCATTCAAGGTGACGTTTTTGATCGCCACGGCACGCACTCCAGGCTCATGCTCCAGAAGCCTGTCCACCAGTGCAAAGGGATAGCGGTGGGGCAAGAGCCCCATGATTTGCTCACTGCTGAGCAGCGGTTCCGCGGGAGTGGTGGGAGCCTGGGTCAATGGAAGTTCAGCTGGAGGGCAGGGTGGAGGTGACGAGGGCGGCGGCGAGATCGGTGTGCAACCCATGGGAGCCCCGGTACACCAAGACCTGTGCCTTGGGAAAACCAACCAGAGCCAGATCCCCGATCAGGTCCAAGAGCTTATGGCGCACTGGCTCATCGTCAAACCTCAAAGGTGGATTCAGCCATTGATCACCGTCGCAAACAAGGGCGTTGTCGAGGGCACCGCCTTGAATCAGTCCGGCCGCACGAAGCTGCTCCACCTGCTCACGAAAACCGAACGTGCGTGCCGGTGCAATCTCCTCAACAAAGCACTCTGGCGTCAGCGTGAGGCTGAGTTGCTGACGCCCGATGGCCTGCTGAGGAAAATCGATCACACCCACCAGGCTGAACCGATCGGCAGGCACGACCGTAATCACACTGCTACCGCGATGCATCACCAGCGGCGTCGTCAAAACCGGGCGGGGCGGGGCGGCCGTGGCTGCTGGCACCATCCCCATCTCCGCAATGGCCTCAACCCAACCTTGAGCGGAACCATCGAGCAAAGGCACCTCACTGCCGCTGACGCGCATCTCGGCATGGGTCACTCCAGTGCCGGCTAGCGCTGCAAGCAGATGTTCAACCGTCGCCAATCGACGTTCGCCGAAATCGAGGGTGGTGCACAGCTGGCTGTCCCGCACCTGGGAAGGTGCCAGCTGAATCGCATTCAGATCGGGGCGGTCTTCCCATGACACCCAAAATCCTGGCCGTTCGCTCGGCAACAGGGTCACCGAGACCGCCTCGCCGCTGTGCAAACCAACACCCGAACGGCAGACAGACCCCTTGAGGGTCCAGGCACCGTCGTAATCAGCTGGCCAGGAGTGCATCAGAACTTCCAGCCAACACCCAGGTTGAAGCGCCAGTCACCAGTGAAGTCCTGGCTGGCCGCCTCAAGGCGAAGGGGACCAACAGGAGTGGTCACAATCACACCGGTTCCCACAGAAAAGCCTGAGCCTGGTTTGTCCAGAAGTTGTCCAGGCTTACCCGGCACCGAAGCCTGGGAACCGAAATCGGTGCCCGCATCAGCAAAGATCTCGCCGGCGAAGATGCTGAAGATTGGGAAGCGATATTCAATCGTGGCTTCGCCGAAGCTCCGACCTACGGCGAGGTCGCAGTCAAACCAACCGCGCACCGAATTCGAACCACCAAGGCAGAAGGCCTCGTAAGGCGGTAGATCCCCAATCACCGTGCCCGCCTTGAGCTGGATACCAATGGACTGAGGGCAATTGGCCTTTTCGCCGGCCTTCGGTCGACAACCTTTGGCAATTCGCAACCAGTTGACCGGGATGAAATGGGTGTAACTGGTGCGCAAACGGTTGAACGTGGGGGAGTTCTCGCCAACACTGACGAACTGCTCTGTTCCGATGCTGAAGAAGTTGCCTGAGGTTGGGTTGCGGGGATCGTTGAGATTGCTGTAGGTGGCCGCAAAACGCAGGCCTGCCAAATTGTTGTCGGTGGCACAGTTGTAGGCCACACACACGACATCATCGTTCGAGATACGGTCGTCCTCAATGTTCCGATTGGGAACGGCGTAAGGACGAGAATCGCCAGCGAAATTGATCGGGCGAACGTTCTGAACGTTAAGGCCCACAAGCACGTTCCAAGGAACATCCTTGTAGGGGTCACCACCATTGAGAGGACGGGCAAAAATCAGATTGCCGCCAAGCCGCTGGAGAGCAACTGAATCGCCGCCATAGTCAAACCAACTGGTGTTTGGGAAGGCAGCATCAGCATCGTCAACATCGTCGAATTTGTTGGTGTTGAAGGATGTCGGTGGATTTTCGATGGAGTAGGCGTACTCACCGCCGTTATCGACGTAATCACGCAGCGTGCGCAGGCTGCCATCGTTCTGGCTCTTAAAAACCTGGGGGACCTCGCGGCTCAGAAACAGGGAAGTTCTGAACGACGTGCGGTGTTGATCACCCTTGATCCAGGGATCGGTGAAGGTGAAATTGGCGAGACCGCCGTACTGGCCGTAGGTGACGTTGAGAGCAAGATTCCAAGCACGACCCAACAAGTTTGTGTCCGAAAGCTGGATCTGCCCAAACACACCCTGACTCTGGCTGTATCCAAGGCCACCTGAGAGGGATCCAGTGGACTGCTCGACGATGCCAAGCACGATCGTGACGCTGCCCGGCTCACCCGCGACAGGCTTCAAGGTCACCTTGACGTCATTGAACAGCGACGTGTTGTAGAGGCGCTTGAGGTCGGCTTCCAGCCGATTGCGATTGAAGGGCTCACCCGGCTTGATCGAGATCTCGCGGCTCACAACCCAGGGGCGGGTTTTGCCTTTGATGGTCTCTCCCTTCTCGTTGGTGGTTTCACCATCCTTGTTGAGAAACTGCACCTCAACTCCAGCGACGGTGCCGATCACCACCTTCAGCTGCACCACACCATCCGGGCTGACCCGGTTGGGACCGGCCACGCGAGCCAGGGAGTACCCCTCCTTGGCATACCAAGCCTGCAGCTCCTTCATGCGCTGCTGCAATTGATTGAGGTTCAGGGTGCGGCCGTAATCCGCGCTGAACGTGTCCGCAATCACTTGATCAGTGATCTTGGAATCCAGGGGCTCCAGTTGCACCTTGGTGAGCACCGGATTGGGAGCCACTTTCACCACAAGCTTCACACCCAACGGCCCATTCAGCGGTTCGATGCGCACATCGGAGAACCAGCCAGTCGCGTAGATCGCATCCAGGTCAACCTTGAGCTCATCACGCGTCACTCGGCTGCCTGGCCGAACGCCCATGGCGTCATAGGCCGCCAGCTGGAGGCGTTCCTGCTCAGGGTGTCCAGCGATGCCCTCGATCACCACTTCACTGATCAGCACGCGGGGCTGATCGGGCGTCACTTCAACGGGGGTCGGAGAGGGAGACTGAGCCTCAGTTTGGCCGGGGTCGGTGGGTACGGCCTCCGCGGCAGGTTCCGCCTGGGGCGACGGCTCGTTTTGTGCCCGCACAGGGGCCGTGGCCAGAAGCGGCAGGGCGAGAGCGAGGCCGAGCGCCCCCTGCCGAACGACGTCCTTGGTCCGACTGGAGGAAAAGTTGACCATGAAGGAGGGGGGAGCAGTCGGCCCGAAAGCCGCAATGTTCCCGAGACCTTACCGGTAGTTGCGAGGGTTGGGACAGGCCCCTTGGACACGTTTGCAGACCTCCCCGTAGGCCTCAATCACCCCTCCGAGGTCCTGGCGGAATCGATCCTTGTCAAGAATCCGTTGCTGGGGGTCTGACGTGCGCAGGTCCCACAAGCGGCATGTGTCAGGACTGATCTCATCAGCCACCACCAGCTCTCCGGCCGTGTTGCAGCCGAGTTCGAGCTTGAAATCGACCAGCTGCAGGTCAAGGCTTCGAAAAAACGGAACGAGCACGGCATTGACACGACGGGCCAGCGATTCGATCGCCTGGCGCTGCTCGCGGGTCACAAGCTGAAGCAACTCCAACCGCGCTTCTGTGAGCAAAGGATCACCGAAGGTATCGTCTTTGTAATAGAGATCCAGCAGGGCCGGCTCCAGGGAGGTGCCTGGAGCAATGGGGGTCTGCTTGCAAAGGGATCCGGTGGCCACATTGCGGAGCACCACCTCAATGGGAATCACCGTCACCTTCTGAACGGCCATCCAGGTGTCGTCCACCAGGCCGAGATAGTGGGTGGGAATGTCGTTGCGCTCGAGCAGTTCAAACAAACGGGCTGAAATTTGACAATTGAGTCGCCCCTTGTCCTCGAGTTGCTCACGCTTGAGCGCGTTGAAGGCGGTCGCATCGTTTTTGTACTGAACCAGCACCCGATCGTCCTGATCAACCGCATACACACGCTTGGCCTTGCCCTCATAGAGCAGAGCACCGTGGGAGATGGTCATGGATTCAACGGCGATATCGGGCGTGATGCCCCTGGCTGTTCCGATTGTCCCAGGGAAGACCACCCGCCGGGGCTTCTCGGAGAACGCAGACGCTGCTCCAAGTCGGCTCTGCGGGGATCAGCCACAGGCTGACTGGAATCCCCCCGAAGCAGTTGCCAGAGGGTGTAGCGATCATCCACACGAGTCGCGAGGCGCTCGAGGCGGGACCGCGGCCTTGCCCCATCCCCACCCGACTTGCGCTCAAGCCGAAGCTGCAGCCGAAGCAACTCCTCCGCCAGGGCCCAGGCCTCGGCGACAGCCGCCTGATCCAGTGCCGCTTCCAACAGGTTGGTGGCATCGTGCTGACCCAATGCTTCAAGCCAGAGCGCTGCCCGGGCCATCCGCTCAGCCCCCACTCGGCCCATGGAAACGCCGCTGAGGGCAACCGCCGCTGCGCGTTCAATCCGGCCAGCAGCCGCTTCATGCTCAGCCAGCTGATCCAGGGCGGAACGAGTCAGGGGGAGACCTTCGGCGCCTTCCCCGACCACCAACTGCATGGTTTCAAGACGGGCAACCTGGCCATCGGCCAGGCGACGCAAAGCCAGAGTCGCAGCGTCGTGGTCAAGCGCAGCCGCTGCTGCACGCCAGGACAACAGCAGCCATTCGCGGCGACGCGCACCTGCGCCAGGGCCGTAGCGACTCAACACCCGCTGGGCACTATCCGGAGCACGGCACTCCAGAAGTGCACGGGCATTGGCGGTGACAACCGTGAAGGGCTGGGGGGCCGGTGCGACGACCATCAGCCGATCACGCAGCTCGCGCATGCGTTCATTGAGACCAAAACGAGCCGCATCACGGCAGGCTCCATCGAGCGTTGCCAGGTCACCGCTCTGCAGAACTTGGCGATAAGCGCCTTCCTCCATGGCCATGGGCACGGGCGCAACGACGGGTGTGGAGACCGGCCCGATGGCAGGGGCTTCAACAGGCTCCACCGGGAGGGGAGTGGCCGCCAGCAGGAAGGAGATGGGAAAGGAAGAGATCCCCATGGGGCAGCCGTTCAACAAAGATGGACTCAGATTGACCGTGGCGCACCCGCCATTCGATCCGCTCAAACCTAAGGGCCCTGCCCCATCCGTTCTGCTGCCATGGCCAACTCCGCTTCCGGTCTTCAGACGCTGCCAGCTCTGCGCAAGGTCCTCGTTGTCGGCAGTGGCGGACGTGAACATGCCCTCGGCTGGGCATTGAGCCGCTGCTCGGGCATTGAGGCAGTTTGGGTCAGCCCCGGCAATGGTGGCGTGCCGGATCCAGACAGCCCTGCCGCCGAGGGCTACACCCGATTGAGCATTGCCGAGACTGATCACGATGGGCTCCTGAAGCACTGCCGTCAGGAAGGTGTGGATCTGGTCGTGGTCGGCCCGGAAGCGCCCCTGGCCGCAGGCCTGGCCGATCATCTACGGGCAGCGGGGCTTGCCGTCTTTGGCCCTGGTGCCGACGGCGCCCAGCTGGAAGCCAGCAAGGCCTGGGCGAAGCAATTGATGGCCGACGCGGCGATCCCCACCGCAGGCCATTGGTCCATCAGCAGCGCTGAAGAGGGAATGGAAATCCTCAAACAGGTGCAACGTCCCCTTGTGGTGAAGGCCGACGGCCTGGCAGCCGGGAAAGGCGTCACGGTGGCCACCAGCGTGGAAGAAACCGCCCAGGCAATCCACGAAGCCTTCGGGGGTCGATTCGGCAACGCCGGCGAGAGGGTGGTGCTGGAGGAGTGCCTGCAGGGGCCGGAAGTGTCGGTGTTCGCGCTATGCGATGGCCAACGGATGGTGATCCTGCCCCCAGCCCAGGATCACAAACGACTGCTCGATGGCGACCAGGGGCCCAACACAGGCGGCATGGGCGCCTATGCACCAGCCCCACTCCTCAATGCCGCTGGTCTGGAGCAGGTGCGTGAGCTGGTGCTCGACCCCACCCTTCAAGCCCTCCGCCAACGGGGGATTGATTACCGCGGCGTGATCTACGCCGGTCTGATGCTCACCGCCGATGGACCGCAAGTCATCGAATACAACTGCCGCTTCGGAGATCCGGAGTGCCAGACCCTGATGCCATTGATGGGCACGGAGCTGGCCCAAGTGCTCCAGGCCTGCGCTCTCGGGCGTCTCGACCTGGCTCCAATGCTGAGCATTCGCCCCGAGTGCAGTGTCTGCGTGGTCGCCGCAGCGGCGGGATATCCCGAAGCGCCTCGTAAGGGGGATGCCATTGCGATCGAACTCAGCGACGCCAACACCCATCAGTTGTTTCACGCCGGGACTCAACGCGATGCGGAGGGAAGGTTGATCAGCTCCGGAGGCCGGGTGTTGACGATGACAGCCCAGGGAGAAGATTTCGATCAGGCCTTCGCCTCGGCTTATAAGGCCCTGGACCAGGTGAGGTTCGAAGGGATGCACTACCGCCGCGACATCGGGCACCAGGTTCGGCAGCACTAGGCTCTGCTGAAGGCACTGCGGCGCGATGGTTTCCAGCTCACCACCTGCTTCCGAGCCCACGGGCACGGCGGGCAACGCCCCATCTGGGTGGTGGCAGAGCCTGAGTCAGTGGTGGGCGGAATTCAGCCTGCAGACGAAGCTGCTGGCGATCGCAACCCTGGTGGTGAGCCTGATGTTGACAGGCATCACTTTTTTCGCGCTGAACGGAATTCAGCGGGATGCGGTGATGAACGACACCCGATACGCCCGTGACCTTGGGTTGCTGCTGGCAGGCAACGTCACGGAACTGGTGGACCAAGGACAGGACAGGGAACTGGCCAACGTGGCCGAGAAGTTCTGGCGCTCCAGCACCAGCCTCCGCTACATCTTTTTCGCCGATCCCGAAGGGGTCGTCTATCTCGGCATTCCCATCAGCGGCAATGCAGCCGGTGGAACCAGCGATCTACGCCTCAACCGACGGCTTGAACTGCCTCCAGAGCTGCAGAGCAGGCCCCAGAACCCGCTGGTGCGGCAGCACCTCACACCGCAAGGGAAGGTGACCGATGTCTTCATACCCCTGGCGCGGAACGGGCGTTACCTCGGGGTCTTGGCCCTGGGCGTGAATCCAAGCGAAACCGGCCTGGCCAGTGCGGCTCTCACCCGGGAGGTCACCGTGGCGGTGTTCGTTTCAATCTGGGTGCTGGTGATTCTTGGGGCTGTGTTCAATGCCCTCACAATCACTCGACCCGTGAAGGAGCTCCTGCGCGGCGTGCGCGGGATCGCCAGCGGAGATTTCCAAACTCGCATCGGTCTTCCCATGGGCGGAGAGCTGGGCGAGCTTCTGGATGGATTCAATGCCATGGCGTCCCAACTCCAGGCCTATGACGCCGCCAACATTGAAGAGCTGACGGCTGCTCAGGTGAAGCAGGCTTCCCTGATTGCCACCATGGCCGACGGAGCCGTTCTCCTGGACGAACAGGGCAGAATCGTTCTGGCCAACCCCACAGCCAGGCGCTTATTCCGCTGGGAAGGGCGCAAGCTAGACGGACAGGAATTTCTTGGAGAACTGCCCGAACTTCTGGCAGTTGAGCTCCACAGCACCCTCGATGACGTGCTCACCAATACGGCCGACAGCAACGAGTTGCGCAGCAGCACTGGTGAACCTCCTCGCACACTGAGATTCGTGTTCCAGGCCGTCAGGGATGCCAGCGGAGAAAGCCTGAAGGGCATCGCCGTGACCATTCAGGACCTCACACGTGAAGTGGAGCTGAATGCTGCTCAGAGCCGTTTCATCAGCAACGTCTCCCATGAACTGCGCACACCGCTTTTCAACATCAAGAGCTACGTCGAGACCCTCCACGATCTGGGCGATCAGCTCAGCCCCGCCGAGCAGAAGGAGTTTCTCGGTGTTGCCAACGACGAAACGGATCGACTGACGCGACTGGTCAATGATGTTCTGGATCTTTCAAGGCTGGAATCAGGACGCACCGTCCAGTTCGAACCTCTCAGCCTTCGACCAGCGATGGAGCAGACCCTGCGCACCTATCGCCTGAATGCCGAAGATCGCGAGGTGGAACTGCAGTTGGATGTGGCTCCTGACCTCCCCGAAGTACTCGGCAACTGGGATCTGCTTCTGCAGGTACTCGACAACTTGGTGGGGAACGCCCTCAAGTTCAGCCGGCCCGGAGGCCCCCTGACATTGCGGGCCTATGCATGGCCCGACAGTTGCAAAGTTCAGGCACCGGCCATCACCAACAGTGACGGACCCACGTGCGTCCTCACCTCCCCTCTACCCAAACTGCGCATTGAAGTGGCCGACACGGGGTGCGGCATCAGCGAAGCAGACCAGCAACGCATCTTTGAGCGTTTCTATCGGGTGGAAAACGCAGTCCACACCGAGGTGGGAACGGGGCTGGGCTTATCCATCGTGCGCGGCATCGTGGAGAAGCACGGCAGCAACGTGCACATGGCCAGCGAGCTCAATGTGGGCACGACCTTCTGGTTTGATCTTCCTCTTGCAGCCGCTGACCAGGACGAACTGGCGTTGCAGTCAGAGCGACAAATCCGCCAACAACAGATAGACCTGACAGAAGTTCTTGAGACAAGGTAATCACCAAAAAAGAAATCCCCGACTGCGAGGAGAGGGGGTCAGCGACAGCAGACAAGCTGAGGTGTTTATCCAGATTTCCAGGCACTCCAGGGAACGAATCAGCACACGCCCGGAAAACCAGCCAATCCATAACCTACGCTAGACATGCAAGAAGATTCAAAGGTCAGCATGTATAGAAAATCCTCCCTCGCCTGTCTTTTCGCAGTGCTTGGTGCTGCAGCCACTACCGCCGTTGCACACGCTCAAAGAGCCGCAGGCCCGAGCTGTTCCATGGCGAACCCAGGCAATACGGCGCAATGCTTTATGTGCAAGACAACATGGAAAAATGGGGCAATTTATTCCATGAAAGATCTAACTTTTAACAAAGGTTACTATATCGAAGTTGGAAAAAATGGCTGGCAGGTTGACGAAAGAGAAAGCAACTGCCTGCGGAATTACAAAACGGGGCAACTATACTGCAATATTCGCTGCTGAGAGTCAGCGGCTCAAGCGCCTCCACCTTCAACCCCGAATCAAGTCAATGAAGGCATCTCATTCATGTGAGGCGGGAGCGTGGAGATAACGCCCTATGTGGGCCGACTTGGCTCTGGACTCAGCTTTTGCGAACCGGCTGGTCGAATCAGCGCTGGCAGAAGAGTCTTGCTCATCGACGACAAAGTGGTTGGTATTCGCGAGGGAGAAAGTTCAAGTGGGGGGATGCTATTGGGGCAGCAACTACCGTGGCGACTAATCCATCCTCAACGGTATTGCAACTGGATCCTGACCCATCAGAACTGAGATGGACTTGGGAGATTTGATTGATCAATCGCCTCAAGGGC
>JAYKIX010000083.1:0-14044 GCA_035286005.1 Synechococcus sp. | reverse complement strand
GGGGGATGCTATTGGGGCAGCAACTACCGTGGCGACTAATCCATCCTCAACGGTATTGCAACTGGATCCTGACCCATCAGAACTGAGATGGACTTGGGAGATTTGATTGATCAATCGCCTCAAGGGCTCACGCGTCAGGGTTCACGCCACGCACAATCCGCGACAATTCACTGCGCTCATCAGTGGTGACACGATGGGGTACGCCACTGATGATCCGTTCAAAGTTAGAGAACGAATCTTTGATCTCTGGCCCGTTCCCGGTGATCACAAACTCGCGGATGCCTTTGTCATGCCACGATCCACGCATCTTGAATACGTTTAAAGCCCGCGCCATTTCTCCGTGAATCTCCACGTACTGGAGCAAGAGAATTGTGTCTGTGATTGTAGAAATATGGGAGTCAGTGATCGAATGACTTCCCATAAACTCCTCGGAGGTATTGGTGAAGAAGCCCGCAATTTCCTCCTGCTTGGCGTAGCCAGTGACGCCGATCACAAATTGGCGGAAGGCGTTGTGACTCACGCCACGAGCCAGAGCAGAGAGTGAGTCGATGGCCATCCGCGATGGCTTGAATTGACTGATCTCCGTCTTGATGATCTGCAGGTGATCTTCGAGGCCAGTGGATTCGGGGTAGGCGCAGATGATCTTGAGCAATCCGTCCTGCTCCATTTGCTCGAAGTCAATCCCCCAGCTGGTGGCATTGCGCAACAACTGAGCCCTCGACTCTTCGTAGGCGAACAAAATGGCTCGCTCTTTATTGCGACAGGCATCTTCAATGAACTTCGAGACCAACAGGGTTTTGCCGGTACCGGTAGCCCCTGTGGCCAAGATGATCGAATCTTTGAAGAACCCCCCGCCACACATCTCGTCTAAACGCGGAACGCCTGAGCTGATTCGCACATTCGAGGAGCGCTGAGTGAGACGCATCGCACCAAGCGGAAAAATGCTGATGCCATGGGCACCCATGGTGAAAGGGAATTCCCCCTTCATGTGGGTGGTGCCGCGAAGTTTGAGGATTTCTACCGTGCGTCGACGCCGCTCACCCTCCAGCACATTGCGCAGGATAACCACGTTGTCGGACACAAATTCTTCAACGCCATACCTGGCGATGGGCCCGTATTCATCAATCCGTTCCGTGGTCATCACCGTGGTGACACCGATTTCTTTCAAGCGCGCAATCAAACGGAAGATCTCGCGACGCACCACAAAGACAGCGTCGTACTGCTGAAACACCGCAGTGATGGAATCGATAGCGACTCGCTTGGCCTTGTATTTGCGGATCGCGTAATGAATCCGCTCAATCAAACCGGAAAGGTCAAAACTCCCCGCCACGTCCTGACCATCGGGATCAGGGGATGCATCCAGGATGAAAAGCTTGTCTTGCTCCACCATCTCCTGGAGATTCCAGCCAAAACTGGCGGCGTTGCGCAGGATATCGAGCGGTGACTCTTCAAAGGTGACAAAAATCCCTGGCTCATCAAAGTGAGCGATGCCGTTGTGAAGAAAGTGCAGAGAAAAAACCGTCTTGCCCGTTCCTGATGTTCCGCTGATCAGAGTGCTGCGCCCAATCGGCAAACCACCCTGACAAACGTCATCAAAGCCCTCGATGCCGGTCGGGAGCTTTTGGACCTGCATCTGCGTGGAGCCCGTGGAACCTGAGATCTGCATGACGTCGCGGGACTAATTAAAAACTAATCAGGGAAGGCCACCATGGGCGTGTTACCAACAATCCTCTTAAGGATCAGGCGTAACAGTGTCTTCATTTGACAACGAATTCCTCAAGGACGATCCCAATGAATTGTCGGCGAGCTCGTCGTAGAGAAGATCGAGGCCGATCAGAACTCTTTCGCGATCCGACAGGTCGCCAATGATGCGTCGCACAGGAGGCGGAAGAATCTTCGAGAGTGTTGGAGTCGCCAGAATCTTATCTTCTTCCGCCAGCTGTGGATTCTTCAACACATCAATCACTTTCAATGCATAGACACCCTGAAATTCTGTTTCGAGGATATTGCGCAGCGTTTTCAACGCCCGCATCGAGTTGGGCGTATTCCCTGCAACATACAGCTTGAGAATGTAGGTCTTGCGCGGACTCATGACGACACAACCTCCTCCTCACCCAACGACTCAGAAGGGGCCAACTGCGCTTCCGTTGGAATCGAACGGCGATACATCTCACAGAGATGGGCCATCACATCAAGAAGGGCCAAGCGGTAGTCCTGAAGGAAATCGTTCTTGTGCCCTTCAAGTCTGAGCTTCTTCCAGAAATCGTCAATCAAGTTCATGTGAATTTCTACAGCTCTGGTAATCGGCAGGTCACCGAAGAAGGCCGTATTCACAAAGCTCTCCAAGGCCTGGTTCGCAGCCGCAGGGTCTCTGAAATAACTCAGCAGTAGATCGCGATAGGTGCGTTCCAACGATTTCAACAACTCCTGCTGCTCGTCCGGGGGGAGATGACTGAGAAAACGAGAGGGATCACGTTTGTAGAACACCCCGAGATAACCGAGCCTGTCCTGAAGCCGACTGGTCAGTCGCCAGGCGCTCCCCTCAACCGCCACACCGCCCTGCACATCCAGAGCCTGGCGCTCCTCG
Source organism: Synechococcus sp. (assembly GCA_035286005.1). GTDB lineage: Bacteria > Cyanobacteriota > Cyanobacteriia > PCC-6307 > Cyanobiaceae > Synechococcus_C. The sequence continues at coordinate 11,457 of JAYKIX010000083.1, read as the reverse complement.
GCGCGCTCATCTTTCTGGCCATGGCGCAGAAACCGGGAGATAGCAGCGTCCACGTTGTATCCCAGCTGTTCAAGCTGGTCGACTGGCAGGTGCACCTCCTCCGGGTGGTAATCCACCTGCCCCATCAATTCACCCACCACCACCGCTGGGAAAAGCAGGCCAGCGTCCAGGAGGGAACGTCGCAGGTCAGGCTCCAGGAGCGACTGCTCGATCACGACGGCATCCACCGCTTCCCGCTGCTGCTCGAGAGCAGCCTGAAAATCGGTGACACCTGCGGTAAGCCCCAGATCGACGGTGGTGTATCGATTACTGGGCAACCACGAACGGCAGGCAGGAACGAGTTCCGGCGACTTCAGCAGCAAGGCAATGGCAAGGGCCGGACCCTTCATCCTGCGCGGGAGGTTCTGACTTGATCTTGACGAAAGGGAAAGCAAAGGTGGAAGATCTTTGTTTGTCTTCCGATTGCGGCTCAGGCCAAATCGAAGAGAACTTGAACAGGCGTCAAGCCTGCCGAGAGTTCATCTCGAGCCTGATCGCGTCGTCCTTTATCCATGGCAGATCCCAGCACCGAGACCTACGCGATTGTTGAGGCCTCCGGCCAACAGTTCTGGCTCCAGTCCAACCGTTACTACGACCTTGACCGCCTGCAGGCTGGGGTTGATGAGACCGTGACCCTGGAAAACGTTCTTTTGGTGAAAGACGGCAAGGGCACCACCCTGGGCCAGCCCTACGTCAAGGACGCCACCGTGGAACTGAAGGTGATGGATCACCGCCGCGGCCCCAAGGTGATCGTCTACAAGATGCGCCCCAAGAAGAAGACCCGTCGCAAGAATGGTCATCGCCAGGAGCTGACCCGTGTGATGGTTCAGTCCATCAAGGTCGGCGGCAAGGCCATCGGCTGAGCTCAACACCAGCACCCCGCTTCAACCACACTCATCGGACTCTGACCTCCCCATGGCTCATAAAAAAGGCACAGGCTCGACACGCAACGGCCGCGATTCCAATTCCAAACGCCTTGGCGTCAAGGCCTACGGCGGCGAGACCGTGACGGCCGGTTCGATTCTGATCCGTCAGCGCGGCACGTCCGTCTTGCCAGGTCTCAACGTGGGCCAAGGCAAGGACGACACCTTGTTTGCTCTCACCGACGGTGTGGTGACTTTTGAAACCATTCGCCGCGGCCTTCGCAACCGCAAGCGCATCAGCGTGGCTGCAGCCGTCTGATCACCAAGGATCGATTGCACTGAGCTGACGCTCTCTTCATTCCAGCCCTGCACCTTTTGGTGTAGGGCTTTTTTTTGCTTCAGGGGCTGAGCTGATCGAGAGCGACCGCCTCTTCGAAAGCTCTTGAAGAGCAGACAATCCAGTTCTTCGTTCAGAGCGGTTGATAGGCCCTGGTGGTAATCAGAAACGGGTGAAAGACCTCCAGGAAAAGGGTTTGCAGCGTGCGAAAGAACGCTTGCACCAGGGCTGGATCATCAAAGTGGAAGGGGTACTCACCGTTGTGACCCTTGAAGAAATACCAATTCAGCAGAGCCGTCGCTCCGGGAGCCATGGCGGCATGGAACAGCTCTAGCTGGGAGGAGGGATCAGGGAGGTGCTCGAGAACATCAAGGCACACCACCGTGTCAAAGCGCTGACCAGCAAGGCTGTCCAGATCGCGATGCACTGAAAGACGCTGGCCTAAACCCAGGGCTTCAGCACGCTGGGCAACGAACGCTCTGTTATGGGGATTCAAATCCACAAACCAAACATGCTCAACGTCGGGAAGAGCAGCGGCGGAGAGCGCGTGGGTGCCGATCCCTCCTCCAAAATCCAGCACGTGACCGCGAGCGAATTGTTGCTGTAAGCGCAACGTGTCTGCGATGTAATCCGCACTGCCCAGATGCCAGGCTGCCAGCTCCAGCAAATGGCCGGTGCCTACGGTGTCTTCGTAGAAACCAGTGGCATCGCCGGGCTGAAACGCCCCAGGATGCAACGCCGCCAGATCGTCGGTGCTGCGAGCCAACCGTTGTTCCACGTCTGAAACAGGAACGGCGAGGTACTGGCTCAGATGGGCCTTCACCGCCAGGCCGTCTTGAAGAAAGGCCTCCACATCCACACGGCTGGACTCAAGCTCTTGCATGGACGGGTCAGTTGCCGCGGCCAACCTACTGGGCAGCTTGAGCTGGCACAGTCATGCCAGACGAGGCGTGCACTGGTGGAAAGTCCCTGTGGCTTTGTGGTGATCGACAAGCCGGCAGGGCTGACATCCCACAACTGCGTCAGCCGCCTCAGACGCTGCTTTGGCCTCAAACGCATCGGCCATGGTGGCACCCTTGATCCCGCCGTGACCGGCGTTCTGCCCATTGCCCTGGGCCCCGCTACACGGCTGCTTCCCTACCTCCCCGGCGACAAGACCTACCGCGGCCGCATTCAGCTGGGCAAACGCACCACGACCGACGATTTGGAAGGGGAACTGCTCACCACCCAGGCCTGGCCGGGACTCAGCCTGGAATCACTAAACGTCGCCCTCAACAACTTCCGCGGCGTGATTGCCCAGCGCCCCCCCCAGGTTTCTGCTGTGCATGTGGATGGACAGCGAGCCCATGAACGGGCCCGCCGGGGAGAACAAATGGACCTTCCAGCGCGATCGATCACCATCCATCGCCTCGTGCTTCTGGCCTGGGATGCCGGCACCGGTCAGCTCGACCTAGAAGTGCACTGCTCTTCCGGCACCTACATCCGCTCTCTCGCCCGCGACCTTGGGGAACAGCTGGGATGCGGTGGTTGCCTGGCCAGCCTGCGTCGGGTTCAAGCGCTCGGATTTTCGATTGATCAGGCCAATCCTCTGCCTGAATGGCCCGAGGGCGATCCGTCTGCATCCACCCGCTTGCCCACGCTGTTGCCCCCCCAGCAGGCTTTACCGCATCTGGCCCAGCACCATGCTTCAGCGGATCAGATCGATGACTGGCGCTGCGGACGGCGCCTGACACTGCCCGATGGGATTGCAGCCCCGGGAGCACCCGTGGTGGTTCTTGGAGAAGCTGAACGCATGATTGGGCTCGGCCTGCTTGAAGGCAACCAGGCATTGCACCCCAAAGTGGTGTTCGACGCTCGCGGTTGAGCCCGAACCCCAGCCGGTACCCTTCCAAAAGGAACAAAGGGCACCTAGACCTCGATGGCAGGCCACAGCAAATGGGCCCAGATCAAACGCACAAAGGCGGTGGTCGATGCCAAGCGCGGAGCAGTGTTCACCCGCATTGGCCGCGAGATCACCGTGGCGGCACGCGCCGGCGCCGATCCGACCGGCAATTTCCAGCTTCGAACCGCCATCGCCAAAGCCAAGGCCGCAGGGGTGCCGGCCGCCAACATTGACCGCGCGATCGCCAAGGGCTCAGGCCAGGCAGGTGATGGAGCCAATCAACTGGAGACCATCCGTTACGAGGGCTACGCCGCCGGAGGTGTGGCAGTGCTTGTGGATGCACTCACTGATAATCGCAACCGCACCGCCGCTGACATCCGCCTGGCCTTCAGCAAAAACGGCGGCAACCTTGGAGAAAGCGGCTGTGTCAGCTACCTCTTCAGCCATCGCAGCGAAGTGCGCATCGAAGCGCCCGAGAAGGCCAGCATCGATGAAGAGACTCTGTTGGAAGGGCTTCTGCGCCTGAACGCTGATGGCTACGAGCTCAGCGACGACGGCACTGCCTTGGTGCACGGCCCTTACGAAGCCCTGGAAGCTCTCCAGAACGGTCTTCGTGAACAAGGTTGGTGCGTTCAAGCGTGGGAGCACTGCTGGCATCCCCTCACCCAAGTGACCCTGAGCGAACCAGAGACCGCACGCCAATGTCTGAAGTTGCTGGAAGTGCTCGAAGAGCTCGATGACGTGAGCAGCATCAGCGCCAATCTGGAATTAGCCCCTGCTCTTGTGATCGACTGAACGGATCTCCACAACAAGTCATCAGTGCCGGGGCTCGGATCCATCTTTCACTCGGGCGTTCTGGCCGCCACAGGATCCACGGTCAGCCACTCCCCAGCCCCCTCCCCCCGGGGTGAGCATGGTCAGACAATCACCTGCTTCCACTTCCAGTTGTGCGCACCCAGGCAAAGGAAGGCAGGTCCCATCCGCACGCTCCAACTGATTCACACCACAGGCGCCATCCCCTCCGCCGGCCAGTCCAAAGGGGGCCACGATGCGACTGCCCGATAACAGCCCAACCGTCATCGGTTCAAGGAAGCGAAAACAGCGTTCCAGGCCATCACCACCCCGCCACTGGCCCAAACCACCACTCCCACAGCGGTGTCCAAAACGCTCCAAACGCACGGGAAACCGTTGTTCAAGGATTTCAGGATCCGTGAGGCGAGAGTTCGTCATATGGCATTGGAGACCAGAAACGCCAGCGAAGCCTTGGCCGGCACCGGTTCCTCCAGCAATCGTTTCGTAATACTGAAAGCGAGTAGTCCCAAAGCTCAGGTTGTTCATGGTGCCCTGCGCGGCAGCCATCACATCCATCGCCGCAAACAGCAGATTGCAGAGGGCCTGGGAAGTTTCCACATTGCCCGCCACAACGGCTGCTGGTTCTGCAGGATTGAGCACCGAACCCTCGGGCACGGTCAGCGTCAATGGCCGGAAACACCCTGCGTTTAAGGGGATCGGCTGGTCAACGAGGCACCGCATCACATAAAGCACGGCAGCTTTGGTCACGGCCAGGGGGGCATGGAAGTTGTGGCACCCCTGAGGGGAACTACCACTGAAATCGAGATGGGCATGTCGCCGTACCGCATCAACCGTCAGTTCCAGATGCAAGCGGGTGCCGTTGTCGAGCCCAACCTCAAAACAACGATCGTCCAAGTCGGCCAGCAGGGTTTCCACGGCCGTGGCCGCATGACTCTGCACGTGGTCCATGTAGTCAGTGACTTTGTCCAGCCCCTCACGGGCCACCAGCTCTTCCAACAACTTGACGCCGAGTTGGTTGGCGGCCACCTGGGCCTGCAGATCGGCCAGCAGTACATCCGGAGAACGAGGCGGGATCCGCTCCTGGGCGAGACGCCTCTCCCACGCCAGGCGATCAAGGCCTCCTCGACGCACCAACGGCCAGTGCCGCAAACGCAAGCCCTCGTCATCGATGCACTGACTGAACGGGGGCATCGATCCGGGTGTCAGCCCACCCACATCGGCGTGATGCCCTCGACAGGCCACAAAGAAGCGTGGGGAGGAGGAACCCGCAAAGACCGGTGAAATGGCCGTGATATCAGGCAGATGGGTACCCCCATAAAATGGGTCATTGCTGACGACCACATCTCCAGGTTCAAGCGGGGACACCGTGCCCGCCGCAACCTGACTGAGCAGATCCACCACGGACTCCCCCATGGAGCCCAGATGCACGGGGATGTGGGGAGCATTGGCCACCAAAGCACCCTCCTGATCAAAGAGTGCACAGGAAAAATCAAGCCTCTCGCGAATGTTCACCGAACGACTGGTCTGACGCAGCCTCTCCCCCATGCGCTCGGCGATCACCATGAAGCGGTGGTTAAAGAGGCTCAAATCCACTGGATCAGCGCCCCCTGGAGCCGGCGATGCACGACGCATTTGCGCGGCCACAGGCCGAGCGTTGGCGGTCAGACGGTCTGCTTCAAGTAGCAGCTCCCCCCCGGAGAGACAACGGGCCTGCCAACCGGTGTCGACCACGATGCAACCGGTGGACTCCTGGATCAAGGCTGGCCCCTCAAGCAACTGACCCACCCTGAGTTGGTCTCGATGCCAGAGAGGCACGGAACGCCAGCCATAGCCAGGACAATGCATCGTGACTAGCTGAGGGTCGCAAGCTTGTGGCAACTCGCCTGGGGACTGCTCCACAGCAGAGGGCAAAGCGGCCTCACGCACATCGAGCAGTGGTGGGGCCAGCACTTCCACTTCCAGGCGCTCGACCACGAGCGGAACCTGCCGCTCAGGCACGAACCCGAAGCGTTGCTGATGAATGGCGGCAAAGGCCTGCTCCAGGGCAGACACCGGAGGTAACGACACAGTGGCCTCCGTCAGGTCCGTCGGTGGCAAGGGCACCAGCAGGCCTTGCTCAGCGTCCGGATCCCTGAGCTCGAGTGTTAACTGTCGCTCCAGCCCATCCCGCTCACCATCGCCATCCTGCAGCAGCTGCCCCTCAGCGGCAGCGAGGGCGCACTTGAATTGCTCAACGAGATCAGGAAGCAGCGCCGGCTCAAGAGGCCGCCGCACACCAACTTGGCGCCACTGTCGCTGACGGGCCTGGCCCATACCAAAGGCAGACAGAACACCCGCGAAGGGGTGAATCAACACCCTCTCCAGGCGGAGAGCGCGAGCCACACGACAGGCAAGCTGGCCCGCCGCACCCCCATAGGCCACCAACACCCCCCCGCGGATGTCATGGCCACGACCAACAGACACCTGCTCAATCGCTGCAGCCATGGTCTCCACTGCCAAATCCAGGGCCCCTTCCGCCAGTTGTTCAGGCGCGCATTTCAGAGCTGCGGCAAGAGCATGAAACCCCTCGCGGACCGCTTCGAGATCGGGAAGTTGATTGGCGCCTGAGCCAAACACCGCAGGAAATCCCTGCACCTGCAGACGCCCCAGCAGCAGGTTGGCATCAGTGATCGTGAGCGGCCCACCGCGGCGATAACAGACAGGGCCGGGATCCGCCCCGGCCGAGCGGGGACCAACGACGATCCGATCACCATCCCGGTCGATGATCGAGCCTCCGCCAGCCGCCACGGTGTGAATGGGCAGCCGCGGCGCCAGCAATTGCAGACCAGCCACCTCCGTGATGGCACTGCGGTGCCAGTCACGCTCACTAGCACCTGCTGGCAAGCAAAAGACATCCGTACTGGTGCCGCCCATATCCAGACCCACAAGGGCCTCGTGCTCGAATCCAGCTCGCCGCGCCACAGCCACGGCACCCACCATGCCCCCGGCAGGACCTGAGAGAATTGTGTCCTTGGCCTGAAGATTCTCTGGGGGCTGAAGGGCACCACTGGAGGTCATCACGCGCAGCCGAGTGCCATCTCCCAGGGCCTTCCGCACTTGGTGGAGATAGTCGAACAAAGGTCGCGCCACTGCAGCCTCCACGAGGGTCGTCTGGCCCCTGGGCACCAGGCGGGGCAGCGCACAGACCTGGTGGGAACAGACCACGGTGGTGAAACCAATGGCACGGGCCACCGCCGCCAAGCGGAGCTCATGGGCGGGATATTGCCAGGCATGCATGAGCGCAATCGCACAGCTACGCATCCCCTCTTGATGATGCCGTCGCAGGCGCGCCTCAAGGACCTGGTCAATCCGCAACGGGGTGACTTCAGCCCCTGCTGGATCAAGGCGGCCCTGCACTTCCACCACGGCCTCCGCCAGAAACGGCGGCGGTTCGAGAGCTAAAGCAAACAGATCAGGGCGGTGCTGATCACCGATCCGCAACACATCCGCCAAACCCTCATTGGTGAGCAGCAACACCGCATCGCCAGCACCCTCGAGCAGTGCATTGGTTGCCACGGTGGTGCCAAGCCTCACCTCTTCAATCCCAGCGGCGGTGCCCCCCTTGGACTCCATCAATTCCAGCATCGCCAGCACCGCTGGATCTCCGGCGACGTTGGGCTGAACGGACAACACCTTGCGCACCACAAGGCATCCATCAGGAGCAAGGGCCACGAGATCCGTGAACGTGCCGCCGCGATCCACCCAGAAGCGCCAGTTCCTCAACCCGCAGCCACCGCGATTCCCAGGGCCGCATCATCCACCCACAACCTCACACGCGAATGGCCGAGCAACCAACTGGCCGGTAGAGAGGCATCCGAGCCACCCGCGAACACCTGCCGCAGAATGCTCGCCTTTGATGCACCAGTCACGATCAGATGCACCTCTTGAGCCGCAAGGATTTCCTTGAGGCCCAAGGTGATGGCCCGAGCAGGCACTGCATCGGGATCGTCAGCAAAATCCCCAGCATTTTGTTCTTGGGTCGCCCGGGAAAGCTGCACGCAGCGACAGGTGGCATCTGCGCTGCAAGGTGGCTCGTTGAACCCCACATGGCCATTGACCCCAAGGCCTAGCAGCTGCAACCCAATGCCTCCAGCCGACTCCAGATCCTGCAAATAATGCTGCGCCTCACGCGCTGGATCAGAGGCGGCACCATTCGGAACCCGCAGCTGTTCTGGCGTGAGTCCAAGGGGCAAACCCAGTTGCTGCTGCATGAACCAAGAAAAACTGGCGGGATGGTCCGCCGACAAACCCACGTACTCGTCCAGATTGAAACTGAGCCAGCGGCGGCGGAGCCGCCCCAAGTCGGAGGGATCCCAGCGACACAAACGAGCCACGAGCGCTGCATAGAAGGGCTCCATGGTGCGCCCGGTGGCCAGCCCCAGGGGACGGGGATAGGCCTGCTCCAAACGCAGTCGCAACTGATGCTCCCAGTGATCGACCACGGCCTGCATCAGGGCTGCTGATGCTGGATACCGGGACAGAACGATGGTGTCAGGGAGATGCAGCACGGCCACGGAAGGCCCCATCAACTTTTCCAGACTGGCCTGACTGCGGGATTCCCTGCCATGGCAGGGTCATCAGTTGTCTGGAATGGTCGAATCGTCACACCGCGGTAGTAATGCTGAAGGATTTGGCGGAAATCAGCGCCCTGCTCAGCCAGCCCGCGAGCTCCCCACTGGCTCATGCCAACACCGTGGCCGAAGCCCTGGCCACGCACTTCAAGAATCGTTCCCCGGGGAGGCACTTGAACACTGGTCTCCCGCACCAGCGGAGGTGGGGAGGAGAGGAGCGCAGCGCTGGATCCCGTGGCCGAATCGCGCCAAAACCCAATCATCGCCGGGATTCCTTTGGCATCCCCGCTGTTTCCTGGCACTGGCGGTCCTGAAGCGTCTCCATCAGCCTGGACCAGCCAGTTGAAGCTCACCATGGTGCTCTTCAAACCGAGGCGCTGGCGCAATTCACGTCCTGACAACACCAGGGAACCACCTGGCCCTCGCACGCGCACCGACCGGAGACGCCCAGTGGAACTGGTCTGCAAAACATCCACCGCCTCAAGTCCTTGGGTTTCGCGGAAGGCGGCCTTGAGTTGATTGGCGTCAAACCTCTGCTGCCAACGATGCACAGGACTTTGCTGATCGTGATCCGGAACGCTCACCAGATAAGGGAGCTGTGTTCTCCAAACCTCTCCACTTGGCTCAGTGGTGCCACCAGAGCTGCTGTGAAACACCGCATTAATCAATTTGCCCCCATGCACCATCACCAGGGAACGGGTGCTGTCGACAGCCTTCTGAGTGCTGGGCGTCGCTGACTCCAGACCTCGATACACCTGACTTGAGACCGTGGCCTGAACGTCGTAATCAGCGTGACGGCCCCGCTGACGCAGGGCATAGGTGCGAGCCGCCACCGCCTGAGCCTGTAGGGCGGCGAGCGGCCAGGTGTGAGGCATCTCGCTACCCACCACGCTGGCCAGATAGGGCTCGATACCGAGCTGGTTCACCACCTGAATCTGTCCCCCCCGCGCCCGAAGATGAAGCGTGCCGCCATAGCGACGCTGCCCCAGCCAGATCCCTCGGGGGTCCTCGCTAGTCACACTCAACCCTGCAGCAGGAGGGATGCGCACATCCGTCAGCTCAGGCGTCTCCACCGTCAATTGGCCACCGCTGAGGCGGAACTGCAACCTGCTGAGGCGAAGGATTTTGCCGCCGGGGAGTCGCAGCTCAAGCTGTTCAGCACCATCCGTACGAAGCTCAACGCTGACGCCCTGCGCCACCAAGACCCTGATTTGCGGTTGATGCTCGACCCTCTGTGAAGCCTCGACTGGAGACACCTGGATCGCCACGGGCAAGAAAGTCAGGGCAGCAGCAGCACTGACCAGTAATGAAGAGATGGGCCGATCCACGCCTTCTGATCGACAAGGCAGCCCAGTGTGCCCTCCTGTGCAAGGGACATCCAGGGGGCTCCATGCCAGATTCAAAGGCTGACCGCCTTAGACCGTGCAGGTCACTTTTCTCGGCACCAGCTCTGGCGTCCCCACCAGGGCCCGCAACGTTTCCTCCGTGGCATTGCGCCTGCCACAGCGCTCGGAACTCTGGCTGTTCGACTGCGGTGAAGGCACCCAGCATCAGTTCCTGCGCAGTGATCTGCGCCTGTCGCAACTGCGTCGGGTGTTCATCACCCATATGCATGGAGACCACGTGTTTGGGTTACCAGGCCTCCTGGCCAGCCTTGGCCTGGCAGGGAACAGCTCAGGTGTGGATCTTTATGGTCCTGATCCGCTGGCTCCCTACCTGGAGGGCGTGCTGCGAACGAGTTCCACCCGCATTGGATACCCCATGGCTGTGCATCGGGTGAAACAGGCGGCTCAGCAAGGAACGCTGGTGCTGGATGATGACGACATTCTCGTCAAGGCCACGCCGCTCACCCACCGGATACCTGCTTACGCCTACAGGGTTGAACAAAAACCGCGCGCAGGTCGCTTCAACATTGCCAAAGCCAGGGCCCTGGGAATCCCGCCTGGGCCTGTGTACGGGGAACTGCAGAAAGGCCGAACTGTCACGTTGGACGATGGCCGTGTCATCAAGGGCAGTGAACTCTGTGGTCCAGTTCGACCCGGCGTCAGCGTCGTGTACTGCACCGACACAGTCTTTTGCGAAGCCGCGGTTGAGCTGGCCCGTGGTGCCGATCTTCTCATCCACGAATCCACGTTTTCCCATGCCGAAGCGGAGATGGCCTTTCAGCGCCAGCACTCCACGAGCACCATGGCGGCCCAAACCGCCGCAGAGGCTGGTGTGAAACAACTAGCCCTCACCCATCTAAGCCCCCGCTACGCCCCCGGCAACCCTGTGACCCCCGCTGATCTTCTCCAGGAGGCTCAGGCAATCTTCCCCAACACTCTTCTGGCCAAAGACTTTCTCACCCTTGAGATCAGCCCCATCGACTGAACGAGCTGCAACAGTTCATGAGCACGCTCCAGGAACACCACCTAGGGGCCATCAGCCCGTGATACAAGAGCTTGGTGCGGTGTATCCGTCAGATTCTGGTGTCCTTCATGGCCTCTCCTTTCTTTTCCCTGCAGCGGTCCCTGAGCCGGCTGCTGCTCGTGCTGCCTGTGCTGGTCGCTCTCGTCTTCAGCTCCCCTGCTCTGGCTGCCCAATGGGATGCCGAGACCCTCACCGTTTCCGCCGACGCCAGCGGCGCTGAGGTGACCTTCTCAGAACAGGAGATCAAGACTGGACGCAAGGTGTTCAACACCAGCTGCGGCACCTGCCATGCCGGCGGCATCACCAAGACCAACCACAACGTCGGTCTCGATCCCGAAACCCTGGCCCTGGCCACTCCTGCCCGCGACAGCGTCGATGGCCTGGTGGACTACCTGAAGGACCCCACCTCCTACGACGGCGAATACAGCATCGCGGACCTGCACCCCAGCATGCGCAGCCGCGACCTCTACCCCGCCATGCGCGATCTCACCGACGAAGATCTGC
>JAYKIX010000082.1:0-4335 GCA_035286005.1 Synechococcus sp. | reverse complement strand
GGCCGATGCTTGAACAGTGGAGCGACCAGCTCGACCTGCTGATCCGGGCCGGCACTCCCCTGATCTGGATCCGCAGCGCCGAAGAAGAACGGGTCCAAACCCTGCTCCAGCAGGCCGTCAACCGCCTCGGTAATCGTCGGTTGGCCACCTGGAACTTCATCGATGGCCTCGGCGGAGTGCTGAACAGCGATGGCCAGGGAGCTCGCCAGCCGATGGCAATTCTTCAGTGGCTGCAAGAGCTCAAGGCAAGCAGCCCCACCTTGTTGCTGCTCAAAGATTTCCACCGCTTCTGCGACGACCCCGGCATTGCCCGGATGCTGCGCAACCTCACCACCGTGTTGCGGGAACAGCCCCACACCCTGGTGCTGTGCACCGGTGCCTGGACGCCCCCAGCGGAGTTGGAAGAATCCCTCACCCTGCTGGACCTTCCTCTGCCCAGGGAACAGGAAATCCATGCCCTCCTCGCATCGATCGCCCAGGCCAGCGGCAGTCCCCTTGGAGCGGATGTGCTCGAAGAACTGACCCATGCCTGCAGTGGCCTGACCGAAGCCCGGGTGCGCCACGTGGCAGCCCGAGCCCTGGCCCAACGCGGGGCGCTCAGCCGTGAGGATCTCGCTGATGTGCTCGAAGAGAAGCGCCGTTCACTTGCCCGCAGCGAGGTGCTCGAGTATTGCCACACCGATGCCGATCCCGCCGATATCGGCGGCCTGGATGCGCTCAAGCATTGGCTGAACCAGCGCCATCAGGCCTTCTCGGATGAAGCCAGGAGCTTCGGCCTACCGTTGCCCCGCGGCGTGCTGCTGGTGGGGCCCCAGGGAACGGGCAAATCACTCACGGCCAGAGCTGTGGCTCACAGCTGGTCGATGCCCCTGCTGCGCCTGGATGTAGGCCGATTGTTTGCGGGCCTGGTGGGGGCCAGCGAAGCCCGCACCAGGGAAACGATTCAGCGAGCAGAAGCCATGGCCCCCTGTGTGCTCTGGATCGACGAAATCGACAAGGGCTTTGGAGGCGATGCCCGCAGCGACGGTGGTACCAGCCAACGGGTGCTTGCCACTGTGCTCACCTGGATGGCCGAAAAGCGCTCAGCGGTCTTTGTGGTGGCCACAGCCAATGCCGTGGACCGTCTTCCGGCCGAACTGCTGCGGAAAGGACGCTTTGACGAGATCTTTCTGCTCGATCTCCCTGCACCAGCCGAACGGGAGAGCATCCTCTCTCTGCATGTGAACCGACGAAGGCCTGGCTTATCGCTACCGCTGGGCACGGTGGTGGGACGCACCGAGGGATACTCCGGCGCCGAGCTCGAACAGACGGTGATTGAAGCCATGCACCTGGCCTTCGCTGAGCGTCGCGAACTGTGTGAGAGCGATCTCATCAAAGCCGCGAGCCAACTGGTGCCGTTGTCACGCACGGCCCGAGAACAACTCGATGCCCTCAAACACTGGGCCAGCAGTGGCAGGGCCCGTGCCGCCAGCAACAACCAAGACGACACACGTGTTGCGCCAGGTGAAGAAGCCTGACGTGGCGTAACGACCCTCCCGCCATGCCCTGGCGGGGACGGAAACGCTCCTTAGCGTCGCTGGAGTGCCTGGAGCCGGCGTGAACCGTTACAGCGAACTCACCACCCAACTAGCTGTGGCCTGCCTAGGCGCTGGCGTGATCACCACCGTGGCGGTGGCGCAAGGCCAGAACCCCCTCACCGCCCTCGGGATCACTGTGTTTTCTGCCGTGGCCGCGGTGATGGTCGGCCAGGTGCTCTGAACTCCAGCACCTAGGCTGCCGGCGCTGCGATCCATACCCCCGTGCTCGATCAGCGCCTGGTGCGTGACAACCCTGATCTCATCGCCCGTGAACTCGGGCGCAGGGGGATGAACGTTGACCTGACGGGTCTGCAGCTGATCGCCCAACAGCAGCGCAATCTTGAAGAGAAACGCAGCTCCCTCCAAGCCGATGGCAACCGCATCGGCAAGGAAGTCGGCCTGAAAATCAAAGGCGGTGCTGATCCCAAAGGGGATGAGGTGGCCACTCTTCGCCGGCAAGGCAACCAGATCAAGCAGCAGGTGGCTGTTCTTGAAGAGGAGGAGAAACAACTCTCCGCCAAACTGAGAGAACAACTGCTCACCTTCCCGAATCTTCCATCGCCCCATTGCCCGGAAGGACGTTGCGAAGACGACAACCGGGAAGTACGGCGCTGGGGGACCCCTCGACAGGACGCGGATCTCGAGGAGCACTGGCAGATTGCCGACCGCTTAGGGCTGCTGGACACCGAACGCTCCGTGCGGATTTCCCAGAGCCGCTTCGTGACCCTGATGGGGCAAGGAGCAAGGCTTGAGCGGGCCCTGATCAACTTCATGCTCGACCTGCACTGCAGCAAGGGCTACAAGGAGGTTCTCCCGCCGGTCTTGGTGAATAGTGCCAGCCTTCAGGGGTCAGGCCAGCTGCCCAAGTTCGCCGAGGAAAGCTTCCGATGCGCAGAAGACGATCTCTGGCTGACACCCACCGCCGAAGTACCGGTCACCTCGTTGCATCGCGACGAAATCATTCCAGCCGACCAGCTCCCCCTTCGTTACGTGGCTTATAGCCCCTGCTTCAGACGCGAAGCAGGAAGTTATGGACGTGACACCCGCGGACTGATCCGCCTGCACCAGTTCAACAAGGTGGAGCTCTACTGGTTTGCCCATCCGGATCAGTCCGAGGAAGCCCATGCTCAGATCACGGCTGACGCTGAGGCAGTTCTCCAGGCCTTGGAACTGCCTTATCGAGTGCTTGATCTCTGCACGGGTGACATCGGCTTCTCCGCCGCCCGTACCTATGACCTGGAGGTGTGGCTTGCAGGAGCCGGTGCCTATCGCGAAATCTCGAGTTGCAGTGTGTGCGGAGATTTTCAAGCGCGTCGCTCGTCGATCCGCACCAAGGAAGGCAAGAGCACCCGGCTGGTGCACACCTTGAACGGAAGCGGCCTGGCGATCGGCCGCACCATGGCAGCCCTACTGGAGAACGGCCAGCAAGCCGACGGCAGCGTTGTGCTTCCATCGGCCTTGGTGCCCTACTTCGGCTGCGACCGTCTCCAGCCAGAATGACAACCGTGAAGGCGACTGCGTGAACGTTCTTGCTGCACTGCTCGCACTCGGTTTGCTGGTGGTGATCCATGAAGCCGGTCATTTCCTTGCCGCCGTTGGACAGGGCATTCACGTGAATGGGTTCTCGGTGGGCTTCGGTCCTGCCCTGATCAAGCGCGAGCACAAAGGTGTGACCTATGCCCTGCGGCTGCTGCCGCTGGGAGGGTTCGTGTCGTTCCCGGATGACGACGAGGACAGCACCATCCCTGACGACGATCCGGATCTGCTGCGCAACCGTCCCATCCCCCAACGGGTGCTGGTGATTAGCGCTGGAGTGCTGGCCAATCTGCTGTTGGCCTGGGCCGTGCTGGTCGGCCAATCAGCCTTCGTGGGCATCCCCGCATCACCGGAGCCTGGAGTGATGGTGGTCTCGGTTCAGCAAGGCGAGGCCGCCTCAATCGCTGGACTCAAGGCCGGCGATCGGATCATCAGCATCAATGGCGAACCACTCGGGCGCGGTCAGGCTGCGGTGCGCAACCTGGTGGACCGCATCCAAGCCGGACCCGGACAAACCCTCCAGCTCCTAACCCGGGGGAACGGGGCCAACAGCAGCGATCGCCAACTGACTCTCAGGCCAGCAGACCGTGATGGGCAAGGTCGGATCGGAGCCCAACTCCAGGCCAATCTCAGCAGCAATCTCCATCCAGCAGACAACCCTCTGGAGGCCATCACTTTTGGGACCACACAGTTTGTGAGCCTGATCCAGAACACGGTGGTTGGCTACAGCGGACTCGTGACCAACTTCGGTCAGACAGCCCAACAGGTGAGCGGGCCCGTGAAGATTGTGGAAATGGGGGCCCAGCTCAGCAGCCAGGGCGGAGGGGGGCTCGTGCTGTTCACCGCACTGATCTCCATCAATCTCGCGGTTCTCAATGCCCTGCCGCTTCCACTCCTCGATGGCGGCCAGCTGGTGCTGCTACTGGCCGAAGCGGTGCGGGGAAGGCCCTTACCCGAACGTTTTCAAATGGCGGTCATGCAATCAGGCCTGCTGCTTCTGCTGGGCTTGAGCGTGGTGCTCATCGTGCGCGACACCAGCCAGCTCCCCCTGGTGCAGCAGCTCATCGGCCGCTGAGGAACCAGGGAACAGGTCACCAGGTATCGTGGTGGATTAGTCCGCATAGAACGACCGCCTGTATGGCCAAGAAGTCGATGATCGCCCGCGACGTGAAGCGGAAGAAGATGGTTGAGCGCTATGCGGCCAAGCGCGCGGCTCTGATGG
>JAYKIX010000081.1:0-8079 GCA_035286005.1 Synechococcus sp. | reverse complement strand
GAACGCCTACGGGCGGATCTACCACTTCTGAGATCACAGATCACGCTGGAACTGGGTCAGGCCGAGACGGCTCAGGATCTGTTAGAGGCCAATCCGTATCTTTTGGAGCTTGATCGGGCCGGAAACGGGGCGGTGATCAAGGTGCTGAGCCAGGTCCTCACGGAACCGCTTCCTCGTCAAACGGCAGGGGTTTTCCAGGAATCCGCTCGTCATCCTTTGCTTGAGCAGATCCTTCTGGCGGCCTCGGCGTTGGTGAAGGTTGAAGGCGTTCATACCGAGATCAGTGGTCGAAACCTCTCAGAGGCCCTCAATGCTTCCTATCGCGATGGTCAGCCCCACCTTCTTGGCATGCTGCGTCGTCTGCCCGGTACGACCGCTTCGATTGATCTGCAGGCGCTGTTGTTCTATGCCAAACGTCAGGCCAGGCAGCAACAGGATGCAGTGCAACTGGTCAAACAGTTGCCTGCGGCCCTGCCCTTCTCGTCCGCTTCCCAGTCGATGGAGCTGGGGTTGGGATGGCGCCGCGTGGTGCAGAGTCTGCCGGCGAGCCATCGCAGTCAACCTCTCCAGGTGGTGGTGCTGCAACCCAAGTCTGGTGCTAATGGCCGTGTGGTGGTGATTTCCCACGGTCTCTGGGATGAACCCACCAGCTTTGAGGGTTGGGGCCAATGGCTTGCGGGGCGTGGATACACCGTGCTCATGCCGGTGCACCAGGGCAGTGATGCCAATCAGCAGCAGGCTCTCCTGGGGGGAAAACAGGCTCCTCCTTCAGCAGCAGAACTGCGGTTACGCCCCCTTGATGTGAGCCTGTTGCTCGATGCTGTGGAGGCTGGAATCCTTCTTCCAGGGAACAGCTTGAAGACACGCGAGGTGGCCATGGTGGGCCATTCCTGGGGAGCAACGACAACGCTTCAGTTGGCAGGGCTGGCCACCACCTCTGCCCAATTGCGAACGCGATGTCAGAACCCACGCGATCCTGATCGCAATTTGAGCTGGATGCTCCAGTGCAGTTGGTTGGAAGCCTCTGAGAGGAGTTCATTGGCAGACCCGCGCATCAAGGCGGCGGTGGCCGTGAGCCCGCCGTTGAGTTTGCTGTTTGATTCCAGGAGTGGCTCCAAGCTCACGGCCAAGGTGTTGCTGGTGAGCGGCACCCGTGATTGGGTGGTGCCGCCGGGTCCTGAAGCGATTGCACCGCTGCGGCAAGGGACTCCCATGGCCAATGGTCATCGTCTGGTGCTGGCGGATGGGGGTGGGCACTTCAACCTGCGTGCACCCGCTGATCAATTGGGGGTGCCGGTGCTTGCTCCTCTGATCGAGGCCTGGATTAACCAGCAGCTCAAGCTGCCTTCAACGCACCGCTTTGACTCAGGCCACTGGGGGAATGCGGATTTGTCCTTGGTAGACGTGACACCCCGGCTCTGATGGGAGTCATCGGCTAACTCTTTCGAGCCCTTTTCAGTGCTTTTGGCAATCCTGAATTTGTTTGCGTTTCCTTGCAAGCTTTGCCGGCTTCGTGATCGGCACAATTCCTTAAAACCTTTGCAATAACTGTTGTTTTCGATCAAAAAGCTTTGATAGATATCTGATTTCTTAGATTGTTTTCATGTTTCCAGTCAAAAGATCCCCCTAACTGTTTTGAAAGGCAATTGAGCCTGAGGAGTTCAACGACGGGGGTGACAGGTGGGATTCAGGTTGTTGCATCTGCATCTGCATGGCCTCTTCCGTTCGCGCGATCTCGAGCTCGGTCGGGATGCTGATACCGGTGGTCAGACTCTCTACGTGCTCGAGTTGGCCAGAGGGTTGGCGGCTCGGTCTGAGGTAGATCGGGTGGAGGTGGTGACTCGTCTGATTCAAGATCGGCGGGTGTCGCAGGACTATGCCTGCCCCGAAGAGCCCTTGGCCCCAGGCGCATCGATCTTGCGCATTCCCTTCGGGCCACGGCGGTATTTGCGCAAGGAACAGCTTTGGCCCCATCTCGATGAATTAGCGGATCAACTGGTCGCGCGTTTTCAAGATCCGCGTCATCGACCTGATTGGATCCACGCCCATTACGCCGATGCCGGTTACGTGGGGGCGTTGGTGAGTCGCCGGCTCGGCATTCCGCTTGTGTTCACGGGTCACTCACTTGGGCGAGAGAAGCTGCGCCGTTTGCTCGCCAGTGGAGGTGACCACAAGCAGATCGAAGACGCCTTTTCGATCACTCGGCGCATTGACGCAGAGGAGCTGGCGCTGGCCCATGCCGATTTGGTCATCACCAGCACGCGTCAGGAGGCCACTGAGCAGTATTCCCGCTATGGCCGTTTTCAGGCCGATCGGGCTCAGGTGGTGCCCCCCGGTGTGGATGCCCGTCGTTTTTATCCCCAGCAGAGCGCTGCGGAAATGAAGGCGGTGGAATCGTTGTTGACGCCTTTTCTCCGCCATCCCGAGCGGCCCCCGTTGCTGGCGATTTCAAGGGCCGTGCGTCGCAAAAACATTCCAGCGCTGGTGGAGGCTTTCGGACGTTCGCCTGTGCTGCGGGAGCGTCACAACCTGGTGTTGGTGCTGGGATGCCGGGAGGATCCTCGTCAACTGGAGAAACAACAGCGGGAGGTTTTCCAGCAGGTCTTCGATCTGGTGGACCGTTATGACCTTTACGGCCAGGTGGCCTATCCGAAACAGCATCGCCGCGATCAGATCCCCGCGATCTATCGCTGGGCAGCGAAACGACATGGCTTGTTTGTGAATCCGGCCCTCACCGAGCCTTTTGGCCTCACCTTGCTGGAGGCGGCAGCTTGCGGTTTGCCCATGGTTGCCACCGATGACGGTGGGCCCCGCGACATCTTGGCGCGCTGCGACAACGGGCTGCTCGTTGATGTGACTGATCTCGAGGCTCTTGAGGATGGTCTGGAGCGGGCTGGATCCGATCAGGCCCGTTGGCATCGCTGGAGTGATAACGGCATTGAAGCCGTGAGCCGCCATTTCAGCTGGGACGCCCACATCTGCTCCTATCTCGCCTTGATGGAGCAGAGCTTGAAGGCCAAGGAGTCTGCTTGCACCGTTGTTTCTCCTGGGAAGGCCCAAAGCCCCCTGGCGGATCGCCTGTTGCTGCTTGATCTTGATCAATGCCTTGACCAGCCTGAAGGCGAGGGCTTGGTGGCCCTGCGTCAGCGGTTAGAGCGCGACTCCTGGGTGGGTCAACCCAGTGGGCTGGGGATTCTCACAGGTCGTTCCTTGGCGGCGGCACGCCAACGTTTTGCCGATCTGCATTTGCCGGATCCTGGGGTTTGGATCACCCGGGCTGGCACCGAAATCGTTTACGGCTCGAATCAAGAGCCTGATCCAGGCTGGTCGCGCCGGATCGGTGTGGATTGGAACCGAGGTCAGGTGGAGAAGGCCCTTCAGGGCCTGGGTGCCCATCTGCAGTTGCAGGAACCCGTCCATCAGGCTCCTTACAAAATCAGTTATCTGCTGCGACAGTCCGGCGAGGGGATTTTGCCTTTGGTGCGTCAGCGTCTGCGCTTGCACCATCAGGCAGCACGTCCCTCGCTTCGTTGCCACTGGTTCCTGGACGTGGTGCCGCTTCGGGCTTCCCGCAGCGAAGCCATTCGCTACCTCTCTCTGCGCTGGGGCCTACCGCTGGAACAGATTCTGGTGGTGGCCAGTGAACAGGGGGATGGCGAGCTCGTGCGGGGTCTGCCGGCCACCGTGGTGCTGGCGGAGCACGACCCCAGCCTCGATAGCTTTCGTCATCAGCCTCGCGTTTTCTTTGCGAGTCGCCAGTCCATGTCGGGGGTGCTGGAGGGCCTCCAGCACTACCGCTTCCTGACCCGCCGCTAAGCAGGCATCAGCCGGCCTGCACCTGAATGCAGGCCGCGGCACGGTCGGCTTTCGCTTGTGCATCCTCGACGTCTGTCCCACGGGCAAGGGCCACGCCCATGCGCCGACCTGGGCGTGCGTTGGGTTTGCCGAATAGCAATACCTGACAGTCGGGTTCACGCAGGGCATCGGCCAGGCCACTGAACTGCACGGCGTCTAGGTGCTTGGAGGCCAGGATCACCCGGCTTGCCGAGGGTTGTTCGCAGCGGATCACTGGAATTGGCAGTCCCAGCACTGCCCGCAGATGCAGCTCAAATTCGCCCAGGTTTTGGCTGGCCAGGGTCACCAGGCCGGTGTCATGGGGGCGGGGGGATAACTCGGAAAACACCACCTCGTCGCCGCAGAGGAAGAACTCCACGCCAAACAGACCAACGCCGCCGAGGTTGTCGGTGACAGTGCGGGCCATGGTCTGGGCTTGGGCTAGTTGTTGGGCAGTGAGGGCAGCGGGTTGCCAGCTGCACTGGTAATCGCCACCGGTCTGTTGATGGCCAATGGGAGGGCAGAACAAGGTGGTGCCATCGGCCTGACGGATTGTCAGCAGGGTGATTTCCAGTTCGAAGAGAAGGAATTCCTCCACGATCACGCGTTCGCCGCTGCCGCGAGCGCCAGAGACGGCTGTGTTCCAGGCGGCTTCGAGTTCTTCAGCGCTGTTCACCACGCTTTGGCCTTTGCCGGAAGAGCTCATGACCGGCTTCACCACGACGGGAAAGCCAAGGGGGGCGGCTGCGGCCTTGAGCTCTTCCAGGTTGGTGGCGTAGGCAAAACGGGCGGTGCGTAGGCCCAGTTCATCGGCCGCCAGATCACGAATGCGGTCGCGGTTCATGGTCACGGCCGTCGCCCGGGCCGTGGGGATCACCTGGATGCCGTCGTCTTCCAGGGCCTGCAAAGCGTCCACGGCCAGGGCCTCGATCTCTGGGATCACCACATCGGGCTTGTGGCGCCGCACCACCTGCTGGAGTTTTCCTGGGTCGGTCATGGGAAAAACCTCCGCCTGATCAGCCACTTGCATGGCTGGAGCCTCCGCATAGCGGTCACAGGCGATCACTCGGCATCCCAGGCGCTGGGCGGCGATCACCACTTCTTTGCCCAGTTCGCCGCTTCCCAGCAGCATCACGGTTTTGGGGAACACGGTCATGGACGGCCAGGCATCAACATGGTGCGATCTTCGCGCTTCGCTGGCCATGGCTCCGCTTCTCGCTTTCTCCACAGCCGGTGATGCTGCCAATGGACTGTTGTTTGGTTGGGAGATCGCCACGCTGCAGAAATGGGCCCTGATCTATCTGGGCCTTTCCTCGTTGGCCTTTTTAGTGGTGTGGATTGTTGGCGCGATTCGTCGAGAGTGATGGCTGTATGTGATGCCAGGCCTCTTGCGAGGGTTAGTCGGTGAGCTCGGGGATCAAGGTGAGCTGTCGCACAGGGGATTCTTCACTGACAAATCCCCAGGCTTCGAAAATGGATGGATTGGGATGGGTGATGCGCTGTTTGCCGCCACGCCTTTCCATCTGAAACCCTTCCTTGGCCATGCGGCGCATCAGGCTGGCTGATTCCTCAAAACGGGCAGCCATCGCTTCAAGGCTGGCGCAATCAGTGGTGAGTCCGGATTCACGCCAGGTGAAGTAGGTCATGGGTCTTTCAGCAGAGTGAGCTTGCTATGCCGTTTCCTAGCGGAGGTCCCTTGCTGGAACGCCGCATGAGCGCTGGCCACTCTTCATCCTCACTCTTGTTGTGGCAAACGTCTTGCCCCTGCTCTGGAAGGTAACAATCGTGATGTGTGGTTTGAGATGAGTCGGTTTTTTCATGCTGATTTCTTGAGAGAATTGTTCTCCTAAATGACCTACCTGTTCAGGTTCAGAAGTTGTTTGTGTTGCGAAGGTCAACAAAAAGCTGCTTTTCATCAGATCGCACTTAACTTTCGGCAGTCATGGTTGTGCCTTGGGTAAATGTCTCGTCCTTTGAGTAATTATCTTTCTCTTTTTTCTTGCGGTCTTTGGCTGTCGTTGCTCTCTCCGGCACCAACGTTTGCTGATTCCTTGAAGAATGATCAGCTTCTTGAAGGTGAGCTTCGATTTGGATTGAACTCACCGAGCCTGCTTGCAGCTGCTAATGAAGAGAATTTTTTTCAGCTAGGAGCTGAAATGGTTTCCGCTGATAAGAGTGGGTCAGACCAAGACGGTCAGGTTCAAGAGTTAACTCTGGAGGATTCATTTGAGTTCGATAAGGTTGTTGGCGACCTATCTGAAATTGAGACTCACTTGGCCTATACAGAGGACAGGGAATATGTTCATGACGGTAATCCTTTTAATCTAGATCTGCCCGCAACACGTAACCCCTTTGAGTTTAGTCATCAGAAGCATTGTGATGTTTTTCGACACCTCAAGGTTCCTGCGACACCCAGGCGTCTTGACTCTTATATGCGGCCTGAACATATCAAGCGTCCTTTGTACGGCTCACCATCCAAAGATCAGCTTTTTCTTCTGCTTCAAGAGAGGCTCTTTTCAAGAAGGGTGTTGATATTTATGGGTGTGTTGCGTTTGACTGGGGTGCTGATCTTCAAAGCAATACCGCTACGCACCCACAGACCAAAGGTATTCAACCGCCTTGGGAGAGCTGGCAGGCTCAAACTCTTCCTGTTTTAGGAATTGACCTCTATTCCAGACTTGTAAGCAGCACATGGAAGGGTGGGCAAATTCATGCTTCATTTACTTGGCCCTATGCATTTAATCATGGGCCTCTTTATACCACTGGTAATACCTTAAACAATCAGCTACTTGGTACAAGAATGTATCAAGGTTATTTTTATACCGATGTGGGACGTAGTAGAAGCACGAACTCAAGCATGCAGGGCCCACGCATTTTTGAGTATTGGGCTCAGCAGGCTTGGGGAAAAAATAATCTGAACTATGTTCGTATCGGAGCGATCAACCCATGGATTACCTTCGATAAGTCAATTGTTGCTGGTCTGTTCAGTTCATGGCCTTTTGATGAGCCTGGTAGCATTGGAATCATGCCATTAACTGGTAATGGTCCGATTATTCGTACTGCGCCCCCTGGAATTTCGGTGGCATATAATGTCGGTGACCAGTTAACGCTGAAGGCCATGATGGCCAAAGGGTATTGGGATCCAACTGGTGGTGTTGATAACAGACGTGGTTTTAATCAATATTGGGATGATATTTACGGATTTGAGTATTTTTATGAGGCCACATGGCGTGGTGGCACGTATAGTTACAATTCAAAAGATGATGGAAAGCCCTGGTTCTTCCGTTTGGGTGGTCAATATCATTCCGGCTATGCTCTTGATGCCTATTATGATATCAATCATAAATCTTTTCAGTTGACGGGAGATGAGCGTAAAAAGTATTGGGGCAATTCCCAATACTGGGCTACTTTTGAGGCTATGGTATATCGAGAGCCTGGAAGTTTTAATCGCGGATTAACGATTTTTGCAAAGGGCCAGTATTCTCCATGGGATACCAAGGGGTCTCTAAACCGAACAGCATCGTTTGGTGCTGCATATGAAGGTGTTTTCGGCCGAGATCGCGATATTGTTTATCTTGGGATTGGTACCATGTGGCCCAGTTGGGGTGCTCGGAGAACCAATATGTTCTCGGAGCAATGTCGCAGTTGGTATCGATGCAAAGTTGGCAATTCTCAAAGCATCGTCGAGATGGGTTACAGCATGGAAATTACGCCATGGTTCTTTGTCAAGCCTGTTTTATTTTGGACTGTTCAGCCCAACATGAGAACTGATATGCGAGACATCGTCACGCTCGGACTGGAGACTCGCCTTTCTTTCTGAGTTTCTGCGAATCTTTTCTAGATTTCATTGAATCCTCTTGTTCGATTGATTGATGGTAATAACGTCGAATCTATGCTTTTTCTTAATTATAATAAGAATTCTTGATGCGATGCAAATGAAAATCGGTCGGGCGTTGTTCGAGAAATCGGCTCGCTGTTTGGTGCTTTACACGAGCGCTGCTTCTGCTGTGGCCACGTTGCAGATGCTTCCAATGCAGTGGAGTCAGGCCCATGGGATCACCATCTTTGTTTTGCAGGGCGGCAGACCCTTGATCGGGATTGTTCAGATCATCGCTTTGGTGATGCTTTCGCCTTTGATGTTGTTGATGGAGAGCTACCTGTTGCTTTTGATGTTGCGGGAGATCAATCAGGCACCCTCTATTTGGCACTGGCGCTCATTCCGAAAACCCTGGCCCTGGATTCCGA
>JAYKIX010000080.1:0-4033 GCA_035286005.1 Synechococcus sp. | reverse complement strand
ATCGACACTTCAGTCGCTTGGCCAAGTTCAGGCTGACTGTTTTGCCAACTGCCCCCCACCAAAATCTCGCCACCGCCCTTGGGACCGGTGGCATTGAGAACGGCGGACGATCCAAGGTTGACCTGATCGGCCAACAACTGGATCGATCCACCGACGCCATTGGTATCCGCCTTGGCGTGAATCGTTCCCTCCACATTGATGGCTGAACCAGGATCAAAGCTGAGATAACCACTCGCACTGATCACACCAGCGCTATCGCTCTGGCCCTTGATCCACTGCTGAGGATCAAACCGCGCCGTGGTGAGCCGCACGGATGGCGCCAGAATCTGCCCCCCTTTCAGCACCGAGATGCCGTTGGGATTGGCCAGGATGAATCGGGCTCCTGAATCCACCATCCCCGCAATTCGAGACGGGTCGGATCCCGTCACCAGGTTCAGAAGCGTCTGACTGGCGTTGCCCTTGATTCGGAAGGTTTCTCCAGCTTCCACATTGAAACGCTGCCAACGCACGAAGGCCCGCTGGCTATTCACATGAATCTCACGGTTGGCTCCATCCACAAGACCTGACACGCCAACACTTCCCTGACCCGCGTACTCCGGCAGGGCCTGCACCGGGCGGCCCACCTGCAGCACAGACAACCCCAGCAGTGCTGTAAAGCCCAGTCGTTCCAACCCTTGGTTCAACGTCCGTTTCATCACAGCCACACCTTCCCGGACAACCACACCCGAACCGAGGGATTCAGACCATCGGCGTCATCACCGGTGGACAAGTTGCGGTTCTCCCCGATCGGGAAGCCCACGTTCACCGACAGCATCGCTTTGCCGTATTCCCCGTAGTCGAGCCCCACCCCAGGGCCCCAAAGGCCAAAAGATCCTGGATCTTGCTGGCCTTCAAACCATTCGGTCCAACGCCACACATAGGCACCATCCACAAAGGCCCGCACCATCCATTGAGTACCCAATGTTCGGCGCAAGGTCAGTTGCAACGATGCGCCCGAATCACCAGCGGCCTCCCCAGGGGGATAGGCGCGCACACCATTGGGCCACCCCAACGAAAATTTTTCTCCCGATCCGAGGTTGTCAAACGCCTTCTGCGCCTGGAAGAACATCTCCACTGAATAGGGAGAGTCTTTGAACATCTGCATCCTCGAAGCAATCAACTGCAGCTTCGACCACGTGCCAGCGGTGTTCGCGTAAGCCTCATCCACAGCTTTTTCAAAGGCATTGGCACTCTTATCGAGCTCACCAACCGATCCAATCAACACCACACTGTTGAGGCTGTTGCCCAGAAAATCGTCCTGGTGGGTGACCATGGCCATGGCCCGCAGCGCATGGTTCACCCGATCGGAGTATTCGCTGCCCTGCACAAAGTCTTGGGCACGGTATTGGTCGTAGCCAAGCTGGCCAAACACCGATGTTTGCGGTCTGCGCCAGAGCGGCTGCCGCAGACCCACGTTGAACGAGCGCGTGGATCCCACCAGATCGTCTGGAGCCAACTCCTTGAGCAATCGATAGTCACTCCATCCAAACGACCCCAACAGGCGCAAACCATCCGGCGTGATGGGCAGTTCCAGCGAAGCCATCAGACGCCTGACCCCATAGCCGGTTTCGTCTCCACCGAGCGCCGCATTCAAGCTCCAGAGATCCCCCAACCCCGCCCAGGAGCCAGCCATGGCCACACCCTCCACCTGCACCGCACCGGTGTATTGACTGAGCTCATTGTTGAGGTTGAAGGTGGCGTTGTAGCGCTTGGCAGGCTCCAGGGTGAGGACCACATCCGAGCTGCCGGATTGAGACCCCGGCTTCAGGGTGCCGCTAGCCCGCAAACCGCTCAAATCATTGAGCTTGATCAATGCACTTTCGAGCTTGTCAAGTCGAATCACGCTCCCAGATTTGAGCGATGCCAGCACCGTGTCACGGGCCCAGTTGCTCCGCACAGGTGATGCATTGGCCTCAACCTGCACACCACCAAGACGGGCCTCCAACACTGGAACGTTCACCCGCCCTGACTCGATGCGCTGCGGAGCGGCCACGACAGCCAAGATTTTCTGACGGTCGTAGGCGAGGACCACGGCCTGGCGTAAGTCCTGCAACAGGAGATCGGTGAGCGGTTGTCCCACAAACCGCTGCTTGAGATCCCGGAGGACGCCAGGTGAAAGTGCGCCACTGCCCTGAAGTTCCACCTCCCGCAGCACCTCATCGCCCGCTGCGCCCCCCTCGCCAACGGGAGCAACCGCAGGCTCACCCACTGGGGTCAGATAACGCTCCTCGCCATCACGCCTCTGTTGCCCTTCCAGCTCAAGCCGTTGATCCCGCAACCGCTGATCTTGAAACCGGCGCTCCACGGAACCCGATGGTTGCCCGAAGACCACGGGCACATCCATCAACACCAGCACACCGATCGAACTCGCAGCAACCATCGCCGGTAAAAGTCCTCTAGCGACCTGCCGAACCAAGGAGTCTGCTCACCAATTCCTAACTCAAAATAAGCCGGAATCCAAGCTTCGAAGCCACAACTCCAGATTCAGAGTGACAAAACAAACACTCTCAGGAGCATCGGCTCTGAACGCTCTCCATCAGCGGCCAGACCGCTCACGAAACCACTTCGTGATCACGTATTTCACACCCTGTTTCACTGGCATTGCCTCATGCAGGGTATGGGGATTGGGACTGCCATCAGGGAGCAGATTGTTCCAGGCCAAGGCTGTACCTCCTACAGGGGTGAACGCGCGCTCCAAGTGGGGGAACATCGTCTCGCCACCGGAGACCACCGTGTTCAGATAGATCATCACCGTCCAGGTGCGTTGCCCACCAACCACCGTGTGCTCCGCAAACTCCTTCGTGCCTGGGCTGAACCAGTCGGTGTGAGCCCGGAAATATTGACCAGGGTCGTAGCGCTGTCCCTGCAGTGGTTCTGCCAACTCCAATGGCACTGCAAAGAGGGCGGCCAGGCGTGCATCCAGACCGGCAGCCAATGGGGCATCCACATCATTGAGATGGCAGGTGCGGCTTGTGCGGTAATCATCCGGACCGGTCGTGACGGTTGACGGCACCAGCCCCCGATCAATGGCCGTGATGACCGCATCACAATCCGCGCAGGTGAGAAACGCCGGGATTTCGTACACCTGGGCCAAGGGGGTGTCCAACCGCCAGGCCCGCGGGCGATGCGACGGCTGAATGAATGGTGGACGATTCCAGACATCGTGGGGCTGACCCTGGGGTGAGCCCTCCAACAGGCGTGCGATCTCAAGCGAATCAAATCCCTGAGCGGCCGCTCTGCGGCTGAGCTCTGCGCAATCGCAACCTCTAGCCCGATTGAGTTCCAACCAATCGCGCCACTCAGGCGTTAACGGGCGACCTGAGAACGACATCAACTCCCGCCGATCCAGCGGCGCAACAGGGGCAGGCTGAGGCCAATCACATTGGAATAGCAGCCATCGAGGCGTTCCACGCAGCTCCCGCCGCGCCCTTCCAGGGCAAAACCACCGGCGCACTGCAACGGCTCCCCAGTGGAGACGTAGGCCTCGATTTCGGCGTCCGATAGGTCGGCAAACAGCACCCGGGTGGTGACGGTGATGCAGCGATCCATCGCCTCAGGCCCTGCAGCCGGGCCAGGCAGCAAGCAATGGCCGGTATGCAAGTCCCCCCAATGCCCGCGCATGCGCTGCCAACGGGCCACAGCCTCAGCCGCATCGGCTGGCTTGCCAAACACCTCACCGTCAAAGGCCAGCACCGAGTCACAACCGAGCACGGCCTGCACGTCCCGAGCATCTGAATCGTGATCGAGGCGTTCCCTTACAGCGGATGCCTTGGCCTGGGCCAAGAGCTGCACCAACACCTTGGGATCAGCGGCGCTAAGTGTCTCTTCATCCACGCCGCTCACCATCACGCGATGGGAAAGGCCCGCCTGCTCGAGCAAACGGCGACGGGCTGGTGATGCCGATGCCAACAGCAGCACGGACCCTTTGCAGCTGACCTGAGTCTGCCAAGCCCCGCGAACCACAGCAGTGCGGCGGCTCAGCGCCGAGAATGGA
>JAYKIX010000079.1:0-3277 GCA_035286005.1 Synechococcus sp. | reverse complement strand
TGAAGGTGAATCCGGATGCGTTGCTGCTGGTGATGCAGGGGTTGTCAACCACGCTTGCGAACATGCACTTGGCAGGTCGATAACGACCGAGACCTCCATACATGGTGATCGCGGTGTTGCGGGCCAGATTGATGGCGCGTTTGATGGCCAGGGGGTCGGCCGATCCCCCGGCCTGAGCCAGCAGGGTTTCTGCGGCGCAGGGCTGTTGGCTGCACAACACGTCGTTGCTGGCTTGCGCTGATGCAGGAAGGGAGAGGCAGCCGATGGCCAGGGCGAGGGCGGCGCGGGTGATGCTCATGGATCGAGGTCTTTAGAGCTCTTGTTTTGATTCTCGGCTGTTGGGCGGCCACTGCGTGTGAGCTATGCCGACAACGTGGTTGTCACAGCAGTGAGGCCACTTGCTGCTGCCAAGCTCCCGGCGCTCCGTTGTTATCAATCACTTCATCCGCCAACGCTGTTTTGCGTTCCAGGCTCCATTGGGCCTGAATGCGCTGTGCTGCCTCCTCGGTGTTCAGTTGTTCCCTGGCCATCAGGCGCTCCGTTTGCTGCTGAGTGCTGCAGGCGATGACCCAGATTTCGCTGCACAGAACCTCGAGGCCGGTTTCGAACAGCAGAGGAATCATCAGCACCACCACCGGCTCCTTGGCGTTGCGTTGGAGCGCGGCTTCGAAGCTGCTACGCACTTGCGGATGCACCAGGGATTCCAGCCATTGCCGTTCCTGTGCATCGTTGAACACGACCTGTGCGAGGGCTTTTCGGTTGATCTCCGTGGGGCACGTTGTGGCACCAACCCTTGGCCCGTAACGGGCCAGAACGGCGATGCTGCCCGGGCTCCCAGGGGCGAGTGCTTCACGGGCGTAGTGATCCGCGTCGAGCACGGGGATGCCGTGTTCTGCCAGCCAGTGCCCCACGCTGCTTTTGCCCGTGGCAATGCCGCCAGTGAGCCCGATGCGGCGTTGTTGGCCTCTCCAGCGTGTGTGCGGCGTTGCCCCTGCTCCGCTCATCGATCCTTCTTGCTTCAGATCATTCTCGCCTTCCCCTTGGCCACTTAGAAAGAAGCCATTGACTCGCCTTGGCAACCGCTCCCATGGGCTCATCCGCTCGCTGGTCGTCTATCCCTGGGGGCATCACCGCCCCCACTGGTTTTCAGGCCTCTGGGATCACGGCTGGGTTGAAGGCATCGGGGAAGCCAGATCTTTCCCTCCTGCTGGCGCCCCATGGGGCGGTGTGTGCAGGCACCTTCACCACTTCAGTGGTGCGTGCCGCTTGCGTGGATCTCTGCTCGGAGCGCTTGCGCGAGGGATCTGGCCAGGCCCGGGCAGTGGTGACCAACTCTGGGCAGGCGAATGCTTGCACCGGTGATCGCGGATGGATCGACAGCCTGAGGGCGACGCAGGCTGTGGCTGATCGTTTGGGGTTGGATGCAGATCAGGTGTTGATCTGCTCCACCGGGGTGATCGGTGTTCCGATCGCGATGGACACCTTTCTGGCTGCCGTGGATCCTCTGGTGTCGGCTCTGGCTGGCGATGGCGGGGATGCGGCCGCCCGAGCGATTCTCACCACCGATTTGGTGGAGAAGCAGATCGCTCTGGAAGCGGAGCTGGCTGGCCAGCGTGTGCGCATCGGCGGCATGGCTAAGGGTTCAGGAATGATTCATCCGAACATGGCCACGATGCTCGGCTACCTCACCTGCGATGCCGGAGTGCCTGCCCACGTTTGGCAGGCCATCGTGCATCGGGCCGTGGCCCGTTCCTTCAACGCCATCACGGTGGATGGCGACACCAGCACCAATGACACATTTCTGGCGTTTGCGGCGGGCGACGCTTTGCCTGCCGATCAGTTGGAAGCCTTAGAGCAAGGCGTCACTCTGGTGGCCCAGCATCTGGCCCGTGCCATCGCGCGCGATGGGGAAGGGGCCACGTGTTTGATAGAGCTGCAGGTGGAGGGTGCTGGCAACGAAGCGGATGCTCTTTGCATTGCACGCACGGTGTGTGGGTCTTCTCTGGTGAAGACAGCGGTGCATGGATGCGATCCGAATTGGGGCCGGATTGTGGCCGCAGCGGGTCGATCCGGCGTCAGCTTTGATCCGGCCGCCGTTGCGCTTTGGCTTGGCCCCCATCAATTGATGGCAGGAGGTGAGCCCATGGCCTTTGATCGGCAGGCTGCATCGGATTATCTGCAGGCTTGTGTTCAGGGGGCTTATCTACAAAACGATTGTGTTCAGATTCGCCTGGCGATCGGTGCTGGTTCGGCGCAGGCGAAGGCCTGGGGTTGCGATTTGTCTGATCAGTATGTGCGCATTAACGCCGACTACACGACGTAAAGGTAAATACGCTGCAGTGCAGAGGTTTCGTGGGTTGAGGATCAACGCTTACGGAGAAGTCGGACGTAAATCCAAGTGCTGAGCTGGGTAGTACTTACGTTCAGGTCGAGGTCATTCCCTCAAACTCCTTGCGGAACAAATAATTGCCCCGTAAGCAAAGCGGTGTTACTTCGCCTCAGGACACCACCCAACCGCCACCTCCCTCCGAGGCCACCCACTGAGCACCTCTTGATCAGGTGCCCCCCCCCTGAGGAATCAGGCCCTGATGTATCGGACAGGTCAGCACCGTCACGCAGTGCCTGCCGACCTCATAGCGGAAGTGCTGGCAGGTGATGCAGACAGCGCTGTAGCGGGGAAGAGGTAAACAATATATTGCTAACAATACTTTTGATAAAGAGACCAAACCAGATTGGGGCCTTTTAGAATTTTTTGGTATTTTTCATAATACTCAGAATAAGTCTGCTGTCGACACTTTATAAATAGGGGACCAGTAGAAACATTGCCATCATTGGCAACTCCACGAAGTTGAAAGGTCAAGATTCCAGGTCCAGGAGAGTCTCCCGCATAAGGCGCAGCCGACCATTGTGTGCCATAAAACTCACCCACATACTGGTAGAGTGGTTGAGCATGGGTGAAAGGATGTACAAGGAGACTTCCACATGCAACAACTAAGCCTAGAGCATTCTGCTTCATTGGTTGTCGAGCGTACATGCAGAGTGTTTCTAACCAATAGTGGAGTTTAATCCCCGCACCATGTCGTGAGAATCGGATAAACCTCCTCTGTGATTGGGTCTTTGTAATTGAGAGAACATTCATTTGTGCGCGGGTTTGAGACGTACCATTTCGCACTACTCCAGTCTAAGTATTTGGGATGCTTTGCCATTTCAAAGGAGAAGTCTGCTGCAATAAAACGCTTGACGACGAATCCGCTTTTGAATTTGTACGTCCAAATCT
>JAYKIX010000078.1:0-6705 GCA_035286005.1 Synechococcus sp. | reverse complement strand
TGAAGTCCGAGGTCAGCCGCATAGAGGGGGTCCCCCAGCAGGGGGCTACCCAACTGGGCGAGATGGATGCGGATCTGGTGGGGCCGCCCTGTGGTGATTGCCACCTGGAGGAGATCTCCATGGGCATGGCGCTCCAAAAGCTTCAGCTCCGAGTGGGCCTTCAGTCGCCTTCGCACGGGCTCATCCCCTGGGGGTTCAGGACCCCAAATCCACCCCAACAATGGATGGGAGCGTTCCACGACATCGCTCTGAACCACCAGGGGACGCCCCGGCTCCAACCCCTCCACCCGTTGGCTCCAGGCCTGATAAAGCTTGGAACACCCCCCTTCAGGGGTGAAAGCACGGGAGAGAACAGCACGCGTCTGTGGACTCCGAGCACAGACCTGCAACCCCGAAGTAAAACGACCGAGGCGATGCACCGGCTTGGGGGTCTGCTCCTCATCCTTCGCCCGGCTTCGCTGTTCGAGCAGTGACGAGAGGGTGTGTTGAAGGAAGCCACCACCCGGCATCACAGGAAGCCCCGACGGTTTATTGAGAACCAGCAGGTCTCCGTCATCGCAAATCACCTGCCACTGATCCGGCACCGCAGGCTCTCGCCACGGCGGGCGCTGCCAACTGATGCGGTCGCCCCGCTCCAACAGCACATCCCCGCTCAAGGGGATGCCATTCCGCCTCAGTTCGCCCTGCTCAAGCCGCTGTTGCCATTGCCCCGCCGAGGAGTGGGCATAGCGCTCGCTCATCAGCACCGTCAGCAGCTGACCGGCCTCGCGAGAGCCGATCCGATCGCAATACGTCCAACCTTGGTTGAACCCCGCCGGTCTCCAGCCCTCAGGCGTCGCGGAGGCCGGCAACACCATCAATCCACGAGATGGTGCTGCAGAGCAAATCGCACCAACTCAGTGCGACTGGAAGTGCCCGTTTTGATGAACAAACGGCTCACATACTTCTCCACATTCCGAATCGATGTCTCCAGTTGACGGGCAATTTCCTTGTTCATCAGCCCTTCAGCCACCAGCTGCAACACACTCGCTTCTCGCGGGGTGAAGTTCAGCTGGGGGGTATCAGCAGCGGCGGCAGCCTCAGGAGACCCGGACAGCATCGATCGAATTTCATTGATCTGACGAGCCATCTGACCCACATCCGCATCAGCGAAGCGGGCAGCTTCCGTTAACAGGCGATCCTGGCGGCGCACCACATTGCGCACCCTCGCCACCAGCTCATCGGGATCAAATGGCTTAGGGATGTAGTCATCAACCCCGGCCAAATATCCCTGGGTTCGATCCGCGGTCATCCCCTTCGCCGTGAGGAAAATCACCGGGGTGCCGCCCAGACGCTCATCGGCACGCATCTTCTCGAGCAGGCCATAGCCGTCGCAGCGCGGCATCATCACGTCGCTGATCACCAGATCCGGCATGTGTTGCTGAGCCTTCTCCCAACCATCCAGGCCATCCACCGCCGTGGTCACCTGAAAACCTTCATCCTCGAGATAAGCCTGCACGGCTGAACGCAAACCTGGTTCGTCATCGACCAGCAGGAGCCTGGGTGCAGGCCGGGATGGCTCATCCGCGCCATTGGGATCGGCATCCACAGGAGGAGTGGTGGTCATGGCCTTCACCAAGCTTCCAAAAATTTAGGGGTGGTGTCTATCGCGGCGGAAGCGGCAGGGTTTCGGTGCTCTCGACCAACAGGGTGGGGTAACCCAACTCGCGCGCTTTGTCTTGCAGCGTTGCCGGATCAATGCCGGCCTGATCAGGCACGCACGCAGCCCACCAAACCAGATGATCGTCACGATTGGCCTTGGTGATATGCCCACCCGGATTCAGGCGTCGCAGATAAATGGCTTGTTGATCCCTGGTCACCCGCATCGGGCTCATGGTGCTGCAACTCACCGACTCGGTGGGCACCACCAGATCATCCGGATATTCCATCCAAAGCTTGTAGCGACGCAAATCCGGATCCGAAGAATCCTTGGCAATCTCAAACATCCCCAGGGTGTAAGTACCGCCGGCCACAGGGCGAACCGCCAGGATTTTTAGATCGGCAGGGCGCATGCGCTTGATCTGATCCAGCAGGTCACCACGGTCGATGGCACCCACTGCGGGGGAGAACAACACACCGGCTGCGAGACCAACCAGACTGAAGACTCGTTGTGCGGCCTGCATCGCGTCGGGTGCTGAGTTCAACCCATGGTGCCAAGCCCAGCCCAACCCTCCACCAAACAACGCCCACCGATCGCCCTCGACTTTCAGGCCAGCACCCCGTGCGCTCCGGCGGTGCTGGAAGCGATGCAACCCTGGTGGAGCATCGAGTGGGGCAACCCTTCCAGCCGGCAGCACCGTCTTGGGCTCCAGGCGGCAGCCGCCGTGAGCGATGCCCGTGAGCGCCTCGCCAGCTGCCTGGATGTGGATCCGACGCAGGTGATCTTCACGAGCGGGGCCACCGAAGCCAACAACCTGGCCTTGCTCGGCCATGCCCGTGCCCTAGCCGAACAGACAGGCCGAAAGGGGCATCTGATCAGCATGACCACCGAGCACCATGCCGTTCTGGACCCCTTAGAACAACTCCGGCGGGAAGGATTCCAGGTCACCCTGCTAAACCCTGGTGCCGACGGCCTCCTGAATCCCGCGGCGCTGGAAGAAGCCCTCCAACCCGACACGTTGTTGGTCAGCGTGATGGCCGCCAACAACGAAATCGGGGTGTTGCAACCGATCGAAGAAATCGGAACGCTGTGCAGAGCGCGAGGGATACGGCTGCACAGCGACGCAGCCCAAACCTTCGGGCATGTTCCATTTCGCCCCATGGCCCTTCAGGTGGATCTGTGCAGCCTCAGTGCCCACAAGCTGTATGGCCCTAAGGGCGTCGGCGCCCTGGTGGTGAATGACGGGGTGCCTCTCCGACCGCTGCAATTTGGTGGCGGACAGGAGCAAGGGCTTCGCCCAGGCACCTTGCCCGTGCCGCTGATCATCGGCATGGCGCGGGCCGCTGAGCTGGCGATGGCCGATCTCAAGGAACGCGGCGATCGCCTGCAGGCGCTGCGCAATCAGCTTTGGCGAGGGTTACAGCAGCAAATAGCTGGTGTGGAACTGAATGGCGCTCTGGATCCTCGACTCCCCCACAACCTCAATATCACCGTGCAGGGCGTGAATGGCCTTGGCTTGCAGCGGGCCTTGAAGACTCGCTTGATGTGCAGCAGCGGCTCGGCTTGCAGCGCCGGTGCACCATCCCATGTGCTGCAGGCGATTGGCCGCAGTCGGGCCGAGGCCAATGCCTCACTACGCCTGAGCCTTGGCCAGAGCACGACTCCCCAGGAGATCCAAGAGGCGATCACGGTGATTGGTCATGCCGTGGACGGAGTGCGCCAGCCCACCTGAGCACTGTTCTGGTGAATCGCTCATCAGGACTCGACACAACGACGCGCCAATCGCAGTTTGGCGCTGCGGCTTCTGGGGTTGACTTGCTGCTCCGCCTCATCGGCGATCAACGGTTTTCGCGTCATGCGCTGCAGCCGATCGTCCTGGAGGAAAGCGGTCTTCACCCGCCGGTCTTCGAGGGAATGGAAGCTGATGACGGCCAGCACACCACCTGGCCTGAGCCAATCCGGAGCCTGTTCCAGCAAACGATCCAACACCCCAAGCTCATCGTTCACAGCGATACGCAACGCCTGAAAGGTGCGAGTAGCCGGATGAATACGCCCCCGTCGTGCCTTCGGGGGATAGCAACCCGCCACGGCATAAGCGAGGGCGGCCGTGCCGGAATAGGCGCCTTGCGCTTCCAAATCGGCCTTGATCCGCCGAGCGATCCGACGCGACAAGCGTTCCTCCCCATACGCATAGATCAGATCGGCCAGCTCCGCTTCCTCCAAGCGTTCGATCAACTCAGCGGCCGTTTCGCCTGCCCCTGGATTCATCCGCATGTCGAGAGGGCCATCCAGACGGAAGCTGAAGCCCCGAGACGCCACATCCAGCTGCGGACTGCTGACGCCCAGATCGGCGAGCACCAAATCCACGGGCTGATGAGGCCGGTAGTCGGCAAAGTTCGTGGCCACAATCTGAGCCCGATCCCCATAGGGACTCAGCCTTTGCTGAGCTGCGGCACGGGCTGTGGGGTCCTGATCGAGACCGATCAACTGCAAACCGGGGTAACGATCAAGCAAAAGTGCGCTGTGCCCTCCCCCGCCAAGGGTGGCATCGATGCAGACACCGTCTTGCCATGGGGCATCAGGGCTGGCGGCTAACGCATTGAGGAGCGGCATCGCCAACACCGGCACATGAACGAACCCTTCTTGGGGGGGCTGTGGCTGATCGGGCATGGGTCCTTCCTAAGATCCCGATGCGATTGCATTGCCACGGCCCCATGACGCAGCTGGAAACGCGCACGGAGCCGATGGTGGTCAACTTCGGCCCCCACCACCCCTCGATGCACGGGGTGCTGCGGCTGGTGGTGACTCTTGACGGGGAAGACGTGGTGGATTGCGAGCCGGTGATCGGCTATCTGCACCGCGGCATGGAGAAGATTGCCGAGAACCGCACGAACGTGATGTTTGTGCCCTATGTGAGCCGCATGGACTATGCGGCCGGCATGTTCTACGAGGCGATTGTGGTGAACGCCCCGGAACGGCTGGCCGACATCCCCGTGCCCAAGCGTGCCAGCTACATCCGCGTGTTGATGCTGGAGCTGAACCGCATCGCCAACCACCTGCTCTGGCTTGGCCCTTTCCTTGCCGACGTGGGCGCACAAACGCCGTTCTTCTACATCTTCCGCGAGCGGGAGATGATCTATGACCTCTGGGAAGCGGCCACCGGTCAGCGCCTGATCAACAACAATTACTTCCGAATCGGAGGCGTCGCTGCCGATCTTCCCTACGGCTGGCTGGAAAAGTGCCGCGATTTCTGCGACTGGTTTGGGCCCAAGATTGATGAATACGAAAAGCTGATCACCAACAACCCGATCTTCCGTCGCCGCATCGAAGGACTGGGCACGATCACCCGCGATGAAGCCATCAACTGGAGCTTGTCGGGGCCGATGCTTCGTGCCTCCGGAGTGCCCTGGGATCTCCGCAAAGTCGACCACTACGAGTGCTACGACGACTTCGACTGGAAGGTCGCCTGGGAAAAAGAAGGCGACTGCTTTGCCCGCTATCGCGTGCGCATTGAAGAGATGCGCCAATCGCTGAGCATCCTGCGCCAGGCCTGCAACATGATTCCTGGCGGGCCAACGGAAAACCTGGAGGCCAAGCGGATGGCCGAAGGCAAAACGAGCGAGTTTGCAGGCTTCGACTATCAATACGTGGCCAAAAAAGTGGCCCCCACCTTCAAGATCCCGGATGGGGAGCTCTACACCCGCCTTGAGTCAGGCAAAGGCGAGATCGGTGTGTTCATCCAGGGCAACAACGATGTGACCCCCTGGCGCTTCAAAATCCGCGCTGCTGACAGCAACAACCTTCAGATCCTTCCCCACATCCTCAAGGGACACAAAGTGGCCGACATCATGGCCATCCTGGGCTCCATCGACGTGATCATGGGGTCCGTGGATCGTTAACGCTCCAGCACCTAACTGAGGCGGGATGGACCGATTTCTGCGCAACCTCCGCCACGCTGGTTACCTGCTTCCTGCCAGCCTCACCGGATATCTCTGGCTCAAAGGATTGCAGCCCCATCTACCTGGATGGGGCTGTCCTTTTCTTGCCCTCACAGGCATCCCCTGCCCCGGATGCTTTCTCACACGCGCCACCTCCGCAGCACTCACCGGACGACTCGCACAGTCCTGTGAACTCCACGTGTTTGGTCCCATCGCTGCAGTGATCCTGGTGAGCTGGAGTGTGAGCGCGATCCGCAGCAAACGCCTGGTCCCCAGAGGGCTATCAGTCCCCCCGTTCTTGATCGCTGCATCCGCATTGTTCAGCTACTGGCTGCTGAGGCTGCTCCTCAGCTATGGCCTCCAGATGCGCGGTTTTCCAGGGTTCCCGTCCCCATAAAAAACCCGTCCTGTACAACAGGACGGGTTGCATTCACCGAGCTGTCAATGCAAGGCGAAGGTCAAACCGCTGCGGATGAGCGCACCAGGCCACTGCGGGACACGTACAGCTGAATGAAGAAGGTCACCACGGGCACATAAATAATCAGGCCCACAAGGCAGAAGCCACAGGTGACAAACGCGAGCAGGAAGGCAAGCAGCTGAATTCCCACCAGCGCCCAACCCCTATCCGAGCCATAGACCGCCGCAAAGGAAGAGGTGAAGCAGTCCCAGACGCCCTGATCAGAGGTGAATACTTTGTTCACATAAATCGGCATCGACGCAAACACGATCAGACCAGGCAACACACACACAACGATGCCGAGCGTCGCCGCCACCGTGAACAGAATCCCTGCGATGAGATAACGACCAATGCGAGCCATCAGGATTGAAAAGACATCCGATATACTCACCACCTCTCCACGCTGGTAGTAAACAGCGGGGATCGCCGTGAACATCACACCAATCAGACTCTGCAAGAGCGAAAACGGAATTCCACTGATTTGCCCAAAGACTGCCCCCATTCCAGCGCCAATCCCAGAGCCATCGTCAGCGGCAGCAAAGAGGAAGAAAATGACGTAGTAAACAATCGCGCCGATCACGGCCACGACAACCGAAGCCAACCAGGTCAAAAGAAGAGTCGGAACATGGGCAACGGTGTCCTTCCACGCCTCTCGAAGCGTGGAACTAGCG
>JAYKIX010000077.1:0-28901 GCA_035286005.1 Synechococcus sp. | reverse complement strand
CTGGAATGGCCGCCTGGCGATGCTTGGCCTTTCCGTTGGACTGGCGGTGCTGCTGATCGTGCGCCTGGCGAGCGGCTGATTGTCGTAGCTGCTAACTGCGTCCTCGGAGAGCCTGGGCCAATTCATTGGGTTTGAGGCTCACGGCAATGGCGTTCTCTCCATCGACACGCCCTGCTTCCACCAGCTCCTGCAACGACTGGTTGATGGTCACCATCCCATCGAATCCACTGCGTTCCATGATTTCCTCCACCTCATCCAGGGCACCGCGCTGGATGTAATCCCTGCAGGCATCGGTGTTGATCAAGATGTCGTGATACGCGGCTCTTTTGCCATCGGTGGTGCGGATGAGTCCCTGGGCAATCACCCCCAGCAGGGATTCGGAGAGAGCACGTCGCACGCTCTCCTGCTCCTGAGGGGGATACATCCCAAGGACGCGCTCCACGGTTTTCACCGCTGAATTGGTGTGCAGGGTCCCGAACACGAGGTGGCCGGTCTGCGATGCCTCAAGGGCCGTGCTGAGGGTTTCTCGGTCACGGATCTCCCCCACCAGGATTACGTCGGGGTCCTCCCGCAACGCCGCCCGCAGCGCGTTGTGGAACTTGAGGGTGTGTTGTCCCACCTCCCGATGGCGAATCAGTGATTCACGGCTTTCATGCACAAACTCCACAGGGTCCTCGA
Source organism: Synechococcus sp. (assembly GCA_035286005.1). Lineage (GTDB taxonomy): Bacteria > Cyanobacteriota > Cyanobacteriia > PCC-6307 > Cyanobiaceae > Synechococcus_C. Next base: position 28,223 of record JAYKIX010000077.1, on the reverse strand, counting down.
TTGTGAGGATGTGGCGGCTCTGGTGGCTGTTGATCCAGTCGATCATTGCGGCCAGGGTGGTGCTTTTCCCCGATCCGGTCGGACCGGTGACGAGCACGAGACCTTTCGGGCGTGACGACAGCTCTTTCAGCACCTCCGGCAGATGCAGTTCCTCGAGGGTCAGGATCGTCTGGGGGATGAGACGCAGCACCATTGCCGGTCCCCGCAGGGAGTCGAGCAGGTTGATCCGCACCCGCACAAAGGGGAAAGCATGGGAACCATCAAATTCCTTTTGGGTGCCGAAGGCGTCAATCTGTTGGGGACTCAAAATTTCCTGAAGCCAGCCATGAAAAACCTCTGGGCTGGTGACAGGCCATTGGGTGGTCTGCATCTCTCCCCGGGCTCGGTAGCGCGGCTGTTCGCCAACCCCGAGGTGCACATCGGAATGCCTCTCTTGGTGAGCAATCCGCACGATCTCCTCGAGCGTCGGGCTTGGGTCAGAGCTCCAGACGGTTGTTGGCTCTTCCGTTGGTGCCTGAATGCGGTTCAGAAGCACTTCCGCAGCAGGCTCTGCGTTGGTGAGTTCCATGGGTGCTGGGTTGGCCCCCCCTGTCTTGGCCCTTGGGGGGAGAGGCGGAAACCCTGGTGGAAAAACCGGAGTGGTCACGGTGACAGCAGGTGCTGATTCCCTCAGCTTCGCCAGGGTTGGCAATCTGGCAAGCGGTCAAGGCGCCTTAAGGTTGGACTGTCATTGAGAGACCTATGGCTGGCAAGCCCAGGGTGACGATCGTGCTTGGGACTCGACCTGAAGCGATCAAGCTGGCTCCGGTGATTCAGGAATTTCAGACCTGCCATCAGTTAGAGACCCGTGTGGTGCTCACAGGCCAGCATCGTGAAATGGTGGCGCAGGTGATGAATCTCTTCGGCCTCAAGGCCGATCACGATCTGGATCTGATGGCTCCGCGTCAGACCCTCACGCATGTCACCTGTGCTGCCCTGCAGGGATTGCGGGATGACTTCCAGGCCTACCCTCCAGCACTGGTGCTTGTGCAGGGTGACACCACCACAGCCTTTGCGGCTGCCCTGGCAGCGTTCTACGAACAAATCCCGGTGGGTCACGTGGAGGCCGGGTTACGCACTGACAACATCCTTGACCCTTTCCCGGAAGAAGCCAACCGCCGTCTGATCTCTCAGGTGGCTCAACTTCACTTTGCCCCGACACAGCAATCGGAACGCAACCTGCATGCTTCCGGTGTGGTCGGCCAGGTGATGGTGACTGGCAACACTGTGATTGATGCCTTACTCAGGATGGCGGAGAAGGCTCCCCAGCTCGACGATGTGGCGATCAACTGGGAGACCCAGCGTGTGATCTTGGCCACGGTTCATCGCCGGGAAAACTGGGGTGATCGGCTTGAGAGCATTGCCGAGGGAATGCTGAAGGTGCTCAATGCGCACCCTGATACAGCGTTGCTGTTGCCATTGCATCGCAACCCCACGGTTCGAGAGCCTCTTCAGGCTTTGCTCGGAAGCCATCCCAGGGTTGTGCTCACGGAACCCCTGGATTACGACCGGCTTGTGGCGGCCATGAAGGGATGCACGTTGCTGCTCACCGATTCCGGCGGATTGCAGGAAGAGGCCCCGGCCCTGGGTAAGCCCGTTTTGGTGTTGCGTCGCACCACAGAGCGCCCTGAAGCGGTGGAGGCTGGAACCGCAAAACTCGTCGGGACTGATGCGGAAACGATTGCTGCTGAGGCGCACCGTTTGCTGAGTGACGCACGGGCCTACGACACCATGGCCCGTGCGGTGAATCCATTCGGTGATGGTCAGGCCAGTGCCCGGATCCTCGAGGCGGCGCGTGCCCTGCTTCAGGTCTGAGAAGGGAGCTGCCTCTTTCAGCCGTAGCCTTCGTTATCGCTGGTTACTTGAGCGTCATTGGGCTGTTGCGGCTGGCCGTGGCTGCAGTCCAGACAGGATCCGAACGCTGATTTTTTGCGGCCTTAATCCCTCAAGTGCCGATGCCCAGGGTGACGATCCCACTCTGCGCAGACTCGTGGCCTTTGCTCGTCAGTGGGGGTATGGACGTTTGGTTGTGCTCAATTTGTTTGCTCTGGTCACTCCATCGCCTGCCCATCTGCGTCGTCATCACAGACCAAAGGGAGCCGCCAATGACGCAGTGTTGAGGCACTGGATCCACCAGTGGTCAAAACGCGCCCACTGGGATCTTTGGCTCGGCTGGGGCTCCAATGGTGGTCTAAGGGGACAAGATCAGTGGTTTTTGGCCCACCTGGAGACGGTCCAAGATCGCCGCCGTCGGTCTGGAGGAGCCCCGGTGTTCTGCCTTGGCATCACCCGTGCCGGCCATCCCCGTCATCCCCTTTATTTGCCAGGGAATACCCAGCAACAACCATGGCCCGCGGCGGAGCAGGCGGAGATTGGTCATCCTGAGGCCATGGTTTCGGCTATTACGGTTCGTCCATGACTCGCACCCCACGCCGTTACTCCGTTTCTCTGCATTTGAGCGGGGGGCAAACTGAGCTGGTGCACTTCCCCACGCTCGAACAGTTCCAGCAGTGGTATCAGGGGCTCGTGAATGCAGGAGTCAATGGTGGATTTGTCAATGTTCCCTTGGGCGAGCTCGAGGGCGAGTATCTGGTGGTGCGTCCGGATGCGGTCATCGGGCTTCGTGTAGAGCCCCAATTCACCTCCATCGATGACGCCTGAGCGACTGGGTTTGCTCTGGGGGGTCACCGTATTTGCAGGTGCCTCAGCCCGACTTCTGGCAGCCCTTTCCGGTTTGCCGGGGGTGGTGTTGCTTCTTCTCTCTGGCTTGCTCATCGGTCGATCTGGCCTGGGTTTGGTCGAACCGCTTGATCTGGGCCAAGGTCTGGGAACCGTGGTGGGGCTTCTGGTGAGCCTGGTGCTGTTTGATGGTGGGCTGAATTTGCGCCTCCCAGGAGACACCATCAAGGCCACCGTGTTGCGCATTTCGGTTGTGCGGCTGGTGCTGTCATTAGGGGGTGGATTGTGCGCAGCCCATTGGCTTGCCGGGCTGAACTGGTCGGTGGCAGCGGTTTACAGCGCCATTGTTCTGGCCACTGGTCCGACGGTGGTGACTCCACTGATTCAGCAGATTCGCCTTGCCGCACCCCTTGGCGATGTTCTTGAAGCGGAAGGTCTGGTGCTGGAGCCCGTGGGAGCAGTTCTGGCGCTGCTCTTGCTGGAATTGCTGCTTGGCAACCTGCATGGTTGGCGTGAGTTGGCTTACGGCCTTCTGGCCAGGCTTGGGGGCGGTGTGGTGATTGGCGTTGCGGCCGGTTGGCTGTTGTCGGAAGGATTGCGGCGTTTGCGCCCTGATCCCTCCGTGGGCCTGCGTCTGCAGATCACCTTGGGTGTTCTGTTCCTGATGTTCGGCGCTTGTGAGTGGTTGTTGCCGGAATCGGGCTTGCCTGCTTCTGTGGCGGCAGGGGTGGTTGTGGGGCGACGGCCTGCCACCCAGGCTGCCCAGTTGGATGAGGTGATTCGGGAGCTGGCTCGTTTGGCAATCACCATGCTGTTTCCCTTGCTGGCCGCCGACGTTTCTTGGACGGAGCTCAGCCCTTTGGGATGGGGTGGGGTGAGTTGTGTTGCAGTGCTGATGCTGGTGGTGCGTCCGGTGGCGGTGAGTTTGGCCACCTTGGGTCAGCCTCTGGATTGGAGGCAAAAACTGTTCATGGGGTGGCTGGCACCGCGGGGCATTGTGACGGCGGCCGTGGCCTCCTTGTTTGCAATTCGCCTGGAGCAGGCTGGTGTTCTGGGTGCAGGTCGATTGCAGGGCCTGGTGTTTCTCACCATCCTGATGACTGTGGGACTGCAGGGTTTAACAGCTCAGCCCCTTGCCAGAGCCCTTGGCCTGGTTGCCCCAGAAGCCACCGCCGAAGATTCAGGAACCGATTCAGAAGCAGCGGCTGACACGCTGCCGATCGCAACCCAGCCGGGCCAATAGCCCCCAGGTTGTCATCAGATCAGGACCCTGAAGACGCCCGAGTAGAGCAGCTCGCAGGCTTTTCATCAACACCCCCTTCTTGACTCCCGCCTCCTTCACCGCCGTGGTGAGCAGTGCCTGCCCCTGAGCGGGATCCAACCCATCCCACGGGTGGGCCTCGAGTTGGTTGCTGAGGGCCTGGAGGGCAGTTCGAGCGCCCTCCTCGTTTAGCTGACCCAGCGCATCGCTTTCGAGCGCAGGCTCCGTGAAGAAAGGCATGGCCTGATCGATACCATCCTTCAGCAAGGTGAGGGATGGGCCTAGCAGCTCCACCAGGGCTAGCGACCAGCTTGGGTCGTCGGGAAGTGTCCACCCCTGCTCCAACCAAAGTGGCTGGAGTGCGCCCAGCAGTTCCTGTGCACTGAGCTCATGCAAGACCTGGGAGTTAAGCCAGTTGAGTTTGTCCCAATCGAAACGGGCACCGGCTTTATTGACCCGGTCGAAGTTGAACACCTCGGCGGCTTGGGTGAGGGTGAAGCGTTCGTTCATGCCCTCAGGAACAGACCAGCCGAGGAGGGTCATGTAATTCGCGATCGCTTCGGCCGTGTAGCCCATGGAGCGGAAATCGTTGATCGATGTCACCCCGTCTCGTTTGGAGAGTTTGCGCCCTTCGGCATTCAGGATGAGAGGGGCATGGGCAAAGGTGGGAAGCGGCAGATCCAGTGCTTCATAGAGCAGCAGCTGCTTGGCGGTGTTGGCGATGTGGTCTTCGCCGCGGATCACGTGGGTAATCGCCATCGCGGCGTCATCCACGACCACCACAAGGTTGTAGAGGGGATCTCCGATTTGATCGGCAGGAGCCCTGCGGGCCACCACCATGTCGCCGCCCAGGTCTCCTCCGCGCCAGCTCATCGGGCCACGCACCAGATCCTTCCAGCGGATCTCGGCTTGGTCATCGATGCGGAAACGGATCACCGCCTGACGCCCTTCTGCTTGGAAGGCCGCCTCTTGCTCGGCGGTGAGATCACGATGGCGATTGTCGTAGCGGGGGGCTTGGTTGGAGGCTTTTTGGGCTTCGCGCATGGCCTCCAGTTCTTCTTCGGTGGCGTAACAGCGGTAGGCCAACCCCTTATCGAGCAGGGTCTGGATCGCAGCGCGATGCTCTTCGATCCGTGTGCTCTGGATCACCGGCTCTTCATCCCAGGTGATCCCCAACCACTGCAGGCCCTCAAGAATGTTCTGGGTGTATTCAGACTTGGACCGCTCTTTGTCGGTGTCTTCGATTCTTAGAAGAAAGGAACCGCCAGCATTCCGGGCAAACAACCAGTTGAAAACTGCTGTTCGCGCTGTACCGATGTGAAGGGTTCCAGTTGGGCTGGGAGCCAGGCGAACGCGAACCGACACGGTGGTGTGGGGCTTTGGAACGGGACCGACGGGGCTCGAACCCGCAACTTCCGCCGTGACAGGGCGGTGCTCTAACCAATTGAACTACGGTCCCAGGTACGACCACTCAAGAGGTTGATCTCTTGCGGTTGCCCTGTGTCGCGTCAGCGACCAAGAAAGTATCGACCTCTGCCCTGCCCTCCGTCAACCAACTGGGCAAAACGGCTTTTTTATGCGGGATTTGGGTGAAATTGTGCTGGACCTTCATGGCAGCTGCCATCGGCAGGTTTGGCGTTGCTTAATGGCTGGAACACATTCACCCAACGGGGTTTTCGCGTTTCATGCTCTCGCTGGATGCCCTGCGCATGCTTGACACAACCATCTGGTTGCGCTCAGGGGAGAAGGCATCGCAGCGGCTGCACTGTTCGCAGAGCACGGTGTCGCGCAACAACATGGAAACGCTGTCCTTGTTTGGGCTCAGCCTTGAACGGGTGCGAGGCGAGTGGCAGCTCGAAGGCGACAGCACTTTGCTCTTGATGGAGCGTCGTGTTCATCAGCTCAAGCGCCTTCTTCAGGATGACGAAAGTCAACCACTGCGCATCGAAGCCAATTTTTGGGCGGCACCTGCTTTTTTCGACCCCCTACCGGAAGGTTGGGAAGGTGGGATTTGGGATCACGTGGGCATGGAGCGTCCTCTGCAGTTGTTGAGGGAGCGTGTGATTGATGCCTGGATCGGTAGTTATCAGCCCGACCTCCCAGACCATGATCCTGAGCTCTGCGTGGTCGACCTTTGCCAAACACCGGTGTATCTGGTGGCCGCGGCTGATCATCCGTTGGCCGGCCGTGCCGGCCTGACGGCGGCGGATTTGGATTCCTATCCGAGCCTGGCGCTGCCTGCGGGCTTATTCCCCAAAACTGAAGCGCTGTTGCGCTCCCAGGGCTTGTGGCAAAGCCGCGTGCGCATGAAGCGCTACCGCCCCGAGCTTTGGTTGGGGCGCACTGAGGATCAGGTCACCCTCACCTACGCCACCTCTTTGGCTTTGGAGGTGATGCCGGGCTTGGTACGCCTTGATTACGACCTCGGCTTGGTGAGTGCCGAATCCTTGGTGGTGCGTCGTGATCTCATCGAGCACCCAGCCATTCAGGGGTTGCTGCAGCGATTGATCCACCGCAGTGAATCGCTGGCGGAGCGGTTCGACGATCTGACGCTGGCGATCAACGGTTGACACAAAAAAGCCCTGCCAATGGCAGGGCTGGCGATCTGATTGGAAGCCAGTCAGGGACGAAACCCTGCTGGTTCGATCAGGCGAACTTGATTGCCGCGGGCCGTGAATTCACGGCCTTGATCGCTTTGAACGACCACACGACCACCGGATTTGACGCGAATGACCCGTGCTCGAACCCAGCCAAGGGCTGCTGATTCGAGCACCTTCACAACATCACCAGGTTGAAGATCCAACTCCATGCTCGAACTCAGAAAAGTGCATGAGGGGCCATCGGACGCGCCGTGGAGGACTCGAACCCCCGACATCAGGTTTTGGAGACCTGCGTTCTACCAACTGAACTAACGGCGCAAGGCGATGGACCCCTAGACCATCGCTAGGCAATGGTTTTTGAAGTGTGGAGACCGAAGCCTCAGCGGTCGAAGCGCTGCTTCACACGAGTGGCCTTGCCCACTCGGTCTCGCAGATAGAAAAGCTTCGCCCGACGCACTTTACCGCGGCGCTCGACCTTGATGGAGGCGACCTGCGGGCTGTGGAGCATAAAAACGCGCTCAACACCAATGCCTTGGAAAATGCGGCGAACGGTGATGGTTTCGTTGATGCCGCCATGACGCTTGGCGATCACCACCCCCTCATAGGGCTGCACCCGCTCTTTGTTGCCTTCGCTGATGCGAACACCAACACGAACGGTGTCTCCGACATAGATGTCGGGGATCTCAGATTTTTGCTGTGCGGCTTCAAACTCATGAATCAGCTGCTGAGCGCTGAGCTTCACGCTTGGAGCGCTTTTCGCTTTGGCGGGAGCATCCGCGACAGCGACATCACTTGGAGTCACTTCAGTGCTCTCTTCCTGTACGGAAGTTTCATTCGGATCCGCTGCCATCCCAGCTCCGGGTAATCACGCCAAACAACCAGCTTACCCCCTCGTGTTCCCTGGGTCTGACAAAGACTTTCTGGGGGTTCTCCAGTGTTGCCAGGCCAGGGAAGTGCCGGTGATCAACATCCAGAGCAGCCCGAGGCCATTGAGGAGAACCACCACAGGCTCCAATTGAGGTCCGAGCCATTCCCCCTCATGCAGGGTCATGAGCCAGTGAACTTGATCACGCTGCAGACCTCCCCAATCTTTGGCAAGGCGGTAAGCAACTCCTGTGGTGACACTCACCAGGAGCGGCAGCACAACAAACGGGGCCACCCAGCGATGTAGCTGGCGGATGCGGCGCATCCACACCATCAACCCCCTCCGGAAGTTGTGGTTATTGATAGCGTGAATTGACGACCATCGAGATGGCTTCGGATACAACTCCCCTCCCTGCACGCCATTCCCGTTACCTCGTACAACCGTCCCGATGAATCTTTTTGCTGACCTCTTGGCTGCATCCAACGGTGGTAAGGCCACAGCCACTGGCCCCCGTATTCAGCAGCGCCGTGGTGTTGAAGTGAAGTCAGCCCGTGAACTGAAAATCATGGCGGAGGCCAGTCGGATCGTGGCCACGGTTCTCCGCGAAATCATGGCTTCGGTGCAGCCCGGTCAAACGACGGGAGATCTTGATGCCTTGGCCGAACGTCGGATTCGGGAAATGGGCGCGACCCCCAGCTTCAAGGGCTATCACGGATTCCCGGCAAGTATCTGCGCCAGCATCAACAACGAAGTGGTGCATGGGATTCCGAGTGCCAAGCGGGTGATCCGAAATGGCGACCTTCTCAAAGTGGATACGGGGGCCTATTTCGATGGTTATCACGGCGATAGCTGTGTCACCATCTGCGTCGGTGACGCGTCTGAGGAGGCGCAAACGCTCAGTCGAGTGGCCAAAGAGTCATTGATGGCCGGACTGGCCAAGATCAAGGCTGGCAACACCCTGCTCGACATTGCTGGAGCCGTTGAGGACCACGTGGTTGCCCATGGGTTCAGCGTGGTGGAGGACTACACCGGCCATGGGGTGGGCCGCAATCTTCACGAGGAACCTTCGGTCTTCAATTTCCGCACCGATGAGCTGCCCAATGTGAAACTGCGCCCAGGCATGACCTTGGCCGTGGAGCCCATCCTCAATGCCGGCAGCAAACACTGCCGCACCCTTAAGGATCGTTGGACTGTGGTAACCCGAGACGGAAGCCTTTCAGCGCAATGGGAACACACCATCGTGGTCACCTCAGATGGTTGCGAGATCCTTACTGACAGGGGCGATTGAAGACACGGTTGTAAGCCGCACGGCCGAGTTCGCAGAGCGGCATCAGCACATAGGTCATCGGGTTGGGAGTGACGATGATTAAGGCCAGGTTCAGCTGCGCTTGGTTCAAGACTTGCCGAGCCACCCACTCGGCAGAGAGGATGCCAATCGGATTGAGTTCTGACTTAAAGGGTCCCAGAACCAGTTTCCGCAAGCGCAAACGCTCGCGTTCTTGAGGGCTTCGGTTGCTCCAGCGAAGGCTGACCAGCTGGCCGATGAGCCGTTTGCTGAGTTCATAGGCGGGGCTGAGGGCCGGCTGAATTTCGGCTTCCGATGTGTTGACCCAGAGTTCTCTGGGGCGGCCGGCAGGTCCTGATGTCGCGGCGATGGCTTCGAAACGTTTGATCAGGTTCCAGCTGCTGAGGGCATTGATAGTGATCGCTCGTGTGAGGGTGTCGCTGCTTTGATCGCCACCGGGATTGATTCCGTGGTTCACGATCAATACATCCAGAGTGGCCAGAACGGGGTCGAGCTCCCGCTCCTGATCACAGCTCCACTGCGCCCATTCCTGCGGGGAGCTGGTTGGGTTGTTCTCTAGGGGACGAGAGCCATGGCTTAGCCCCACCACCACAGCACCCCGTTCGAGAAACTGGCGACACAGGGCCTGGCCCAGGGTGCCACGAATGCCGGTGATGCCGATGCGCAACCCAGTCCAACGGTGGTGAAGGCTTGCTGGGTGGGCGGGAGTGTGGGCCATCCTTCCAGCTTGGGGCATCCTTGGGAAAAAGAAGCGCTGACAGTGAGCAGCCCAGCCGATGCAGCTTTGATTGCCTTGTTCGCTCCCTATTGCGGTGGTCTGGAGCAGGAGCAGGCGCTTCTTCGTGTCTTGCCCGTGCTTGCACAAGGCACGTTCCAAGGCTGCCGGGTTCTCTCAGCGGACAGCAAGCATGACTATGTTCTCAGTTGGAGCAGTGTGCGCGCTCCCTTATCACCCTGCCGCTGTGATCTCAATATCTCTGCGGAGCCTGCTTTGCACTTCTGCTTTGAAGTGCAAAGTCACCAGTTGGCTTCGTGGTTGATGGATGTGGATTCCAGAGATGAGCGGCAGGATCTTCCCGACCATTTCTGGTCTTGGTTGCTCTTGGAGCAGGATCCACTCGAACTCAACGAGTCGCTCCCACTACATTGATTCGCACAAGGGCCTTTGGAGCTAGGCATGAGATCCACCTTGCTGATCGGATCGTGTGAACCTTTCAGTGGAAAGTCGGCCCTCGTCCTAGGCCTTGCTCGGCAATTGACGTTGGCTGGCCATTCCGTGCGATTCGGGAAGCCCCTCGCCACCAGTCTCGACTGGACCCCGGAGGTCGGGCCTCTTCCTGACCCCTTGATCGATGACGATGTTCGGTTTGTGGGCACCACCCTGGGGTTTGCAAATGACCAGCTGATTTCTTCTCTTCATCTGTTGTCTCCGGCTACAGCGGATCAGCGCTTGCAGGCAGGCACCCTTGATGCCGGTGAAGGGTTTGCTCAGCTTCAGCGTCAGCTGCAGGCCGATGCTTCCACGGTGACTTTGCTGGAGGCAGCCGGAAGCCTGCATGAAGGCTTGCTCTACGGGCTCAGCCTGATTCAGCTGGCCCAAGGACTGGATGCCTCGGTGGTGCTGGTGCATCTCTGGCAGGACAGCCGCAGCGTGGATACCCTTTTGGCGGCTCGGGATCAGCTGGGTGAGCGATTGGCCGGCATTGTGCTCAACGCCGTCACCCCGGATGAGGTCGAGGCTCTCCAGCGGGATGTGGTGCCTCAGCTCGAGTCGTTGGGCCTTGCTGTGTTTGGGGTGATGCCTCGATCCCCTCTGCTCCGCAGCGTCACCGTGGGTGAACTGGTGCGGCGCCTTGATGCCCGGGTGATCTGCTGCGAGGAGCGCCTTGAGCTGCTCGTTGAGACCCTGAGCATTGGTGCCATGAACGTGAACTCGGCGATGGAGTTCTTCCGGCGTCGGCGCAACATGGCCGTGGTGACAGGCGCCGACCGCACTGACATTCAACTGGCGGCTCTGGAAGCTTCCACCCAATGCCTGATTCTGACTGGCGCAGGCGAGCCGCTGCCCCAGTTGATTAGTCGAGCGGATGAGTTGGAGGTTCCATTGTTGAAGGTGGAACACGACACCCTTTCCACGGTTGAGGTCATTGAGCAGGCTTTCGGCCATGTGCGTCTGCATGAAGCTGTAAAAGCCACGTATGCGTTCCGGCTTGTGGAAGAACACTGCCAGCTCGAGCGTTTGTTCGCTGCCCTTGGCCTTCACCGCTGCTGATCAGTGGTGAAGGCCAAGGGCCTGCTCAAATATCTCCCTCATGACTGAGAGATTGCTGCTAGTTTCCAATGAACGACGGCGGGATGTCTTTGAGCCGCTCCCTTGATCTCCCAGCCCTCGACAGGGTCGATACCCTTGCCCAGGAACTGGCACTCCTCCAGGACAAAGGCAAACGTCGAATTGCAATTCTTGGCAGCCGTCATGTGCCGATCGTCGCGATTCATCTCGTCGAGCTCATCGCCCGCTCACTGGCCCAAGAAGGCCACTCACTAATTACGTCCGGCGCACAAGGGGTCAATGCAGCCGTGATTCGGGGAGTTCTCGACGTTGATCCCTCCAAGCTCACAGTGCTGTTGCCTCAGAGCCTGGAGCGTCAACTGCCTGAAATTCGCGAAAGTCTTGATCGGGTTCTTCATCTGATTGAGAAACCTGAACAGGATGATCTGCCCTTGCCTTTAGCCAGCAGTCTCTGCAATCAGGACATCATCAGCCGCTGTGATCAGTTGATTTGCTTGGCATTTCATGACAGTGAAACCTTGCTCAATAGCTGTCGAAGCGCTGAGGAAATGGGAAAAGTCGTCAGTCTGTTGTTCTTCGACTGACGTTCACTTCTCCAATCACTTGCAATTGGTTCCCATCACGCCCCACCACGAGCACCCTCTCGCCTGCTTCAAGTGCATGGTCGAGGTCGAGTGATATTGATCCCCAGCTTTGGCCATGCCATCGCACTCGGCCTTCTCCACCAGCTGGCATGGCGCTGATCACCTCGGCCAGATCTTCCCGTTGATGGTGGTCCCCTGGCTCAGGATTGCGCTTGGCTGACCAGCGTGACAGCCAGATGGTTCCAATCACTGTGGCGCCCACAAAAAGCGCCACCTGAAGCAGAATCGGCAGTGGCCCGATGGCTGTGAGCACCGACACCACCAATGCAGCGAGGGCCCCGAACATCAGGCCATCGAAGCTGGGCTGGGCGAGCTCAAGCCCAAGCAGGCTGATAGCCACCAGCAACCAAATCAGTGGCACCCAGAACCCAGTCATTGTTTGATTTGGCGTTTACTGCGTCCACTTTGGTCCCGATGTCGGCTGATGTGCAGGGCGTTGTCTGCGGCAAGTGCCGTCCGTAAGGTCCCGATAGACGCGTTCTGACCTTGGAAGCTTTTCTCAGTCTCCCGGCCTTGATCCTGTTGGCCTTATTGGGAACAGGCAGTGTCAAAGTCACCAGTGGCGGCCGTTCCCGGTTGGTGGAGCGTCTTGGCAAATTTGATCGTGAGCTCCAGCCAGGACTGTCCCTGGTTCTCCCGGTAGTGGAAAAGGTGGTTAGCCACGAATCTCTCAAGGAGCGGGTGCTTGATATTCCGCCTCAGCAGTGCATCACCCGCGACAACGTGTCGATCGAAGTGGATGCGGTTGTTTATTGGCAACTTTTGGAGCATTCCCGCGCTTATTACGCCGTTGACAACCTTCAAGCGGCCATGGTCAACCTTGTGCTCACTCAGATCCGAGCAGAGATGGGCAAGCTTGATCTGGATCAAACCTTCACGACGCGCACGGAAGTCAATGAGTTGTTGTTGAGGGAGCTGGATCAAGCCACAGACCCCTGGGGAGTGAAGGTGACGCGCGTCGAGATGCGCGACATCGTTCCATCTCCTGGTGTGCAACAGGCGATGGAACAGCAGATGACGGCCGAGCGGGAAAAGCGTGCGGCAATCCTGCGCTCGGAAGGTGAGAAGGAGTCCCAGCTCAATGAAGCGCGAGGCCGTGCCGAAGCTCTGGTCTTGGACGCCAAGGCCCAGAAAGAAGCCCTCTTGCTGGAGGCTGAGGCCCAATCCAAACAACAGGAGGTGTTGGCGGCGGCCAAGGCGAAGGCCGCACTGGTGATGGCTGAGGCCCTCGAGAGCAATCCAAAAACGGCTGAAGCAATGCGTCTGATGCTCGCCAAGGATTGGATGGCCATGGGTGAACAATTGGCCGATGCCCCCGGAGGCAGTGTGTTGATGGTGGACCCCCAGTCACCCGCTGCACTTCTGGCTGCGTTGAAGCAGTTCCAGGGTCATCAGGCCTGATTGGCGATGGCAGGCAAGACGATTTATCTGGCATCACCGCTGGGTTTCTCAGCGGTGAGTCGATCGCTTGTATTGCCCCAGTTCGTTCATGCACTGGAGCGGTTAGACCTCAAGGTTTGGGAGCCTTTTGCCCGCAATAGCGAAGTTGATCTGCAGGATCCAGGGTGGGCTTTTGCCGTCGCGCAGCAATGCCTCCGGGATGTTCGTGAAGCTGACGGATTCTTCGCAATTGTGAACGGAACGCCCCCCGATGAGGGGGTGATGGTGGAGTTAGGTGTGGCGTTTGCGTTGAACAAACCCGTTTTTCTTTACCGGGACGATTTTCGGCGTTGCACGGATTCGAAACATTACCCGCTGAATCTGATGGTCTATGCCGGCTTGCCGGAACTGGGCTGGGAAGCCCATGTGCATGGTTCTCTCGACTCGATTGCCGATCCAAAGATGGCTTTGGCGCAGTGGGCGAGCACCTGATCGGCGTTTGGTCGCAGGCTGATGGCTCTTACAAGCGGGTCAGCCCATTTGCAGCAGAGCTTTCAGGGCCTCTCCATAGAGAATTCCTGTGCAGGTCAAGGCGGATGCCCAGCAAAGCCCCCGCACCGGCGGGAGATTGCCCACATAGGCCCCGATGTAGAGAAGTCTTAGGGCAGGTTGCAGCAGTGCAGCAACAGTTGCCAGACCAGGGAGAGTTCCCCCCTGTAGGACGGCGATCAGAGCGAGTAGGGCCGCCGGCGCATGAAGGCTGAAGGCTTCAAAGCTGTTTTGATGTGCCCAGCTGGCCCGTTGGCCCCAGGCTGGTAAGCGCTCGAACATGGCCCTTGGTGCTCCCATGTCCGCCATGGTGAAGTCAGCCTGGGAGCGTGCCGCCCCGAGGGGCACGATGCTGGCGATCACCACGGCCCCTGCCAGTACCAGCGACCAGGCGAAGGGGGCCGCCGCATTGCCTGTGAACATTGAGAGCAGATCCATGGAAGGGTTTTCGATCGTTCCATTGAAGACAACCGTGCCGATGGCCGTGCGTTCGTGGGGAGGCAGCAGGTGTCACCCCCGATAGGGTGGATCTGTATGCGTTCGAGCGGTTCCCATGGCCAGCACCTACTCCTTCGATGTGGTGTCAGATTTTGACCGTCAGGAGCTGGTGAATACGCTCGATCAGGTGCGCCGCGATGTGGGAACTCGCTATGACCTCAAGGATTCAGGCACTGAGATTGAACTGGAGGACGCCGAGGTGGTGATCACCACGGCCAGCGACATGACCCTCCAGGCTGTTGAAGATGTCTTGCGTGCCAAGGCCACGAAGCGCAACCTTTCTCTCAAGATCTTTGATTTTCAACCTGCCGAGACCGTGGGGGGTAATCGTGTCAAGCAGGTGGTGAAACTACGGAGGGGTCTCAGTCAGGAGATCGCCAAAAAATTGAGCAAGAGCGTGCGGGATGAACTGAAAAAGGTCACCGTTGCGATTCAGGGAGAAAGTCTGAGAATCACTGGTAAGAGCAAAGACGATCTTCAGCAGGCTATTCAGTTGCTCAAGTCGAAGGAGGAAGAGATGGATGTGCCTTTGCAGTTTGAAAACTACCGCTAATCTTTTTGGCTGGTGCCAGTGGGGGTCAGGTTTTTGGTCGAATGCTTAATTGAAATACCTTCTCGATGACCAGTGCAGCCTGTTGATGGCATCGGCAAGGAAGTTGTAGTGGTGTGATGGATTTCCCTTGCAGACTCCTTTTAAAGAGAGTGCTCTCTGGAGGCTGAGCGACTTGGAAATTTTCTGCTCGGTTTGGCAGGTATTCCTGGATCTTCCAACAGCGGTCTGAATGCTTCTTGATGAAGGCAATATTGATTTTGAGCGAATCCCTGCAATGTTTAGAGCTGATCAGTTTGTCTAAATACACATTTCAGAGTGCGATCTGTGCCTGAAGCATGGGGCATTTGCTGGGAGATCACATTTGACGTTTCTGCTGAATTGCAAGGGTGCTCAGGGCTCCATGCAGTCGGTTCACGGTTTAGATGCCGATGATTGCCCTCGGGGTGCCAATGGGCATCGGCTGTTGAGTAGCGACGCCACTAGTGCCCCCTGATGTTGAAGGGCATAGGCCTCAAATTCAAGTTGGGATTGATCCGCTGTCAGGGAGGCGGTTGCCTGGCTGACTTGGTTCTTGTCTCTCAGGTTTTGATCAAAGAACTTGGCGATCGTCGTATCGCTGAAGCCTCCTTGCGTCTTCAGATGCCCGGCAATTGATTTCGCTTGGCTGGTCTGAAGGCCGCCAAGGCAGTCTTGAATGACATGAACGGTTTCGTGGGTCACAACTGTTTCAAAGAGCCCCGGGTTGGCATCGAGGGTTTGCACGAGACACAGTCGCTGTGCGGCTCGGTTGTAAGCGGCCAATTCATTGCCGAGTCCGCATCGTTCGAGGCGATCCACGTGAATGCCGAGATTTTTGATGCGAGTCAGCAGGACTGGTTCTTTCTTGGCAAGCCTCTGATCTTCAGGGAGAGGGGGCGCGAAGGAGGTGAAATTCTGCAAGTTGCCAGTGGGTTCCATGGCGAAATGGAGATGGGTCCCTGAGGACCAGCTTCCTGTGTTTCCGCACAGGCCGATCACGTCGCCGCGTTTGTAGGGGCCCTGAGGCAGTGCCTGTTTGAGGTGGCTGTAGCTCGAGCGCAGGCCCCGTTCGCCTTGGAGAACAAAGGTCCACCCCAGGCGGTTGTCCCAGGAAGGCTTGCCTAGGCCGTCGTGGGCGGCACGGACTTCTGCGCCGTTGCGGCAAGCGATGTCGAGGGCCGGATGGTCGTCTGTCACCGGGTGAGTGATCGGGCCTGCAACAGGGGTCAGCAGGCTTGCGGCGAGCTCGAGCAACAGGACTCCACACGAATGCGAGGAAAATCTTAAGGTACGACTATTGAGACTCGGTCTGCGCCTAGTTTTGCGCGCTGCGGGTTCGTGGAGATCGAAATCTGAAAAAAAAGCATGAGTTGCTGAGGGTTCTTTGGGGGGTGATGGCTAACCCGATGGATGAATCGCTCAGTGCCCTTCATGCGCAAAGCCCTTCCCATTGCTGGTGCTGCCCTGCTGCTGGCAGCAGTTTCGATGCCTGCTCTTGCGGGCCCCAAGCTGACAGCGCGAACCGTGACCCACGGTTTCGTGCGCAGTAATTCTCTGTTGCCCCTCGGCGGCAAGAAGCCCATTGCGAATCCCGTTCCCCCTGATCTGACTGATCTCTCGGGTTGGACACGAGAAGAGCTTGAGGCTGGTCTTCAGAAGGAGTACGACGTTGACGTCGCAGCTGTGACCAAGTTCCTGTACTCCGATCAGGGAGTGCAGTTCCTCTCTGAGAGCATTCAGGGCAACAACTACACGCCCTACTACAGCCAGGCCAACAGTGTTCAGTCTGTTCGTAGCGCCATCATCCTGGATGCCGCCGATGGAAAATTGTCCAGCTACGGCATGATGGCGCGCCTGCCAGTCGATCAGCGTCTGCAGGGCTCGATGAAGGTCTGCAATGCTCAGAACCTCAGCAACCCACAGCAGGAAACCTCCCTTCTGAGCTGGTATCTCAACACCCCTGCCTGCATTCAGGCCTACACCGCTGTTCAGGAACAGGCCCAGACCGTTCAGGGTGTGCGCGGTCTCTGGTGATTGCACTGCACCCAATCAATTTTGTTGGGTGGAACACACGTTCAATGCGGAACTAAGGGCAGCATTTCGCTGCCTTTTTTCTTTTCCCGTATCGTCGCTCCCCTTTGAGTTTGGTTTAAGGAGCCCAAGTCAAGAGATCGTTGGCTGTTGGGTCCCCGTTCTGGTTGTCATGAAGCATGGGGACATTGGCGCAGAGGTCGTTTGGCCCTGCCACAAAGACAAAGTGCACCAGCGATTGATGTGATTCTTTTGGGAGTTGAACGCATCCCATTCCATGGCGTTGACGCAAGTGGCGCCAGGCACTGGCCCAGTCAACGTGCGTGCGTAGAAATTCTGGACTCAGGGCAAATCCTTTGCCGATAAATTGCGGTTTAAGATGTTGCCAGATAAAGGTTTCGATGGCCGCGATTCGGTTGGGAGCCCAAACTTCAGCCAGGAATTTCGTGGTGTTGAGGTCGTAACTTTCATCCTGCAGCCTCGCAAGAGTGAGGCTGATGTCGAGTTCGCTGATGTCCCGGATCAGGAGTTGGTCGGCAAGGGGCTGAGTCATCGATGCTCGTCGCTGTCAGTGCCGCGGCGGGAGTCGATGATCCGTGCGAGCTCCAATGCGTAGCCAGCCGTACACCATCGACCATGGCTGAGGGACTTGTTGTCTGGATCGGAGCGAATCTCGGCGGTTTCGGCCATCAGAAGATCCAACTCTCCCTGGGAGAGCTCATAGAGCTCTTGAAGTTCCACGTCTCGCCCCAGTAGATGACTGCGGAACCACTTGCGCATTTGTTCCTGAGGCGGGATCTCGCGTGTCATTGATGGGGTGCTGATGCGGTCGGGAGACCATCACGTGAATGGTAGGCTGCACAAACTGAAAGGAATCCATGCCGACAGCTGCTGAAAAAAAGACGGATGTCAAGCAAAGGATTCAACAACTTCGCAACATGTGCAAAGACATGCACTTGGCGGTGATGGAAGAAGGCACTATGCCTGAAGCAGGTGCAGTTCGCGATTCCATTGAGAAGCTGCAGGAATTGATTGATTTGCTTGACGGGAAGAAGAAATAGACCAGCGGGGTGGGTCGTTTCTCTGGCCTCCTCTCTGGGTTCTCAACCTGTCGACTCATAGAGCATTAAAAAGCCCCAGGCGACACCCTGGGGCTTTTTAATGCTCATATCTGAAGCAGGTGACTCAGGCGATTTCAGCAAAACTTTCGCGGAATGCCTGGATGGTGGCATCGATGTCGGCATCGGAATGGGCCAAGGAGGTGAAGCCGGCTTCGAAGGCACTGGGTGCCAGATAAACACCACGTTCGAGCATGGCGCGGTGCAATTTGCCGAACCGTTCGGAATCGGTGGCTTTGGCTTCTTCGAAATTGCGCACTGGGCCTTCACAGAGGAAGAAACCAAACATGGCGCTCACGCTGCCACCGGTGATGGGAAGTCCAGCTTCACGAGCGGCTCCCATGATTCCATTGATCAGCCGTTCAGTGGCGGCGGTGAGCTTCTCGTAACTGCCAGGTTGTTTCAGCAGTTCAAGAGTTTTGATGCCCGCGGTCATGGCAAGAGGGTTTCCGCTGAGGGTGCCTGCCTGATACATCGGACCGGCGGGAGCCACCATCTCCATGATTTCGCGCCGGCCGCCATAAGCACCGACAGGTAGACCTCCACCGATGACCTTGCCCATGGTGGTGAGGTCGGGGGTGACGCCGAAATGCGCTTGGGCTCCTCCGTAGCTGATGCGGAAGCCGGTCATCACTTCGTCGAACACGAGAAGGGCACCATGCTCTTTCGTGATTTCCCTCAATCCTTCAAGGAATCCCGGCTCGGGTGTGATGAAGCCGGCGTTGCCCACGATCGGCTCGAGGATCACGCCAGCGATGGCATCGGGATTCTCGGCAAACAGTTGCTTGACAGCTTCGAGATCGTTGTAAGGCGCTGTCAGGGTGTTGGCTGTGGTGCTGCGGGGTACCCCGGGGGAGTCGGGAAGGCCGAGGGTGGCCACGCCCGAGCCCGCTTTCACGAGGAACATGTCTGCATGGCCGTGGTAGCAGCCCTCGAACTTGATCACCTTGTCGCGGCCTGTGTAGGCGCGAATCAGACGCAGCACAGCCATGCAAGCTTCGGTGCCGCTGTTGACGAAGCGCACCATCTCCACGCTGGGGACAGCGTCGATGACCATCTCGGCGAGAGTGTTCTCCAGGGCGCAGGGGGCGCCGAAGCTGGTGCCCTTCTCGATGGCCTCCTGCAGAGCACTGATCACTTCAGGGTGGGCATGGCCACAGATGGCTGGGCCCCAACTGCCGATGTAGTCGATGTATTTATTGCCATCCACGTCCCAGGCATAGGAGCCCTTGACCCGGTCGAAAACGATTGGTTGTCCGCCGACCGACTTGAACGCCCGCACCGGCGAGCTCACGCCACCGGGCATCAGGCTCTGGGCAGCACTGAAGATGGCCTGGGAGTGGCTGGTGTTCAGGGTGGGAGCTGTCACGGGGACGGATGCCAAGGGGCAGATGCAAACCGTTCGACATCCTGACCCAAAACGGTCACCTACGTCTGAAGTGTGACCGAAGCGGCACTGCACTGGTCCAGGTTCTGTCAGAGTTGCTAGAGGTGAATGCGCGGACCTTGATCCACGACTGGGCAGCTCTAGACAGAGATCTCAGCCAGTTGCTCCCTCCTAAGGCCCTGGTTCGAAGACGGCAGGAATTGCTCGCTTATAACTGTGATGGTTTGACGATTGACCGTCATCAGCCACCCCTGGCGGTGCTCCCGACCACCACGGAAGAGGTGGCGGCAACGCTTCGCTGCTGCCATGCCCACAGGATTCCATTTGTGGCACGAGGCAGCGGCACTGGGCTTTCCGGTGGTGCTGTCACGGAGCAGGAAGCTCTGCTGATTGTTACAAGCCGGATGCGTCAAATCCTGGCCATCGATCTTCCTAACCACACCATCACGGTGCAGCCCGGGGTAATCAACAGCTGGGTGACGCGTGCAGTGGCAGGTGACGGTTTCTATTACGCCCCAGATCCTTCCAGCCAGGTGGTGTGCAGCATTGGAGGCAATGTTGCCGAAAACTCAGGCGGTGTGCACTGCCTTAAGTACGGGGTGACCAGTAACCATGTGCTCGGATTGGAGGTGGTGCTTCCCGATGGGACCGTGACCACCCTCGGTTCCGATCTCGTGGAGTCATCCGAGCTCGACTTACGCGGCGCTTTCATCGGAAGCGAGGGAACCCTAGGGATTGCAACGGGTATCACGCTTCGCCTGTTGCGGGCACCTGAGCGGGTGAGTGTCTTGCTCGCCGATTTCCCGACCATGGAAGCTGCGGGCGATGCCGTTCGCAGGGTCACTGCAGCTGGAGTTTTGCCGGCTGGGATGGAGATCATGGACAACTTCATGATCAACGCCGTCAATGACCTATTCGGGCATGACGAGTATCCCCGTGATGCTGCAGCGATTCTGTTGATCGAATTGGATGGCCAGGCCGCTGAGGTGGCAGTGGCCTCCGATCGGGCGGAAGCCCTATGTCGAGAGGCGGGTGCCCGTGCCGTGCGAAGGGCCGAAGAACCAGCGGACCGCGCCTTGCTCTGGAAGGGGCGCAAATCTGCCTTTGCGGCGGTTGGCCAGATCTCGCCGACGTATTACGTCCAGGACGGGGTTGTGCCCCGCAGCAGTCTGCCCAAGGTGCTTGCTGCGATTGAATCGCTCAGCCGGGACCACGGCTTACCGGTGGCCAACGTTTTTCATGCCGGCGACGGCAATCTTCATCCGCTGATTCTTTACCGCCGCGATGCTCCCGGGGTCGATCAGCGTGTGAAGGATCTGGGAGCGGCAATCTTGCGCGAGTGCCTGGCTGTGGGAGGAAGCATCACCGGCGAACACGGGGTGGGCTCCGATAAGCGCTGTTATCTCGATTGGATGTTCACTCCTGAGGATCTGGCCACGATGCGAAGGCTGCGTTTGGCCTTCGATCCGGAAGGCTTGGCGAACCCTGGCAAGATTTTTCCCACACCCACCATGTGCGCTGAATCGTCTCGCCGAGCATCCACTTTGGACGTTGATCCTGCAGTGCTGGCGTTCTGATCCTTCGTGGCAGTTGGTCACGGGTCAGTCGTCTGCCCAGCTGCTGTCTTCCTCTTCGGGCGGCCAGCAGAGATCCACCACCACAGGGGCATGGTCGCTCGGTTGTTCCTTGCCCCTCTCTTGCTTATGAATCACGCAGCTACGTGCTTGATCCAGCAACTCTTCTGAGAGATAGATGTGATCGATGCGCCAGCCGCTGTCGCGGTTCCATGCCCCACTGCGGTAGTCCCACCAGCTCCAGTGGCCGCCATCCGGTTCGAACACACGAAATACGTCGCTCATTCCCTCCCCTAGGGCCTGTTGGAGAGCACTGCGTTCCGCGTCCGTCGCCATGATTCCGCCGCTCAGGCGCTGAGGATCGTGAATGTCGCGTTCGTCCATCCCGATGTTGAAGTCACCGACCACACAAAGGGGCTCCTCCCGCTGGCGTGCGGCTTCGAGATAGCGCTTGAGGCAGCCAAGCCAGCACAATTTGTAGGTGTATTTGTCTGATGTCAGTGAGGAACCATTTGGTACGTACAGATTCACCACCCGCACACCATCAATCAATGCGCTGATAACGCGTTTCTGTTCATCCAGTGCAAGGGCTTCCTGGTCATTCACCAGCTCACCAACAAACCCGTAGCGCACGTCCTCAACCGGTTCGCGGCTGACCATCGCCACGCCGTTGTAAGACTTCTGGCCATGGAAGCGAACGTGGTAGCCGATCGCTTCGAAGGCCGCGATGGGGAAGAGGGGGTCATCGACCTTGGTTTCCTGCAAGCAGAGCAGATCTGTCTGGGTGTGCTCCAACCAAGCCAGAACATGGTCCAGTCGGGTGCGCACGGAGTTGACGTTCCAGCTGGCGATCAGCACGGGATTCCTTTAAGCCACGATGACCCCTAGCATTAACTCCTCTCGCAATCAGTCGATGCCACGGATCCAATCCATCGTCGCTCTGACTGCTGCAGTCCTGACAGCGGGCCTTTGCCCTGCTGGTTTGGCCCAATCCCAGGCCCCGATGACTGGCTATCAGTCCCCTGCTGAGCTGGAGATTTACAACACCGCTCCGGGTCGACCCAAAGGCACGGTGTTGGATACGACCAATCCCATGGATCTGATCAACCGGTTGAGACAGGCCACCTCCATGAGCGAGGCCACCGACCCTGTTGATGCCATCGATGCTGCCCTCAAGGGCTGGGAAGCTCAGACTCCCTAGATGGAAGTCGATCGGCATTGGAGGGCAACCGATTGCTCCTGAGGCTCCATCGGGCTGCCAGGGCATCCAGTGCCTGTGTGTCAGCTCCGTTCGCCACCAGCTTTGTTCGTGCTGACTCGAGCAGTGCCAAAGCCTGGTTCTGTTGGCCCTGCTCTTGTTGCAGCAAGGCCTGGGCCATCAAGGGGCGAGGGTCTTGGGGGAACGCTTTGCTCAGTTGCCGGTAAGTGCTGAAGGCGGCTTCGGTGGCTCCGCTTTGGCGTTGGAGGTCTGCTAGCAGCAAAGAAACTTCAAGCCGTTGGGTGCTCGGACTGGTGGTCAGTGCCGCTCTCACCGTTGCGATGGCCTCATGATTGCGGCCTTGCTGAAGGCGCAGGCGAGCCAGGGCCTGGAGGATATCGGGATCACTGGGATGCAAAACCGATAGCTGCTCTAAATGCGCTTCAGCAGCGGCCGTGTTGCCATTGCTGAATTCCAGTTGGCTGAGCAGCAGTCGCCAACGCCAGGATTTGGGTTGAGCTTTGAGCTGATCCTCCACAAGCACGATGCTTTCTGGCACGCGTCCCAGGGCAAGCAGGCGTTCCAATAAACGGCGCTCTTCCTTAGGGCTCAGGGTTTGGTGTTGTCGCTTTTTGAGCAAAGCACTCACCTGTCGATCCACTTCGACACGTCCAGGCGACGTGCTGGATCGGCCATGCATCAATTCGCTCAGCAGCCAGCCCACTGCTAGGGCAATCGCGAGCCCTGCACCAATCCACCAGCGCTTGCGTCCTGCCACCGCTTGCCGTTTTCACCTGAGGGTTTGTTCAGTTTGAGGGGCTTTGAGTGTGCTGGCTAGAGTTTGTCTCGGGCCACTGCATGCCCTTACTGACTAATGCGCGACCATCCGATTTCCTCGGTCACCGAGCCGTTGCAATACCGGGCCATCGGCGTTGTCCGCGGCACCTATAAGCCCGAGTCCGAAGCCCAGCTCACCCGCGGTGTCCTTGTGGACGACCAAGGCCAGGAACTTGAGGCTGTGGTACTCGGCCGGATGCTCACCTTGATGCGCCGTCACCTCGCCATGGATCACCCCCACCTGTGGGTGGTGTACCCCCGCTCACGCGAAGGAGGCCATCTGCACCTCCAGATCGCGGGTATCTGGGAGCCCAGCACTCTTGAGCGAACCGATGCGGCTGAGGTGGCTGACCCCCAGCCTGTGCACGACACGCTGCCAGAGGGAGACGACTATTTCTCGATCCGCGGTGAACTGATTTTCACCCGTCCCGAAACGGGTGATCTCGTGGTCAAGGTGCGTCAGCAACCACGCGCCGATGGCAGTCGTCCTTTGCCATTCAAGCTTCAGCTCAAGGGGGAAATCCCGATTGAGCAGCTGCGCCATTTCGTCAGCCTTGAGGTGCGTCGTCAAGGTCAGGATCTGCAGGTGGAACGCTTCGAAGCGATCGCTCCGATGCCCACCCGCGGCGGTAAAGGGCGGGGTGGTAAGGGTCAGGGGCGCAGCAGGCAGGCCCAGGCCTGATGGAACCCCCCCTACCCCGCAGTGGCGGCGGCGAGTCCCGCGGCTCCATTTCGAGCGGTACAGCTGGCGTCAGCGTGGCCAGTGCCACGGTGCTGGCGGTCTTTGGACCTTTGCTTGGCGTCTCTCCGGCTTGGATCGCTGTGGGGATTGGAGGGGTGCTGGTCGCCCTCACTGTTGATGCTTCTCAGTGGCAGGGGTTGGGTGGTCATCTGCTGGCGGAGACGTTGCCTGGCGGTCGGGCCCGGTTGCGCCGCATTGCCTGCCATGAGGCTGGGCATCTGCTGCTGGCCCGCCAAAACGACCTGCCGGTGCAACGCGTCTTGGTGGGCACCCGAGCTTGTCTCCAGGCGGGGGTCCGCAGTAACGGCGCAACCGAATTCTCCATCCCCGACAGCGTGCGCATGTCGCTGGAAGATCTGCGCCGATGGAGCCGGGTTCTCCAGGCTGGCATCGCTGCCGAGACCTTGCTGTATGGCACTGCTCGTGGCGGTGCTGATGATCGGGCACTCTTAGGCCGCCTTTGGGGGCTGTCCGGTCACGATGTGGACACGGCCCAACGGGAGCAGCGCCGAGCGCGTCGGGAAGTGGATCAATGGTTGCGGGACCAGAAGTCTTCCCTTGAACAACTGGCGGAGGAGTTGCTCGACGATGCTCCCACTCTGCCGGCAACCTCCACATCTGAAAGCTGATGGGATCTCTGGTGGTTGACTGCCCAACAGGCTTGGCCGGCGACATGTTGCTGGCGGCGTGCCTCGATCTGGGGCTTCCTCGGGAGCGCATTGAGCAGCCTCTTGCTGCCCTGGGCCTTGAAGGGAGCTATCGCCTCGTAGTGGAGGAACGCACCAATGGGGGGATGCGAGGGCTGCAGTTGGATGTGGAGTCCCTCGCGGCAACCGGAGGGCATCGCCATTGGTATGACCTACGCCGGCAGATCCGTGAGGCTTCCTTAGACAGCCGTTTGAAGCAGAGGGTGCTGGCTGTGTTTGCTGCTTTGGCGGAGGCGGAAGCAGCTGTCCATGGCAGCGACCCCGATCAGGTGCATTTCCATGAGGTGGGTGCCATCGACAGCCTTGTGGATGTGGTGGGGGTTTGTGCTGCGATCACAGCACTGGATCCTGATCGTCTGCTGTGTTTGCCTCCTCCGGCTGGCCGAGGCACGGTGCAGACCGAGCACGGCAGCCTGCCGGTGCCGGTGCCGGCGGTGCTGGAGTTGGCGCGGCGTCATCGGGTGCCGTTGCGTTCCGGCCCGGATCTCCCCAGTGGTGAATTAACGACTCCGACGGGCCTGGCCTTGATGGCGGTGCTGGCCGATGGCTTTGAAGAGCCAGGTGACCTTGTGGTGGAAGGCATCGGCATTGGTCTTGGCCATCGTCAGCTGGATCGGCCGAATCTCCTGCGGTTGCTGCGGGTGCATGAACGGGAGCACAGCTCAAGGGCTGCAGGGGATCCAGACATGGTTTGGCAGGAGCTTGTGGTGCAGGAAGCCTGGATTGATGACGCCTCCGCGGAAGACCTGGCGGACCTCGCCAACCGGCTGCGCCGGGCGGGTGCTTTGGAGGTGGTGACCATGCCAGTGCTGATGCAGAAAGGGCGTCAGGGGATGGGACTGACGGCACTCGTGCTCCCCGAGCGCGCATCGATTCTGCGGAATGTGTGGCTCACTTCCAGCACCACATTGGGGTTTCGGGAACGCAGGCAGGGCCGCTGGCTGCTTTGGCGCCGAATCGGCCACTGCCCTTCCCCCTGGGGGCAGGTGCGCGTCAAACAGGTGCGTCGGCCTGGCGGGATGCTCAGTTTGAAGGTGGAGCACGATGAGTTGCGACGCGTGAGTTTGCTAGCGAACGTGCCGCTGGATCAGGTCCGGATGGCCGTGTTGGCGGAGAAAGATCAGTTTTGTCCCGAGGAGGACTGGTCACTGTGAACTTGAAACTGCCAGGGGGGGCTCGCCTTTGGGTCACCTTGACGAGTCTTGCGTTTGTGGGTTGGACGCTTTCAGGCCACCTGGCTGGATTGCGTGCCCTCACCATCAGTACCCGGGGCTGGTGGTGGCTGTTGCTCGGGCTTGCATCGAGTTGGTTCAGCCTCGTGGTGAATGCCTGGAGTTGGAGGGTTCTGGTGCGCTGGCTAGGCCACGCCCCAGAGAACCTTGCTTTGGTGCCATTGCATCTCCGCACCAATCTGCTCAAGTATCTCCCTGGTGGGATTTGGCATTTTGTTGACCGCCTTCGGACCCTTCAGCCTCGCCTTGGTACGCATCAGGCTCTGGTGTCGGTGTTGCTAGAACCCCTGGTCATGGCCGTTGCGGCCTTGCTGTGGGTGCCTTTTGGAGGCTGGCAGTCAGGTTTGGCTCTGCTGTGTGTGCTGCCGGCGTTGGTGCTGGTGCCCCGTTGGAGAGAGCCTTTGTTGATGCGCCTGGAGCGTTCCAAATGGAGACAGCTTCAACAGGCCGACCCTGACCCCATCCTTCAAGCGAAGCTCGACGATCTCGGCCGTGGCAGTGGTCGCGGCGGATATCCCTGGATTCCGCTCGGGTTTGAGATGGGTTTTGTCCTTTTCAGGTTCTCGGGGTTTTGGTGTTGCATCCAGGCCTTTGATTTGGGGATCGGCCATTCACCCGCGGTGTTGCTAGCTGGCTTTGCGCTGGCTTGGGCAGTGGGTCTCGTTGTACCAGCGGCCCCTGGTGGTTTGGGGGTGTTTGAAGCCGTGCTGTTGCTGCGCTTGGGCTCTTTCGTTGCCGAAGCTCCGTTGCTTGGTGTGGTGCTCGCGTATCGCTTGGTGGTCACGCTGGCGGATGTGTTGGCTTCGGCAGCCGTGCAACTCGATCAGCGCTTTGCCTGGGCGCCCGCTGAGTCTCAGTCATGAATCAAGGATGAGCGCCAAGGCAACTCAAGTTTTTCGTTGGAGGTCCGGCTCGTCCATTCCATGATCCAGGCCTGGGACAAGAGCCAGTGAGGCCAGCAGTCCGAGGGTCAAGATGATTAAGGTCGGCCAGAGTGCGGCTGCTAAGCGTTCATCGCTGGCGTACTGAAAGACCCGCACGGACAGGGTGTCGAAATCGAAGGGTCGCAGGGCGAAGGTGAGGGGTAGTTCCTTCACGGTGTCAACGAAAACCAGTAGTCCGCCCACTGCAATGGGGCCCCTTAGCAGGGGCAGATGCACGCGTTGAAGAACGTCAGGCCAGCGGCATCCCAAACCCGTGGCCGCTTCATCAAGGCTGGGGGAGAGGCGTTCTAGCGCAGCATCCAGACCGCCTTTGGCGACCGCCAAGAAGCGATCGCAGTAGCCCCAGAGCAACAGCAGCAGCGGTGTTAGTTGCCAGGGTCCTCCTAGCAGCTGCAAGGCCAGTGCGAGCACGGCACCAGGAATGGCGTAGCCCATCCCTGCCAGAAAGGTCAGGCCCCGTAACCAGGTGGCTTGACTCCAGCGTTTCGCTATCGAGATCAGCAACGCGGCGACGATTGCCAGTGCTGCCGCGGTCAGGGCCAGCCCCAAACTCCGAACGGAGAGCATCAGCAGTTCAAGGGAGATGCCTTGCCCCAGCTGATCAAGATTGAGGCAGGCCCAAAGCAAGGGAGTTCCCAGGCTGAGGAGGGGTGGAACGGCTCCGAGGACCTGTGCGGTGAGCGCACGTGCACCGTGCAGGGGCCAGGCTGGTGATTCACCACCAGCCACACCCTCTGCCCAGCGGCGACTCCGGCGACGCAACCGGCGTTCGCCCACTAGCAACACCATCACAATGCAGAGGGTGATCATGGCCAGGCCAACGGCCCCTGCTGGATTCCCGTCCGCTTGCCAAGCCTGGAGGATGCCGCCTGAGAGGCTTGGGATCCCCAATAGCTGCACGGCACCAAGTTCGTTGACCACTTCCATCCCCATCAGGGCGATGCCGGCGCCAATCGCGGGAAGTGCCATTGGTAAGGCGATGCGACGGAAGCTGTTCCAAGGACCAACGCCGAGGCAGCGGCAGGCTTCGAGCTGTCTGCGCCCGCAAATGGTGAAACTTTCCGTGCTCAGCAGGAACACGTAGGGATAGGTGCAGAGGGCCATCACCACGACCCCCCAGCCCAGCCCGTGGATGCGAAGCCCCTGGCGGCTGCCCAGGTCCACCAGGGTGGCTGCCAATAAATAAGACGGTGTCGCCAAGGGGAGCAGCTGGGCGATACGCAGCAGGCGTCGACCCGGAAAACGGCAGTTGGCCAGCAACCAGCCATTGGTGGTGCCCAGCAACGCACCAAGGCAAGTGGTGCCACTTAGAAGGGCAAGGGTGCCTCCGATCTGCTGGGCACCATCGGCCCCCAGTCTTGCTGATCCGTTCCCCAGGCCCTGAAGTCCTGCTCCGATCAGACCCACAAGGGGGAGCAGAGCCAGTAGGGCCAGTAGAACAGCAACCGAGCTCAGCAGTCTGCGGCTGGGACGCCACAGACTGCGCTTTGGATCCAGCAAGGCTGGGGATGCTGGGATCATTGCCAGCCGTTTGCAGTCATCAGTTCCAGAGCTTTGCGATTCAGTTCTCCCAGTTTTGCCGCGGAGACGTCGGCTTGTTGGAAGGTCCCCCAAGCGGCAAGCACTGGATCGTCACCGAAGCCCTGGATGGGGTATTCGTGGTTGGCCGCGGCGTAGCCGCCCTGCGCTTGGTTGGAGGCCAGGAATTCCAGGAAACGCCGCGCCGCCGCGGGCTGTTTGCTGCTGGCGGTGACACCGGCGCCGGTGATGT
>JAYKIX010000076.1:0-11152 GCA_035286005.1 Synechococcus sp. | reverse complement strand
CATGAAAGTGAGCATCGACGAACTCTCGGAAGGAGAGGAAGCGGGCATCAAGAGCGCCACGATCGAGATCGAAGGGCGTTATGCCTATGGCTATCTGCGCAACGAAAAGGGAACCCACCGCCTGGTGCGGATTTCGCCCTTCAACGCCAACGACAAGCGCCAAACCAGCTTTGCCGGTGTGGAGGTGATGCCCAAACTCGAGGAGGACGTTGACATCGACATCCCCGAAAAAGACCTCGAGGTAACGACAAGCCGCTCCGGTGGTGCCGGTGGCCAGAACGTGAACAAGGTGGAAACTGCTGTTCGCATCCTGCACATCCCCACAGGGTTGGCGGTGCGCTGCACCCAGGAACGCTCCCAGCTCCAGAACAAGGAGAAGGCGATGGCCCTGCTCAAGGCCAAGCTGCTAGTGATTGCCCAGGAACAACGAGCCGCCGAGATCGCCGACATTCGCGGCGACATTGTCGAAGCAGCCTGGGGCAACCAGATCCGCAATTATGTGTTCCACCCCTATCAAATGGTCAAAGACCTACGCACCCAGGAGGAGACCACAGATGTGCAGGGCGTCATGGATGGTGATCTCGACCCCTTCATCCAGGCCCTGCTCCACCAGGGTGTCGACAGCCCCGGGAGCGACGATGAAGGCTGAACCATGACCGACGCACCACCGCCCCTCGAAAGCCCAAGTGGTCCGGAGTCGGCCACACCGCCCCCCAGCTTTGTGAAGCAGGCCATGCGCAACATGGTGCGCAAAGGCAGCAAGAGCCTTCTCCATTTCGGACTCACGGCCGTGGGCTTTCTCGGTTTCATCGTGCTGGTGGCCTGGCTGGGCAGACCGACCATCCCGCAATGATCGAACTTGATCTGGCCTTTGATCCAGCCCCGGCCTCCACGGTCAACCCCCAAGACGAGACTTCGCTGCAAACGCTCTTGCAGAACCCTGAGGCCTGGATCAAAGAGTTGAGCGGCTGGCTTGGTGTGATGCGCCGTCAACATTCACCAGCCTGCCCCGACAGCGTTCGAGCAGCCCAGATCTTCAGCCTTGGGCTCCAATTCACCGATGACGCCACCATTGCCGAACTGAATGGCAACTGGCGCAAGAAGCCAGAACCAACCGATGTGCTCTCCTTTGCCGCCCTCGAGGATGCACCTCCGTTTAGCGGCGATCCCTGCCTCGAGCTTGGCGACATCATCGTTTCCGTGCCCACAGCCCGTCGCCAAGCCCAGGACCATGGCCATGGGCTGGAGTGGGAATTGCGCTGGCTCGTAAGTCATGGATTCCTTCACCTCCTGGGGTGGGATCACCCAGACGACGCCCACCTGGCCGCGATGGTCCAGTGCCAGGAGCAGCTCCTCAACATCGGCGGTATGTTTCTACCCGAAGGGGAGGAGTAGCAGCGATGCCACTCGAGAAGCCAGTGCTAGACCCTGAGAGCACCAGCGACGTGGGCGAGCAACCCAACCTGTCCAGTGCACCGAGCCAGACCCGCCGGACAGGACGCAATGCCGCCCATCGCGGTGCATGGACCATTGCCGGCGATCTCCCCTCCAGCTTTCGCTATGCCGCCCAGGGACTGGGCTACGGCTTCATCAGCCAGCGCAACTTCCGCATCCATGTGTTCACAGGGGCGGTGGTCTTCAGCCTTGGCCTCGGCTTGCAGCTACCCGCCATGCAGCTGGCGGTGCTGGTGCTCACCGTGGCTGCGGTGTTGGTGCTGGAACTGCTGAACACCGCCATCGAAGCCGTCGTAGACCTGGCCATCGGTCGGCGCTTCCACCCGCTTGCGCGCATCGCCAAAGATTGTGCAGCCGCGGCCGTGCTGGTGGCGGCCATCAGTTCGATGCTGATTGCCCTGCTTCTGCTTCTTCCCCCACTGCTTGAGCGCCTTCAGGGATAATCGCCCCCATGCTTCTGGTCATCGACAACTACGACAGCTTCACCTTCAACTTGGTGCAGTACCTGGGTGAGCTGGCCAGCCAATACCCCGTCGCTTCGGAGCTACGGGTCGAACGCAATGACGCCCTCACTCTCGATCAGATTCGCGATCTCAATCCAGCCGCCATCCTGCTGTCTCCAGGTCCTGGGGATCCCGACCAATCGGGGGTGTGCCTGGATGTGCTCCGAGAGCTGTCTCCCACCGTGCCCACGCTTGGGGTCTGCCTCGGCCATCAGGCCTTAGCGCAGGTCTACGGAGGCAAGGTGGTGCGCGCCCCAGAGCTGATGCACGGCAAAACATCCCCGGTGCTGCACAACGGGGAAGGGGTATTTGCAGGACTTCCCCAACCCCTCACAGCAACCCGCTACCACAGCCTGGTGGCCGACCGCGCCAGTCTTCCGCCCACCCTGGAGGTCACCGCCTGGTTGGAGGACGGCATGGTGATGGGCCTGCGCCACCGTGACTACCCCCACCTTCAAGGTGTGCAATTCCACCCAGAAAGTGTGCTCACGGAAGCCGGCCACCAACTGTTGGCCAACTTCCTGCGACTGGCCGAGCAACGCTGAAAGCCGAAGACAGCAAGTCGCAGCGAAGACATCCTTCACGGAAGCCGCGCGGCACCACTGCTAATTTCCAGCCCAGACGGATCCTCTCCATGCCTGCCCCCCAGTTGATCCCGGCCCGTCGCTGCGCCCTGGTGTTGCTGGGGACAACGCTGGCCTTGGGAGCAACGCTCCCTGCCCAGGCCGGTGGGGTGTCAATCACAAGCTATGGCCACAGTGCCCTGCTCATCCGCGGTGGTGGTCAATCCGTGCTGATCAATCCCTTCCGGGCTGTGGGCTGCGCCAAAGGATTGGCCGAACCACGGGTGGCAGCGACTGTGATCCTGGCCAGCTCTGAGCTAGCGGATGAAGGTGCTCGCATTGCCAGCGGCACCTTTCTGGCCAAGCCCGGCTCGTATCGGGTGGGGGGGCTGAAGCTGGAAGGCTTTGCTGCACCCCATGACCGTATCGGTGGCCGCCGCTACGGCCAGGCCACCCTCTGGAGATGGCAGCAAGGAGGGCTGAGCTTTGCCCACCTTGGAGGCACCGCCGCCAAACTTGGCGGTGAAGACAAGGTGCTGCTGGGGCGCCCCGATGTGCTGATCATCGGGGTCGGCGGTGGCGGCAAGGTTTACAACGGCCAAGAAGCAGCCGAGGTGATCAAAACCCTCAACCCACGCCGGGTGATTCCCGTGCAATACGTCACCGGCACGGCGCCGGAGGGATGCGACCAAACCACAATTCAGCCCTTCCTCGACGCCTTAGGTGGCATCAGTGTTCAGCGGGTGGGCTCCACCTTGAATCTGCCTGCCGCCCTTGGAGACTCCACAGTGGTGGATGTCATGCGCTGATCAGCTCACGCAGGGAATCCTTCCAACCGCCGGAGTTGCTCTTCAAGGTCCTTCGGGGTGTAGTGAGCCATGAGCGCCAGGAGCAACAGAACCCTGGCCTTCTGAGGACTGAGTGTTCCGGCGGGCAGGAGACCCAAGCGAGCATGGTCCTCACAGCGATGCACGGGCCCAGACCCGCACCGGTTGGCCCTCAGCATCAAGGGCAACGGCCCATCCCATTCCTGCAACGCATGCCGCTCAACGGCAGAAAGCTGACCAGCCCCGGTGCCCGTGAACACCAACCCCTGAACACCCGCCCCAAGCAACGCCGGGATCAGCGCAGCAGGTGGTTCAACACATCCATGCAGGATCGCCACCTGGGGCCAGTGCAGAGGTAAAGGCAAATGGGCAAACGGACTGGCCGGAGCAAGGGCCACTGTCGGGAGATGCACCCCGGCATCATCGACCCAGCCGAGAGGGCCCATCCCTGTGCTGCGGAAAGCGCCCACGCCTTGGGTGGCAATTTTGCTGACGGCACGGGCCGCATGGATTTCGCCATCCAGAACGGCCAGCACCCCATGGGCGCGGCTTCGATCACTCACTGCAACCTGCACCGCCTGAAACAGGTTCAACGGGCCATCCGCACTGAGGGCCGTGGCGGGCCGCATCGCCCCCACCAACACCACCGGCCGGGGATCATCGATCAGCAGCTGTAACAACCAAGCCGTTTCTTCAAGGGTGTTTGTGCCATGGGTGACCACAACCCCGGCAAGACCAGCATCCTCGGCGAAGGCCCCACGAATGCGCTCCACCAGCGCGCGCCAATGGATGAACTGCAGATCCGCACTGTCAACACTGGCAATCGACTCCACCTGAATCGAGGCCAGTTGTGCAAGCTCGGGCACGGCGGCCAAAAGAGCATCGCCCCCCAAGACACCGGCGGCATAAGTGTTCAACTGGGTGCTGCAGCCACCGCGACCGGCAATCGTTCCCCCGGTGCTGAGCAGCAACACACGGGGTAACGGCAACGGATGTGCCGGGTCTGTCATGACGCCAAGGGCGGGATCCCTTCAATGCGCCGATACGTCTCCCAGAAATGCTCCATCTGCTCAGAGGTGCCCAAGCTCACCCTCAGAGATCCATCAATTTGAGGTTTGCCCGCCATCGACCGCACAAGGATCCCAGCGGCACGTAGCTCGGCATCAACAGACGCAGCCCCACTGGCAGGCCAGATCAAGAGATAGTTGCCACCTTCCACATGGAACCGAACGCCTGCACGGGTCAACTCTGAGACCAACCAGCGACGAGCACGGGAAACCTCTTCGACATAGGCATCCGTGTAGGCCTGGTCCCCAAGGGCCGCAAAAGCGGCTGTCACGGCGAGACTGTTGACGTCATAGGGCCCCGTGACCCTGCTGACGCGGTCGACCACATCCGCATGGCCAAGGGCGAAGCCAATGCGCAGACCGGCCAGGCCGGCAGTTTTGGCCAGGGAGCGCAACACCAGCAGATTCGGCAACGCCATGAAATCGGCAGTGGGTAGAACGCTGTCTCCTGTGAACGCCTCATAGAGCTCATCCACCACCACCAGGGTGGCTGGGGCAGCCGCGGCCAGCGCCAACACTCGATCAGCCGCCAAACGCGTACCGGTTGGGTTGTTGGGATTGCAGAGCATCAACACCCGCGGCCGTTGCGTCAGCGCCTCCATCACCGCATCAAAGGGGAAGCGATAACCCGGCATCTCATGGGGAATCGCCTCAACCACCATTCCCTGCATGGCGGCGCAGGGGGCGTAGTAACCAAAGGTGGGGCTGGTGGTGAGCAGAACGTCACCAGGGCCTCCATAGGCATGCAACACCGCGTGGATGGCCGCATCAACGCCGTTGAACAGCCCCACATTCTCTGGGGTCAACCCATGCGCAAGGCCGGCCGGTGCAGCGGCAAGATTGGCCGCGACAGCCTCTCGCAAGCCGTCGTATTCCGGGTACACAGCCAGTTGATCCGGCGGGATCGATCGCAGCGCTTCCACCACCTTGGGGCTGGGGCCAACGGTGTTTTCGTTGAAGTCAAGCCGCAACAAACCCCGACGCCCCTCCAAAGGAGCGCTGTAGGCCTTCAGCCGTTCCACGTCAGCGCGGGCTGAAGGCACTCCCGCGACGGGGGAAGACGCCGCAGCGGTGCGCGCGGTCGCGGCAGGGTCGGTCATTGCCATCGGCTTGGAATCACATCTCAAGAAGTCGGGAGCGGGTCCGGGCATAGACCCGCTCGGCTTCAGCAAGGCTGGTGCCGATGCAAGTCATCCCCAGCTTGCCGTGCTCGGAGAGACAACCGAGCAAATGAAAGACACTGCCGCTCTCGCGTAGAGCGTCGTAATGGAGACCGGCCTCCGCCACGGCATCAATGAGATCCACAGGCAGCAGACCACGCAACCTCTGATCCATGAAGTTGTCGGTGGCGATGTAATGCATCTCACTGCCTTGGGGCGAGAGAAATGACCCCGTTTCAGGATCCAAATGGCCATTGCTGAGAAACCGCAAGACCTGATGGGGATGGGTGGTGCCTCCTTTGCGCAGGTTCACTTCAATGGCATGCAGGATCCAACGACTCCCGAAGCGACGGGCCAGAGCGTCCACAGAGAAATGATCCAACGCCCCCAGGCAGGCGAGCTGCTCGCCTACCGCCTCTCCCCACTGCTGTAGTTCGAGCCGATAGGCCGCATCAGCGGGAAACCGGCAACCGAGATAGGTCTGCCCACTGGGTCCGCCCAGTCGCTGTTCATGGGTGGAGAGCACCTCCACACGACCACCCGGATGGATCATCCCCTGCACACTCGGTGAGGTCACTGCCTCACCACCGGCAAGCCATTCCTCCACCAACGCGCCTTGCTCGGGCAACAGCTCCTTCCACTGCGGCGTGGGCATCGGCAACTGATGCAGGGCCACACGCACACGCTCCCTTCGATCTGCATCAGAACAGGCGTGGAGTTGGAGGGGCGCCAGTTCCAGCAGGGCATTGCCCTCTCCACTGAATCCCTCATTCAGCTTCACCACGGCCCGCGCCAACCGAGGGTGCTGATCCACCAATCCCAAACAGGCCTCGATGAGGCCTTCAATGCTGTATTCCAGCTCAGAGCCCATTGGATGGGGCAGCCCGCAACGCCGGAACAACTCACGCCCCCCAGCCTTGCTTCCCCAGCTCCCCAGCACGGGATCACATCCGAATAACGGGATCTGCAAGGTTTCCGACAGGCGTTGCTCCAGCTGACCCACGTTGAAGCAACTGAGGAAACTCCGTTCCGGCCTCAGGGCCTGGCGAATGCGTGCCAGCAAACGGGGACGCTCCAATAACTTTTCAGCTAGAGGGCGCGGACTGGCGTCATCGGTGTCAAACAACTGCAGCCGTTGGCGTGCATGGGAAATCGGAACGCCGGGGAGCAGCTCCAACACCGAATCCACCACGAGATCAGGGAGCAACTTGCTGGTCACAAACAACATCCGTGCCCGCGGCTGGCGAAGACGGATCAACTCAAACAACTGGCGTTCCTCGTAGTGGTGAACCCCCTCCACCAACGCCATCTGTTCTGGGCTGAGATTGATGGATGGCACCACCAGCACGTCCCAGGCCTCACCTACCGCCGGGTCCAGAACGACGTCGGCAGGAAGACAGCGCTGAAGTTCCTGAAATGAACGCGACACCCGAGTCACTCCCGAACGGGCGGCAGACCTGCCTTGCTCTGTCTTAGGCCCGTTGGCCAAGGGCGTCACACGCTCACACGCGAAAACACAGCATTCGAAGATGGCTGCAGATCCGGTCTGGTCGTCACACCCGGGCCAAACTCCGCACTCAAGTCGTGCACCGCATGCATTTCATGCCCACCAGCACCTTTGGTTCCACCATGCTCATCAGCAGCTTTGAGGCCTTTGCTCAGCAAGCGGATTACTCGCTGCTGCAGGCCTTGCGAGCCGATCCGGATGCCACAGCCGATGGCCATGACCATCGAGCCCGACCGGTGGATTCCGGGCATTACGTGCCGGTCACTCCCACACCACTTCCGGATCCTGAGTATGTGGCCCATAGCGAGGCGCTGTTCCAGGAACTGGGGCTGAGTGCTTCCCTCGTCGAAGACGCATCCTTCCGCCGCTGGTTTTCGGGTGACACCAGCGTGGCCACCGGATCGTTGAAACCCTTCGGCTGGGCCACGGGATATGCGCTGTCGATCTACGGAACCGAATACACCCAGCAATGCCCCTTCGGCACCGGCAATGGCTACGGGGATGGCCGGGCGTTGTCCATCTTTGAAGGAGTGTTCAAGGGCAAGCGCTGGGAAATGCAACTCAAGGGCGGCGGTCCCACCCCCTATTGCCGCGGTGCTGATGGCCGAGCGGTACTCCGCTCCAGCGTGCGCGAGTTTTTGGCTCAGGAGTTCATGCATGCCCTCGGCGTTCCCACCTCCCGCTCCCTGACGCTCTATGTCTCCCACAGCGAACGGGTTCACCGTCCCTGGTATTCGGAGCAGTCTCACGCCCTCGATCCCGATGTGATGGTCGACAATGCCGCGGCCATCACAACCCGGGTTGCGCCGTCATTTCTGCGGGTAGGACAACTCGAATTGTTCGCGCGTCGAGTACGCAGTGAAGCCCACCCCGACGCACTGAAGGAACTGCGGATGATCGTGGAGCACCTGATCGCCCGCAACTACCGCGCCGCCATCGATCCAAGGCTTGGCTTCAGCGATCAAGTGGTGGAGCTGGCCCGCCTGTTCCGGTCCCGGCTCACCACGCTGGTTGCGGACTGGATGCGTGTTGGCTACTGCCAAGGCAACTTCAACAGCGACAACTGTGCGGCCGGAGGGTTCACCCTGGATTACGGCCCCTTTGGTTTCTGTGAGCTCTTTGATCCCCGCTTCCAGCCATGGACCGGTGGCGGCGAGCATTTCTGCTTCTTCAACCAGCCCGCGGCAGCCGAAGCCAATTTCCAGATGTTCTGGACCGCCCTGCGCCCCCTGCTCAGCGATACCCCTGATGCCCTGGGGCGTCTGGATCAGATCCGAAACGAGTTCGCGCAGACCATGGAACAGACCCTCGATGCCATGTGGGCCCGCAAACTCGGGCTGCCGAGCGCCAACCCTCCACTGGTGCGCGAACTGCTCGCACTGATGGCCCAATCACGAGCGGATTACACCCTCTTCTTCCGGGGCCTATCGACCTGTCCAACAACGCTGGAGCCCTTAATGGGCAGCTTCTATCTGCCCTGCACTGCTGAACGGGAAACGCAGTGGCACAGCTGGCTGCAGCGGTGGCAGGAGCAGATCAGGGGCAACGGCGACAAAGCCGAGTTATCGGCTTCCATGCAGCGGGTCAATCCAGCAATCACATGGCGGGAATGGCTGATCGCTCCGGCCTACCAGCAGGCGGAACGGGGCGAAATCAGACTGATCCAGGAGCTCCAAGCGGTGTTCCGCCATCCCTACGACGATCCAAGCGAGGTGATCCAAGCGCGCTACTGCCGCCCGAAGCCAAGGGAGTTCTTCAACGCCGGAGGTATCTCCCACTACAGCTGCTCGTCTTAACGGCCCAGCGCTGCAGCCAGCACCGCACTTCCCATCGATGTCCAGCCCCATGCAGCCCATTACCTTCAGCTACCGGTTCACCGAAACGGAAGCCAAACTCGCTATCTGGGAAACCACCAACAGTGTCGTCAAAATTGGCAAATTCATTCCTTGGCTTGGCGCTGGATTCATCTTGAGCGGGATCGTCAGTGCCCTTGCCCTCCAGCTGCCCGAGGGCAACGTCAGCCGGCAGATCTGTTTCGGAGTGGTGATCACAGCCTTCCCCCTCTTCACCCGCTGGATAGCAGCGCAACGCGCTCGCAAGCTCCCCAACCTGAACACCACGATTCGCTGGGAGATCACCGCTGAAGCGCTGCACACCGCCTCGGAGAAAGACAGCACGACGTTCAGCTGGGACCTGGTCACGAAACTGGAAGAACGCCCGCTCGGATTCCTGCTCTTCCCCCAGCCTCAAATTGCCTACTGGCTCCCCAAACACGCCTTTGAGAACGCCGCCGCCATCGACCGCTTCCGGGCCCTGGTGGACAGCAAAGCGATCCCATTCAGGCGTCGGCGCTAATCACAAGCCCCACAGACTCTCAGGACATCTGATGCAGCCCCGTGCGCTCCAGGCTGCAGCGCAGCGGAAGCAGATCCGCCCAGATCCACCTCTGAACAAGTTTTGAGATGACCCGATGGCTCGATCGCTGGGCGCATCGGCGCTACACAGTGAGCAATCGCGTCAACCACCCATGATCCGGCGTTGTCTGGCAGCCCTGCTCCTGGCCTTTTGCATCGGGATCCTGACCCCATCTCCTGCCAGAGCGGTTGTTCTGGAGATGCAGATCCAGGTAGCCCCTCAGGATCAAGACAGGCTCGAGGCCTCCATGGATGCCATTCACCACTTCTTCGAACAGCAAGCCGGCTTCGTCAGGGCCAGCCTTGCTCCATCCGCTGACTCCGGATTTCACCTTGAGGAGGAATGGCTCAGTCTTGAGGACTATGAGAACGCTGTTGACCAAGCCGAATTCAAAGCGCTCGCTGATGCAGTTCCAGGGTCCAGCAACTGGACGGCTCGCAGCCTGCTTCCCTGATCAGCCACTGTTGGAGCAGCCGCCAACGCCTGGACCCAAAATGGAGCGATTGCTTACATCGTGATTGCTCACATGCGGTCCAGGGTGGCAATGCCCAGCAGTCCCAGGCCCGCTTTCAGGGTGTCAGCGGTGAGTCGACAGAGGGCCAGACGTGAGGACAGCGCCTGAGGGTCAGCCTTCAGCACCGGCACCTGGTCGTAGAAGCGATTGAACACCTGGCTCAGTTCAAACAGGTAGGTGCAGAGGCGATTGGGGAGCAACTCCTCCTCCACCTCGGCAATCACTGCATCGAACTTGAGCAGCTCCCGCACCAGCGCCCATTCCTGGGGTTCGCTGAACTGCAGCTGCGCGCTCGACACCTCCAGATCTCCACCTTTGCGGGCAATCCCGGCGATCCGCACCACCGCGTACAACAGGTAGGGGGCCGTGTTGCCCTGCAGGGCCAGCATCCGGTCAAAGGAGAACTGGTAATTGGTGATTCGGTTCTGGCTGAGGTCGGCGTACTTCACGGCTGCCAGACCCACGGTGGTGGCTACATGGTCAATGAACTGCTCTGATTCGCTGCGCTCTTCTTCCTTCAAACGGGCACGCAGATCGGCCTCAGCCCGCTCGACGGCTTCATCGAGCAGATCCCGCAGACGCACGGTGTCGCCCGCGCGGGTTTTGAGCTTTTTGCCGTCCTCCCCTTGCACCAAGCCAAACGGCACATGCTCAAGGCGGGCCCCCTCGGGAATCCATCCGGCCCGTTCCGCCACCTGGAACACACCTGCAAAGTGGTTAGCCTGACCGGCATCCGTGACATAAACCACACGTTTGGCGCCGTCACCCTCCGGGATGGCTCCGAAGCGGTAGCGAATCGCCGCCAGATCAGTGGTGGCGTAGTTAAACCCCCCGTCGCTTTTCTGCACGATGACCGGGAACGGCTTGCCATCTTTTCCAGTGACACCCTCCAGAAATACGCACTGAGCCCCGTCATCAGTCACCAGCAGCTCGGCCTGCTTCAGCCCCTCGATCACACCAGGCAGGAAAGGGTTATAGAAGGATTCACCCCGCTCGCTCAGGCGGATGTCGAGGCGGTCGTAGATCTTCTGAAACTCGCGCCGCGACTGATCGCAGAGCAGTCCCCAGGCCTTCAGCGACACCGGGTCACCACCCTGGAGCTTGACCACCTCCTCGCGGGACGTGCTCTGGAAGGCTTCGT
>JAYKIX010000075.1:0-11793 GCA_035286005.1 Synechococcus sp. | reverse complement strand
CACCAGGCGGTGGGTTCCCTTTTCGTTGCGCAGATAGCCATAGGCATAACGCCCTTCGATCTCGATCGTGGCGCTCTTGATGCCCGCTTCCTCTCCTTCCGAGAGTTCGTCGATGCTCACTTTCATGCCGTGGTCTTCGGCCCAGCGCGTGTACATGCGCAACAGCATCTGGGCCCAGTCCTGGGCATCGGTGCCACCGGCGCCGGCATTGATGGAAATCACGGCCCCTTCCTTGTCGTATTCCCCGCTCAGCAGCCGCTCGAGCTCCCAGCGATCTAATTCAGTGCGCAGGTGGGAGAGTCCGCTCTGTGCCTCGCCGAGCATCTCGTCGTCAGGCTCCAAGGCGTAGAGCTCAACGGTGGCGTCAGCGTCTTCAACGGCGCGTCGCCATCGCTGCAGCTGTTCCAGCTGCGCCTTCACCTCATCAAGGCGGCGCATCTGTTTCTGGGCGTTTTGCTGGTCGTCCCAGAAATCAGGTTGGGCGGCGAGTTGTTCGAGGTCTTGTTGCCTCGCTTTCAGTGCAGGGACGTCAAAGACAGTCCTGGGCATTGCCCAGGCGGTCAGTGAGCTCGGAAAGATCGCGTTTGAAGTCTGTGAGGTCGAGCAACGGAGGGTTGTTCTGTTGGACCGACGCTATCAGCGAGGTTGGTCTGCATAGGATTTGATTCAAACCGCCCGCAGTTCCATGGCCAAGGTTGAGATCTACACCTGGAGCACCTGCCCCTACTGTGTGCGCGCCAAGGCCCTGCTTGATCGCAAAGGTGTGGCCTACACCGAATACAGCGTGGATGGGGATGAGGCGGCTCGAGATGCGATGGCCGCTCGGGGCGACGGTCGCCGCAGCGTGCCCCAGGTGTTCATCAATGACAGTCACATCGGGGGATGTGATGACTTGCATGCTGTGGAGCGCGCCGGTGAGCTGGATGCGTTGTTGGCGCAGAGCTGATTGGTGGCTGTGATGCGTCAACTGTTTGTGATGGATCCGCTTGAGCGGATCAACCCGGCCAAGGACTCCACTGCTGCACTGATGCAGGCGGCCCAGCGGGCTGGTCATGAGGTGTGGGCGTCCACGCCCGCTGATTTGATCGCCCTTGGCGATGAGCCGCTTGTGGTGGCAGTTCCGGTGCAAGCCGAGCCTTGGCTCACCATTGGTGACCCGGAACGTCAGCAGCTCCAGAGCTTTGATGCCATCTGGATGCGCAAGGATCCGCCGGTTGATGAGGCCTATCTTTATGCCACCCACTTGTTGGAGGTGGCCGAACGGGCTGGTGCCCTTGTGCTCAACCGCCCCTCATCCTTGAGGAGCTGGAACGAAAAGCTTGGGGCGTTGCGTTTCAGTCGTTGGATGGCTCCCACGCTGGTGGCGGGACGTATTTCAGAACTGGATGCCTTTGCTCGTGAGCAGGGTGAGGTGGTGCTCAAGCCTCTGGGCGGGAGGGCTGGGCTCGGCGTGGTGAGGGTGTCTGCGGAGGCGCCTGGGCTAGGAGCGTTGCTGGAGTTGGTGACTGAGCAGGGCCGCCTGCCTGTGATGGCTCAGCGCTTTTTATCGTCGGTGACTGAGGGCGACAAACGCATCCTGCTGGTGGATGGTGAACCCCTTGGCGCCGTCAACCGCAAGCCAAAGCAGGGCGAATTCCGCAGCAACCTGGCCGTCGGTGGCCATCCAGAAGCCACGGAATTGAGTGAGCGTGAGCATCAGATTTGTTCAGCGCTGGCCCCAGCGCTGCGGGCTGAGGGCCTGTTCTTCGTGGGCATTGATGTCATCGGAGGCATGCTCAGCGAGATCAATGTCACCAGCCCCACCGGGATCCGGGAAGTGGAGCGGCTGATGCAGGTCCCTCTGGCTGATCAGGTCATCGACCGCCTGAGCCGGCAGGGTTGAGTCCTTTAGGCATCCACCCTGGGTTCATGGCCTCGCCACAATCGAAGTGGGCAATGGAGCTGGAATGCGTAGACGCACGTTGATGCTTGGAGGGGCGTTTCTCTCTGGGCTTGTTCTGCTGCAGGGGATGTTGCCGATGGCGTTGCAGGCCAAAGAGGTGCCCCCCTTGATTCCGAGGGACGTGCTTTTCGGGAATCCTGAGATTGCTGGGGTCAGCCTTAGTCCTGATGGCAGGCGCCTGGTGTATCTGGCTCCCCATCAGGGCGTGCTCAACCTTTGGGTGCGGGATCTGGAAGGATCCGCCCCCCCCCGGTTGCTCACGCAACAAACGAAGCGCCCGCAGCGCGCGGCGAACTGGACCTATGACGGCCGCTACCTGATTTCAAGTCGGGATAGCGAAGGCGACGAAAACACCGTGCTGGTGCGGATTGACCCAGACACTGGTGAGAGCCGCGATCTCACTCCAGCCAAAGGAGTTCAGGCCTTGTTGGTTGGCTTCGACAGAGACGTGCCGAATGAGCTGGTCGTTGGGTTGAACGACCGCGATGCCCGCTACCACGACCTCTATGTGGTGAAGATCGACAGCGGGAGGCGTGAGCTTCTGTATCGATCCACCGATGACGGGCGCAAGGTGTCCGTTGACCGGTTGGATGGCACTTGGCAGCCGGTGTTGCGTGCGCGGGTGCTTCCTGATGGAGGAAGCGCTTACGAAATCCGTCTGCCTGAGGATCCCCAGTGGCGTCCTTTCCTGAGCTTCAGCTTCGAAGACACCATCAGCGGGTCGGGCCCATCCGGTTTCACCCGAGATGGTCGGTGGCTGTACGGCACCCTCAGCACCGGTGAAGACCTGCCCCGGTTGGTGCGCTGGAGCCGTGAACAATTGCGCACGTGTGGCCAGGCGTGTACTCCCGAAGTTGTGCACCGGTCCAGCAGCGGTGCCCTTGGCCTGGCCCTCTCTGATATCGACACCGGCGAGCCGATCCTCCTGACGGAAGTGGATCTTCGCAGTCGTCGCGTGGTGCTGGACCCTGCCTTAGAACCTGACCTGGAAGCCTTGAAGCGGCTGGCCGGTGGGAACGACTTCGCCCTGGTGGGCCGTGATCGTCGTGACCGGGTGTGGTTGGTGGCACTCGGGTCTGATCAGCAGGGTGCTCAGTACTGGTTGTGGAACCGCGATCAGCAGCAGCATCGCAAGTTGTTCTCGGTGCAGCCCCGCCTGGATGCCTACACGTTGGCGCCGATGGAAAGCTTGAACCTCAAGGCTCGCGATGGTCGACGACTGCCGACTTATCTCACCCGCACACCCCTGGGGAGTGCGGGCCCTCAGCCTTTGGTGTTGCTCGTGCACGGTGGCCCTCAGTCGAGGGATTACTGGGGGCTGGATTCCACCCATCAGTTGTTGGCCAACCGCGGTTACCACGTGATGAGCGTGAACTACCGGGGCTCCACCGGCTTTGGAAAAGCCCACCTTCTGGCAGGGGAAGGCCAGTGGTATGGCCGCATGCAGGACGATCTGGTTGATGCCGTGCGTTGGGCCGTGGATCAGGGCATCGCCGATCGCAAGCGGCTAGTGATCATGGGGGCTTCCTATGGGGGCTACGCCGCCCTCTCGGGACTGACCCGCGATCCCGATTTGTTTGCGGCGGCGGTGGCTGAAGTCGGGCCCTCCAACCTGCGAACCCTGTTGGCGTCGATCCCCCCTTACTGGGAATCCGGTCGGGCCATCTTTGAGCGGATGATTGGCGTGGGCCAAGTGGATCTGGACGCGATTTCGCCGATCAATCACGTGGATCGCATTCAAAGTCCTTTGCTGCTGGGCCATGGAGCCAACGATCCGCGCGTGAAGCTCAAGGAGAGCGAAACGATTGCAGCCGCCATGAAGGCCCGGGGTTTGCCCATCGATTTCGTGGTGTTCCCCGATGAGGGACATGGTCTGGCCAACCCTCGCAATTCCTTGGCGATGACCGCGCTGATGGAGGCCTTTTTGCAGCGTCACATCGGTGGACGGGCTGAGCCCTTCGGTGACGTGCTTAAGCAGTCATCCATGGATTGGCGTTTGCGTTCCCTTCCAACTCCCTGAATGCAAATCCAGCTGGTCGGCCAGGACGGCCAGCTTGAGTCCCACCTCCTGCAATTCACGTTCCGCTTGGGATCCCCGCACAAGCCCTGCCCCTGCGGTGAGGTCGAGGCGCCGGCCGCGGGCATGGCCACAACGAATGGCCACCCGCAACTCCGCATCCCCGGCGCTGTCGATCCAGCCCAGCGGCGCGGCGTAGCCACCCCGCTCGAATGGTTCAAGGCTGCGCAGCCACGTCATGGCCTCGCGGCGTGGCAAACCCGCAACGGCGGGGGTGGGGTGCAAAGCTCCCGCCAGGGTGAGGGGTTGATGCCCCGCCGCCGCTGCTGTGATGGGTGTGTGCAGATGCACAAGACGGCCATGGCGTGCCAGTTGGGGACGACGGGGGCGCCGCGGATGCAGGCCTTGCTGTTTCAGGTGGTCGGTGATGGCCTGGACCACCAGCTCGTGTTCGCGTCTGTCCTTTTCGGATTGCAGCAGGGCATCGCCACAGTCACCCCGGCCAGCGGTGCCGGCCAGGGCATCGCTGCGAAGTTGACCCCCGCGCAGGCTTAAGAGCCGTTCGGGCGATGCTCCGAAAAAGGCGTCGTCACGGTTCCGTTGCCACAGGAATCGGCAGCTGCCGGCTTGTTGCTGGCGCAGGCGATCGAGGAGCGGCAGGGGGTTCAGCGGTTCGTGTAGGGCGATGCTCTGGCGCACCGCCAGCACCAGTTTGTGCAACTCACCACGGTTGACGAGTTCAATGCCTTGCTTCAGTGCTGGGGCATAGCACTGATCCCATGGCGTGCCATTGGTCTCGGCTTCGATCGGTCCCTGCCAGGACGGCACCGAGGCCCGATGGTCTGGCGACTCCAGGCGCTCCCGCATGCCCCAGAGCGCTTCCACCAGGGCTCGAACGTCACCACTTTGCTGAGCGTGGCCGTGGATGCGGAGCCAGCCCTGGCGACCATGTCGGCTGAGTTGCCAGCGCGGCAGCACGGCTTGGACCCCTGGGAAGGCATCAGCAGTGGCGAGGGGTTGGGGTTGTTGCTCGCCAGGTTGGGCAAAAAAGGAGAAGGCCAGGAGCACCCTGCTGCGTGCTTGGGCTGGTGTCGCGGGGCTGGCATCGATCAGACGCGCCAACGTGGCGT
Organism: Synechococcus sp.; assembly: GCA_035286005.1. Classification (GTDB taxonomy): domain Bacteria; phylum Cyanobacteriota; class Cyanobacteriia; order PCC-6307; family Cyanobiaceae; genus Synechococcus_C. Next base: position 6,704 of record JAYKIX010000075.1, on the reverse strand, counting down.
CACTGAAACGCTGCGCGAGTTCAAAGCGTCTGGGGCCGGCCAGATCCAAGTGATGACAGCGGCCGCTGGCGGCCAGCGAAAGGCCCGGGGCTCCATCCCAGAGAAAGCGGAAGGGATGCAGGGCCTGCAAGAGCGGCAGCTGTTGCAGGGGATCGACCCCTTGGAGGGGGAGGGCCATGGTGAAGACCCCATCGTCACCGTGGTGCTGCTCCCAGGTGCGCAGCGCCGCTGCCAGCACTTCGGGGAAGCGGACGTCATCCGTGCTGGAGGCGGAAGCGGCCTGCATCCGATGGGGGGTTGAGCATCGTGCTGCTCAAATGTATGGGTCTTCGTTCGGGCTGCAGGGCCCGAATCCATGCCAGATCCTCAGGCTGTTGCATCCCGTTACCCCCAGGCCCTAGATCGACGGCGGCTGTGGAAGGCCGCCATCAAGTGGCCGATGTACTCGGTTGCGGTCATGCCGGTGCTGTTGGCCGCTGGGTGGCGTCTCTCGGCCGGTGAGCCTGTGCGTTGGGGGCAGTGCGCAGGCTTTCTGGTTTCTGCCGTTCTCTTGTTGTTGTGGGAAAACCTCAGCAATGACCTTTTTGATGCCGACACCGGTGTGGACGCCGTCGGTAAGCCCCATTCCGTCGTCGCTCTCATGGGCCGCAAGCGGCCGGTGCGCCAGTTGGCTTGGCTTGCGCTCGCGCTTGGCCTGGTGTTGATGCTGGTCTTGGCTCTGCGGAGCAGTCCTTTGGTACTGGCCTTGGTGGCGATCTGCTGCGCCCTTGGCTACGTGTATCAGGGCCCCCCGTTCCGGCTCGGGTACCTCGGATTGGGGGAGCCCCTCTGTTGGCTTGCCTTTGGGCCCTTTGCCACAGCCGCTGCCCTGCTGGTGCTTGCACCGCCAGCCGTTGCTGACAATCGCCTGGCCATCCCCTGGGGCACTGCGTTCACGCTCGGAGCTGGCCCAGCTTTGGCCACCTCTTTAGTGCTCTTTTGCTCCCATTTCCATCAAGTGGAGGAGGACGCCATTCATGGCAAGCGTTCCCCTGTTGTGCGGCTCGGTACTGCTCGGGCCGCCGCCTTGATCCCCTGGTTTGTGGCCGGCACGTTGGCGATGGAGTGGTGGCCTGTGCTGCAGGGGACTTGGCCGCCATTGGCGCTGCTGGGGGGGCTTGGCTTGCCTGCCGGTGCCTCTCTGACCCGTCTGCTGCGTCTTCATCACCATCAGCCTGAGCGCATTCATCACAGCAAGTTTCTGGCCTTGCGCTTTCAGGCCCTCAACGGCCTGGGGCTCACTGCTGGCCTGGCCCTCAGCCCTTTGCTGGGATGGAGTCTGTCGTCGGTGGTGTGACGGTCATGGGGCTCAGGCTTCAGACCAGGCCTTACGCCTTTGCGCTGACGCGTGCGCTGCAAACGGCCAGGGGCAATTGGCAGCTGCGTCGTGGCTGGTTGCTGAGGCTGGATCACCCCGATGGCCGTACCGGCTGGGGGGAAGTGGCCCCTTTGGCGGACGAACTAGACCCGGCTTGTGCCCGATCGGTGGCCGCGCTCAGCGATCAATGTTGGTCTGCAACGGAACTGGAACAACACCTGGTTCAATCGCCGCCTGCCGTTGCCTTTGGTCTCGGTGCGGCCCTGGCGGAAATCCAGGGGCTCGTTGGTCAGGGTGGGTCGGATGGCTGGTTGCCAGCCCCCCCCTCTGCCCATTTGTTGCCGGCAGGGGATGCCATGCCCCCCGTGCTGGCGGACCTGTTGACAACCATGCCTGCCGATGGCGTTGTCACCGTGAAGTGGAAGGTGGCGGCCTTGGCTGAGAGCAGAGAGCAACGCCTGTTGGAGCAGTTGCTGCAGTTGCTCCCGGCGAACGCCCGTTTGCGGTTGGATGCCAATGGTGGATGGAACCTGCCAGTCGCCCAGCGTTGGGCTGAGCGACTCCAGAACGACAATCGCTTGGAGTGGCTGGAGCAGCCGTTGGCGACGGGTGATTGGACAGGTCACCAAAGCCTGTTGAAGCAGGTTCCTGTGGCCCTCGATGAAGGATTGCGAGACCATCCCCATTGGAGGCAGGCGTGGACGGGCTGGCAGGTGCGTCGACCGCTCCTGGAGGGCGATCCCAGGCCCCTGTTGCGTCAGCTGCAACAGGGCCTGCCGAGGCTGATGTTGAGCACCGCATTTGAAACCGGCATCGGTGGCCGTTGGTTGGCCCATCTCGCAGCCCTGCAACGCCAAGGGCCCACTCCTGCAGCCCCTGGATTGGCGCCTGGTTGGTGTCCAGCGGGGCCTTTGTTCAGCACAGATCCCGCCGAGGTCTGGACTGCAGCGGAGACCCAACGATGAGGGGAGAGCTCAGTGCTGGTGAGGCTTCGCTGCGGTGTCTCGCTGTGCCTTCCGGTGCGTTAGAAGCGTTGCTTCTCCAGTTGGATCAGGCGGCTGAACAAGGGGAATGGCTGTGGTTACAGCCTGAGGGCTCGATGGCGTCAGAGGGTGCTGGCTGGTGCTCTCATGGCCTACCGCAGGGCCACTGGCCTGATGGTGGTGGTGTGGTGCTCACCAGTGGCGGAAGCCGGGGGGGGCGCAGCCTTTGCCTGCAGCCATGGGAGCATCTCGACCGCTCCGCCATGGCTTGTGGCCATTGGCTTGAGGCGGCTGGCTTTGATCTCCCAGGGCTTTTGCTGCTGAATCCGCTCCCGTTTCATCACGTCAGCGGTCTGATGCCCTGGTGGCGTAGCCGCCTCTGGGGAGCGACGCATCAACGGCTCGTCCCTGCGGTGATGAAAGATCCAAGTACTCTTTTGGCCACCTGCCAGGCCTTGCCGGGGTGGGGGGAGCAGCCTGCCGTGGTGTCGCTGGTTCCGACCCAACTCAAGCGCTTGATGGCCCATCCCGCTGGCATCGGCTGGCTGCAGCAGTTGGCGGTTGTTTGGGTGGGAGGCGCCGAGTTGTCAGAGGCCTTGGCCCAGCAGGCTCGGGACCTGTGCCTCAATCTGGCCCCTTGCTATGGCGCCACCGAAACCGCCGCGATGGTGGCGGTGCAGACCCCCGATCAGTTTCTGCAGGGGGAGAAGGGGTGTGGATCTCCTCTGACGGATGTGGAACTGGCTCTTGATGCGGATGGGGCTTTGATGGTGCGCACCCAACGCCTGGCAACGGCCCGCTGGCGTGATGGTCAATGGGCGGCCGTCGCAGATGCGGAAGGCTGGTGGCAGACGGGTGATGTGGCAGAGCTGTCTATGCGCGCCGATCGTTCGCAGCGACTCCTGATTCGTGGTCGCCTCGATGGAGCGATTCACTCAGGTGGTGAAACGGTGTTCCCGGAGCAGCTCGCTGATCGGCTGCTCCATCAGGCCGATGCTCTGAAGCTGCCGCTTAAGGAGGTTCTGCTGCTGCCGGTCCCAAGCGCTGAGTGGGGACAGCGGCTCGTTGGCCTAGTGCGCTGCCATGGGGAGGCTGATCTCAGCTCTGCATGGCTATCGATTCGGCCGCGCCTTGAGGCCATCGCGAGTCGTTGGCTGCCTGAGGAGCGACCACAAAGCTGGCATCACTGTCCCGAGTTAGAGCGTTCCGATGCTGGCAAGTGGCAGCGAAGGCGCTGGCAAGAGTGGTTGGCCGTGCACTTGGAGGAAGAACAGCGCAAAGACGGGGTGTTGGAGTGATGAGCTGTTGGTGCCGTTTGGTGATGGCGAGCAATCAGTCTTGGGGAACATCCAACGCATATTCAACGGCGTATTGAACAGCGCAGGAGAGCCAGATTGTGAAGATGAAGGCCAAGGCCGAGAGAATCCCACCCGAGAAAATAGAAAGTGCGTAGGCCCCGATCGATCCGAACAAGACAATCCCCTTTAAATTATTCATAGGTGGTTGCATGCCGTCGCGACGGAGAGTTCCTTCGGCTTTTTTGTTTTGGATTACTTTCTCGATTCGTTCGGCGATCTCGTATTCGAAATAGATCGATGCAAGTCCGCAGGTGACGATCGAAAGAATGATCGCTGTCGTTGGATCAAGCTTTGGTTTTGAGCTGTAGGCGTTGACGGCATTGATCCATCCGTACAGCAAGACAAAATAGTAAATGCTGCATGTGACAATGAGAAGCAAGGCCGTTAGCGCTGGATTTTTGTGCTTGAAATTTGAATTTTCTTCCATCTTTTTGAAGGGTATTGCTTGGGTTTGAGTCTGTCATTTTGTTCTGACTCTTAGGGCTCGATGTACTTTTTTAAAGGCTTCCAATTCGCCCTTGGCTGGATGCCTCCAGCCAGCGGTCGATGGGTTCTGGGAGCGGGCAGCGTTGTCGCGATTTGGCATTGATGGCGAGGTGCCTGATGAGTCCTCGGGCGACCTCAGTCTCGTTGTATTGGAATCGCGTGCGCACCTCAAAGCAGCCTGGGTTCATGCGTTCCGGTTCCACCAGGACCTTGAGCTGGTCGCCACCGTGTATGGGGCGAAGAAAATCGGCCTCGCAGTGCACGACTGGAAGGGCAATGTCTATTACTTGGGTTTGGTCGCGACCACCAGGAAAAATCGAGCTGGAAAGAACGCCATAGCACTCCAGGCTTTCTTCCCAGGCTTCGTGGCACCATCGCAAGAGCTGTTGGAAGTGCATCACGCCTGCGGCATCGGTGTCGCCGAACCGCACGACGCGTTCAAGTTGCAGCCAGTCGGGCCGTGAGTCGGCGGCTCTCCGAATGGCCATGCGGGAGGTAAATGTTCGCTTAATTGTTGCAGAACGGTGGTCTGATCCGCTTACGTGCGATTGCTGTTCTTGGCGCATGAACGCGCGCGGCTGCGTCTGACTGCGCTGCCTCTGGCTTGGACGACTTCAAGCTCCGGTTCGTTCTGGTCGGGCAGGGTGTAGTCAATCGCTCTCAGTGATGTGCTCAAGATTGGGGGTGGTGGAGATGGATTGATCTTGTCGATTCTTGATTGTGACGACGTTGCTTTAACTGCTGGCTGGTCTCAGTTCTGTAGGTTAGCCTTTTAAAAGTTGATTTATTGCGGTGAGTTCTTTCAGTATTAATGCCACATTCCGTGAGGCTTGGAAGGATGCTGGTGCGCACGTGCCAACGCTTTTGTTGACTTGGCTGACCTCAATAGTTCTCTCCATTGCTGCTGTTGTTGTTTATTACGCCATCGTCTATTTCTTCCATCTTGTTGATGGTGGAACGGGCTTTGGTGCGTTTGTTGGCATGATTTTTGGCCAGATTAGTAGTGTGCCTTTTTCGCTTCTTCAAAGTTTGGTAGGAGTGATGTTTATGGCGATCCCTGCTTTTTATTATCAGCGCGGAAAAGTGGTTGAGTATTCTGAGATGGTTTCCATCTTGATGTCTCGATTGGGTCGCTATATTCTCGCGGGGATTTTGTTTTCTTTGGCGGCCTCGATCGGAATTGTTGTCTGTGTTTTGCCGGGGCTTGTCGTTTTCGCCTCTCTGCCGATTTATGTCAATAAAGTCTTCACGACTGACCTTGGTATCTGGGATTGTTTTACCTCTTCCTTTTCGGCTGTTTATGGCACTGAAAAGGGTTGGGCCCTTGTGGGGATTCAGGTCCTGGCCTTCCTCTTGGCCTTTGTGACCTGCGGCTTCTGTTTGGTGGGCCTGATTGTTTATGTTCCAGTCATGACCTTCTTTATTCAGCTGTATGTGTGCCGCAGTGGGCTTGTTCGTTCTGCGGCGGCTTGATTGGTCTGACTACGGAGATGGCTCTCTTTGAGTTGCCCGCCCTCCATTGAAGGGCGGGCTTTTTTATGTGATGGGGAAGCCTGGGAATCCCTGAATGTGCAGTCCATAGCTCAGCAGAATTCTCAAAACCCAGTAACTGAACAAGCTGGATGCGGCGATTGCCAGAATGGGTAGCTGGTGTCGAGTTGGCATGAGTCGTTTGCTGCGAATCGAAGTAAGACTCCAGCCAAGCAGCATGGCCGCGGTGATAGGTCCAAACAGATGCAATTCAATCGATTCAGCGAAGCGGCCCGTGAGTGCTGCTGAGGTGGCACGGGTCAAAAAACATCCCGGACATGGAATGCCTGTGATTGCTAAGAACGGACATCCCCATCCCGGAAGATGGGGATGAAAACCCTTGAGCCAGAGGTACCCCGTCAGGCTGGCAGGGAGTAAATATCCCGCGTGATAAAGCCGGCGTAAGAATCGATCCATGCCGCGTTTCTTGATCGAGGTTGGTTAACGATCCACAGACCCCATGATCACGTCGATCGAGCCCAGAATCGCCATGATGTCGGCCACTTTGTGCCCCTTGAGGATGTGGGGAAGGATTTGAAGGTTGTTGCTGTCAGCAGCGCGGATCTTGAAGCGCCAAGGGGTCACGTCGTTGTTGCCCTGGATGAATACACCGATCTCGCCCTTGCCCGATTCGAGGCGGGTGTAAAGCTCGCCATTGGGAATCTTGAAGGTGGGGGCCACTTTCTTGGCCACGATCTGATAGTCGAAGCCGGCGAATTCACTGGTTTTGCCCTCGGCCATGCGGCGGGCTTCCAGATGTTCGGTGGGGCCGCCGGGAATCATCTGGCAGGCCTGGCGCAGGATCTTGAGCGACTGGCGCATCTCCTCGATCCGCACCCGGTAGCGGGCGTAGCAGTCGCCCTCCTTCTCCCAGGCCACATCCCAGTCGAAGTCGTCGTAGCACTCGTAGTGATCCACCTTGCGCAGATCCCAGGGCACGCCTGAGGCGCGCAGCATCGGGCCCGAGAGGCTCCAGTTGATCGCCATCTC
>JAYKIX010000074.1:0-15028 GCA_035286005.1 Synechococcus sp. | reverse complement strand
CTGGAGGATGCCTGCTCCGGCCTGATTGAGGAGATCAAGCCCCTGATCAGGCGCTAGGGCCGGGCCAAGCTTCTGCGGGCACCTTCATACGGAACAAATCCTCAAGGGCATCGATCACTGCCTCGATGGCCATGCCGTCGGTGATCAATTCAGCGGCGTCATGGGCCTGCACCAACGGTGCCACCTCGCGGGAACTATCGAGCTGATCTCGCTCCATGATCTGCGCTTCCAGTTCCGCCAAGGCCGGCACCTCAAAGCCGCGGCGTTCGAGATCAAGGGCCCGTCGACGGGCCCGTTCCGCCGGTGTCGCCGTCAGAAACACTTTGAGTTCGGCATCGGGGAACACAGCCGTGCCGATGTCGCGACCTTCGGCCACCAGGCCGCCTCGTTTCCCAAGGCGCTGTTGCTGCTCTGTCAACAACGAGCGCACGCAGGAATGGGCTGCCACCACCGACACCTTGGCGGTCACACGAGGATCCCGAATCACTTCGGTGACATCCGTGCCATTGACTCGCACGGCCTGGACTCCGTCGAGCAAAGGGTCCAGTTCCACCTCTAACCCGTTTAAACAAGGCGCCACATCGCTTGCATTGGCAGGATCAATGCCTTGCTCAAGCACCCACCAGGTCACAGCGCGGTACATCGCCCCTGTATCGAGGTAAAGCAACCCCATCCGCTCCGCGAAGGCGCGGGTCACAGTGCTTTTGCCAGCACCGGCAGGGCCGTCGATGGCGACGATGGGCGAACGGGTCATCAGAACCGAGTGATCGATAAGTCGGGTCGTGCCGATCCGCACCGCAGCGGCCAGAACCCGACAGGTTTGTTCTGCAGTCGCTGGCTGCAAGGTGCAGGGATCAACAACTTCTACATAATCCACTGCCAGGCCTGCCGTCTCCAGGGAAGCGCGCAAGGCTGCCGTGTCGATCTTTCGATCTGAAGTGCCAACCTCTGCAGCAGCTTCTTGTAAACGCTGAGGCAACACGATGGCCTGGCGACGCTGGGCTGGAGTGAGGTAAAGGTTTCGGGAACTACAGGCCAAACCATCCGGTTCTCGCACCGTGGGGCATCCGCATACGCGCACCGGCAAAGCCAGCTCCCGCACCAAATACCGGAGAATCGTGAGTTGCTGCCAGTCTTTCTCCCCGAGCACGAGAACAGACGGACGCACGAGCGCCAGCAGCCGGCTGACCACCGTGGCCACACCATCGAAATGACCAGGACGCGAGGCACCACAGAGAGGCCGTTGCAGATTGAGGGGCACCTGCAGGCGAAACACCTGATCAGCACCCGTGGGATAGATCTCGCCATCGGTTGGACACCACACGGCATCGGCACCAGCCTGCTGAGCAAGGGTGCAATCGGTTTCAAGATCTCGGGGATAACGCGAAAAATCCTCCCCAGCGCCGAACTGGAGAGGATTGACGTACACACTGACCAACACGGAACACGGCGTGGCCCGAACAACTCGAGCGTGTCGGATTAAGGCTGCATGCCCCTCATGCAGCCCGCCCATCGTTGGAACGAAATGGACGGGCTTGCTCTGAGCAGCGCGCCACTGGCGCAAATCAGAGAGGGTGCGAAGAACCTGAAGGGTCAGCGGAGCACCTCAAGACGCACTTGGGCAATTCCACTGGCCACGAGACCAAGTTCAGTGGCAGCACCATGACCCAGGTCGATCAGACGATGCCCTACGAAGGGGCCACGGTCATTGATGCGAACCACAGCAGTGCGACCGTTCCAGAGATTCGTCACACGCACCTTGGTGCCAAAAGGCAGCGTGCGGTGAGCGGCCGTCATGGTTCCGCGACGAAAAACCTCGCCACTGGCGGTGCGATTCCCATAGAAGCCTGGGCCATACCAACTGGCTTCACCGGTGCTCACCGATACAACCTGGGGTTGTGCCTTGGCTGGGGCAGGAGCAATCACCGGCACTGGTGAGACTGTTGCCGTGGTGCTGGATTCAGGCTGCTCCGAGGACCGTGGCTCTGCTTGATCAGGTCCAGACTTGGCCTCGTTGCCGTTGGTTTCCTGGGACGGAGTGATGGGTTGTGTCAGCACCGCCGCCAGCGAGTCACGCACGGTGTCGGTTTCCAGCTCACGGGCCAAAACTGGAAGCAGAGCTGCACTGCTGGTCAACAGACCGGACAGAAGAAGAAGAGAAAAAGGAGAACGCATGCAAGGCGTCTGTCCCGAGGACCAGTCGTGAATCAGCGCCAAGGACGCTGAGTGCAACTGGACGTGTGGTCCACGAGGGACTACAAGGAACAGCCTTAACTTTCAAAGAACGGCTGAACCGTAGAGAGTTTTTTGATGGTTCAACATCGACCCCCGAGAAGCTCCGCACCATTGGCGTGAGCAAAATATTTGGCCGAGTAGCTGGTCAGCACTGCAGAAACAAGACCAAAGGGACGCAAACTCAGATCAAGCTCGCTTATGGCGCCCACAACGCAGGCTTATCCCACGTACAGCCAGTCGTGCGAGCGTCACCGGGACCATGAGGAGAGAGGATCGGAAGACGTGTGCAACGGGCTCTTCCCCTATCGGCATGGATTACAAAACAGCAGGTGTCGATGTCGAAGCCGGTCGCGCCTTTGTCGGGAGGATTCGATCCAGTGTTGAAGCCACCTTCCGACCCGAAGTGGTGGGAGGCCTCGGGGGTTTTGGAGGAATGATGCGCCTGCCGGCAGGCATGCGAAAACCTCTCTTGGTGTCTGGGACCGATGGGGTGGGGACCAAACTGGAACTGGCGCAGGATTGCGGCCAGCACCACAACGTGGGCATTGACCTTGTGGCGATGTGCGTCAACGACGTGATCACCTCAGGGGCGTCACCCTTGTTTTTCCTCGATTACATGGCTACGGGAGCCCTCAGCCCTGAAGCCATGGCCGAGGTGGTCGAGGGCATCGCCGATGCATGCCAACGCAGTGGCTGCTCCTTGCTGGGGGGCGAAACCGCGGAAATGCCTGGGTTCTATCCGGCGGGTCGCTACGACCTGGCTGGCTTCTGCGTGGCGGTGGTTGAGGAAGACGAGGTGATCACTGGCCAGGCCATCCAAGCCGGCGACAGGATTGTGGGCGTTGCCAGCAATGGAGTGCACAGCAATGGCTTCAGCCTTGTGCGCAAGGTGCTGACCATGGCGGGGGCCGATGCAACCACCCGTTTTGGAGCAACTCAAGCGCCCTTGATGGAAGCTCTGCTGGCTCCCACCACCCTCTATGGAGAGCTTGTGAAGACGGCGCTGGCAGCCAAGCTCTCTCTCCATGGCATGGCCCACATCACTGGTGGAGGTATTCCTGAAAACCTGCCTCGCTGCCTGCCCAAGGGCCTCAAGGCCACCATCGCCGCCGATGGCTGGCCCCGCCCCGACCTCTTTCACTGGCTCCAAGCAAGCGGTGAAATCCCTGAACGCGACATGTGGCACACGTTCAACATGGGCATCGGCTTCTGCCTAGTTGTTCCGGAGAGCGCTGTTGCGCAGGCGCTGTCCATTTGCGAATCCCTGCACTTGAAGGCCTGGTGCATTGGTGAGGTTTCCGCTGCCGGATCACCCGCACCCGCGGCGATTCAAGGCCTACCCGCCTGATCTCTTCCTCCGCTTTCAAGCGCACGTAAAACGGCGTTTCAACTCAATCGCCGTCAAGGGAAGCCGCCCTTAACATCCCTCTACAGCTTTGTTGCGTCGTCTCCGCAACATCCGCGACGTCACATCCCCTTAGGTTTGATGCCTTTCGATAAGCCTCAACGCACCACCCGCAGGCGTTCCTCTGCGGGACCGGTTCCTCCACGCCGGCCGATCGTGACCAATCACGATCGGGGCCATCTCAACCGCCAAGGTCCAAGGCCAACATTCCTTGCCCTCAAAGACCATGGCAAGGTCTTTGTCGCCGATATGCCCCATCTCTCTGATGGCCAGCTGACGCATATCAGCAAAGAGGCCGAGGAGGTACTTGCCAGCCTTGAGCGGCGCATCAGCGAGCTGGAAAGCGGGCCAATGCTTGCCCAGCCCGAACGAGACACCCTGATCAAGGCCTGCACCAAACGCGATGTGACCCATCGCTTCCTGCGAGCCATTCAGGATGAGCAGGAGCATCGTCGCAACAACCCCGCGGTTCGTAGTGCAGCCAATGAATCACTGCCGCGCACCTTTCTCGAGATTGCACGCCATCGGCTACCCGGCGCCACCTTCGACTCGCTTTTGCAGGAAGCCTTGGCTGCATGTGCCCAGCAACGCGACGATTCCGAGGCCAGCGCACAACCAACCCCAGACCCTGCAAAGGTTGTGTCGCTGCCCCATGCGGCCTCGAGCCTCCCGGTGGTGGTGAGCCCGGATCCTGAACACGGTGAAGCCGTCAACGGCTGAGCTCTAGGCGCTCATGAACGGGTTCGCCGGCATCCGCTGCGAACAACCCAACGCCAGCCGATCCAACGTCTGGCGTTCCTGATCGCTTAACTGCCAATTCAAAGCAGCAACCGCGTCCTGGGCTTGATGGACGCGACGCAAACCAGGCAATGGCATCGCCCCATGGGAGCGGCACCAGTTCAACGCCACTTGCGCCTGAGACGCCTGGTGTTCACGGGCGATGCCAGCCATGGCAATTCGCAAGGGTTCACTGGCAGGAAGCAAACGACGGAAGAGACCGGACCGCAATCGGGTGCATTGTGGCGGGCGTCCTCTCGGTGCAACGGTCAAGACACCCAGCGCAAGGGGGCTGTAGGCCAGCAGGTCAATGCCAAGTTCCGCACAGGTGTCTTTCAAGCCATCCGGCCGAATCGGATCAGGTGCCAACAGTGACATTTGCACCTGAACACTGCGCAGGGCCACCCCGCGCGCAGAAAGCCTGGCCTGCAAAGCCCGCACCCCCCTGGGACCGAGATTCGATACCCCAAGTTCGGCGACCCGGTTCTGCTGCACAAGATCCGCCAAACCCTCCATCAGGGGGCCCTCTTGCCAAGGGGCATACCGAGCCGTGCTCCAGTGCAGCTGCACCCGCTGAAGATGCCCGCAAAGCCTCTCCTGGCTCGCAGCAAACGCCCGATCAAAACCACGGCGCCCCAGGCGCCAGGGGAAGGGTGCGAGCTTGGTGGCCACGGTGAGCCGTGCCCGCACTGATGCATCAGATGCATCCAGGATCCGACCCAACAACATCTCACTACGCCCATTGAGTCGCCCCGTTCCATAGGAATCCGCGGTGTCCACCAGAGTCAGACCACCGTCCACTGCCTCCCGAAGGGTCTGGGCCAACTCAGGGTCATCCCTCTCGGAGTCGTACCCCCAGAGCAGTTGATTCCCCCATGACCAGGTTCCAAAGCCGATTCCGGCCACGCCGTTGATTCCCACTGAGCGCCATGATCGCCTGAACGACTGGATGAATCGCAGTACGCCTGCGCAGCGCGATGGCCGAACACAACCAACCCACCGGCCCAACCAACACAGCCGGCGTTCCCCCTTCAACCACCACCACCACCCGAGCGTCCTCTCCGGTGTTGTGCCCCCATTGCAAACGCACTGCCAACAACGGAATCCGTTGCCAAGGTATCTGCGTTGCCGACAACGACTACTGATCCCGATCAAGGCTCTGCCGCGATGGGAGGATCAAAGGGTGAAGCCAGCGCTCATGAGACGACAACGCCGCGGAAGGCTGGCCCCATCACTGACGTGAGCCTCCACAGACCCGAGCACAACGCGAAAACGCGCTTCATGAATCAGAAGGCGGCACCCAGATTCGAACTGGGGATAAAGGATTTGCAATCCTCTGCCTTACCACTTGGCCATGCCGCCGCCGGGGGAAGTGCATCCCCACCAGCGGATCGTATCAGCGAGAGCAAAACCGGTTTGCTGGTGGTCTGCAACGGCCATGGCGAAGACCTGATCGCCCTGCGCATTCTCGAGGCCCTTCATGACCTCGAACACCAACTGCCCCTTTCCGTTCTGCCACTGGTGGGCGAAGGCAAAGCCTTCACCCTGGCAATGCAACAGGGTTGGCTGCGGATGATCGGCCCTAGGGCCCAGCTCCCGAGCGGAGGGTTCAGCAACCAAAGCGCCCGCGGCCTTCTCGCCGACCTGGTGGCTGGACTCCCCCTGCTGACATGGCGCCAATGGCGCTGTCTGCGCCGCGAAAGCAAACAGGTTTCCGCCGTGCTGGCGGTGGGGGATCTGCTCCCCTTGCTGATGGCCTGGGGAAGCAGGCAACCCTTTGGCTTCATCGGCACACCCAAGAGTGACTACACGTGGAGCAGCGGCCCGAAGCGTCACCTCAGTGACACATACCACCGCCTCAAGGGCAGTGAATGGGACCCCTGGGAGTGGGCATTAATGGGCAGCAAACGTTGCCAACTGGTGGCGATGCGCGACCGCCTCACAGCCCGTGGGCTCCGGCGGCATGGCGTTCAAGCCTTAGCTCCCGGCAATCCAATGATGGATGGCCTCAAGACCAGCCCTCCCCCAGCAGCTCTGGAGCGCTGCCGCCGCCTCCTGCTGCTCTGCGGCAGCCGCATGCCCGAAGCGCTCCGCAACGCCGAACGTCTTCTGCGCAGCCTGCAGGGTTTCCAGAGTGACGTCCCACTCACCCTGCTGATGGCCACGGGATCCCGGCCCTCTGAGGAGGCCCTTCAGCCCATGTTGCACCAGCTGGGCTTTCGGCCTTGTCCTCCGCCTGCCGCAAGCGTGAACGCCACAGCCTGCTGGGTGAATGGGGCTCAAATGCTGCTTCTGGGAAGCGGCCGGTTCAACCAATGGGCGAGCTGGGCCGAAGTCGGCCTGGCCACCGCGGGCACAGCCACCGAGCAGCTAGTGGGGCTTGGCATCCCCTCCCTGTCGCTCCCGGGTCGTGGTCCACAGTTCACCCAAGGGTTCGCCGAACGTCAAAGTCGCCTGCTTGGTGGAGCTGTGCGCACCTGTGGTTCCGCTGCCGAGCTGCAGCGCCATCTCACGGCCTTACTGGCCGATACCCCCCTGCGGGAGACCCTGGGCCGCATCGGGCGCCAGCGCATGGGAGGGGCCGGGGGCAGTCGTGCACTGGCACAGCTGGTGATCAAACGGTTGATCGCGGATACTGACCTGACCCCTGCACTTCTCCATGGCCAGCATCCAGGACCATGACTACCTAAGAGTCTGCGCCGAGCTGGCCCGCTGCCTTGGCGTCAGTCAATCGGCTGCACGGCGTCGGGTGGAGATGGCCGCGGCCAAGGAAGGCCTCCGCGATGTGGAGGCCCGAAAGCGGATCGCATCCCAGCTGCTCGAGGACACCCGAAGGGAGCAGAGCGAGGGGGATCCAGCGTCCAGACCCAATCTCGATGCCCTACTGGTCGCGAGCCCAGAAGACGAGAACTTCATGCTCGAAGACTGAGCGCAAGCCTGCAACCTCAGTGTTCAAACACCTGGTTGAAACGCAAACGATCCAGATCAGCGATCACAGAGATGCAAGGGAAGCAACGTTCGGCCAACTCCCAACGCCCTTCCCGACGCAGCATCCGCTCGAGCTGATCCCGAGCACGCAGGAGATAACGAGCATCGTTGGCTGCATAGGCGAGTTGTGCATCCGTGAGCTCTTCAACCCTGCCCCAGTCGCTGCTCTGGGCCTGCTTGTCAAGCTCAACACCCACCAGCTCCATGACCAAATCCTTGAGCCCATGGCGGGGGGTATAGGTACGTGCCAAACGACTTGCCACCTTGGTGCAAAAAATAGGGTTCACTGCGATTCCCAAACCGCTGGCGAGTGCCGCAACATCGAAACGGGCGAAATGAAACACCTTCTCCACCGCTGCAGATTCCATTAAGGCCTTGAGGCGCGGTGCATCGGTCTGTCCCAAACCGATCCGCACACAGGCCACATGGTCATCTGCGTCACAGATCTGCACCAGGCACAACCTGTCACGCCCGTGGATCAACCCCATCGCTTCGGTGTCGACAGCCAGAGCGCTGGAGCGGCTGTAACGCGCGGCCCAAGCGGCATCCAAATCGCCATCAAAGACGGCGAACTCGCGGGGCGCAGAAGCAGCTTCAGCCATTGAGGTCCTTGTCACAACACAACAACGTGCCCACTCTGACCAACCGAGCGGGCCGCGACTTTTTCTCAGGGACTTGAAAATCAGAACAAGATCGACTTAGACAAATTTGAGACGAAAAAACGTTTTGCATAGCCGCCGCAAGCCCCCCCGGGGCTGCCTCGCCGACATCGAGCGCTACTTTCACCAGCCACCGCCACGATTCCTCGACCTCGAACTGGCCGTGTGCTGGGTACTGGATTGCCTGCTGAAACAAGACAGCTACCCATCGGGCCTGTTGCAACGCCTGGAGCGGGAGCATCCGGAGCTGCGGCTGTCGGAAACGGTGCTCCACCAGGCGCTCGACTTCCTGGACGCCCAGGGGATGCTGGGCCGCTACAGCGAACGCTGTCCGAGTCGTGGGCGGCCCCGAAGCATGCTGCACCTCCATAGCGCCTGCCGCAGCCAGGCCCAGAAGCTGATGGAGCCCTGGCAGCACTGGCTTCATCAGCTCACACACCAGCCTGAGGCCCCCTTGGCGACTTAGAACGGTCGGGCACCCAAGCGCCGTAGCCGCGGATGCCCTCGTTCCAATCCTCTACCCTCCTGCTCACCCTATTGCTGGCCATCGGGCTGGTGTTTTTCCTGCGGGCCGCCAGCAAAGACCGCACCACGGTCGTGGACGTGGCCTCGCCAAGGCCTCCGCTTGAGGTCTTGGAGGGCCTCAGCACCTGGCTCGAACAGCGAGGCTGGTCCCAGCAGGGCGGCGATGCAGAACGCCAGGTGCTGCGCTTCCAGGGCACCGTGGCCTCTAGCACCCCCTTGGCAGTGTTGCTCTCTCTGCTCGGGACCATCGGTGCCGGCAGCCTTGGACTGGTGATTCGTGAACTACACCCGTCCCTCAGTGGCTGGCCCCTGATGCTGGCCCTGCTTGGCCCCCTGGCCGGCCTGATTTATCGCAGGCGCGCCGAGCGTCAGGAGGCCGTGGAAATCCGTTTGATGAACCAAGACGATCAGACCAGCGGCAGCACGATTCGCCTGCGCGCCCACCGCGATGAACTGATCGCCCTTGAGCTGGAACTGGCCGGACCTCTCGACCTTGCAAGTGACGGCTCCCTGCTCTCCTCGCCGATCTAAGTCCCCATGCCGATCTCAAAGCGCATCCCGATCTCCCGGCGTCGACTCGCCCTGAAACTGGTCATCGGTGGGGTCGTGACAGCCAGTCTCGGACTCGCCACCGCGGCAGAAGCCCCCAGCGTCGACCCACTTCTAGGGCCCAGGGTGTCTCTGAAGTCCAGCTGGATCGGACGACGGGCCGTCTCCCGTGAGACCCCAATCCTGATGCTGGCTGGCCATGCCGACTCCCAGAAGATGGAGGGCTCTGGCACGTCCGGCGCCTCCGTCGACCTCAAGGGTGCAGCCCCGATGGATCCACGCATGCGGGATGAGCTGTTCTGGAACCTCCGGGTTCGTGATGCCGTTGTGAAAGAAGGTCGTCGGCGCGGCCTCAGCTTTCTCGAATACACCCCTCCAGTGCTCACCATTGCCAACGGCAATGACCCACGGACGAACTGGTCGCAGGGCAAACAGCACGTTGAGCGCGGCGGCTATGCGCTGGAAATCCACTTCGACGCCTATGGCCGTGATGGCTATGGATCAGGACTGATCCCTGCATTGCACAGGCACCCCACACGAATCGACGAAAGTCTGGCCGCCAGCTTTGGGCGCTACCCCCTCAAATTCCGAGGGGGTCTGGGGGCTCCAAAACGCGGCATCAGCATCCTCGAAATCGGCAAACTTGAAGGCCGGCTGGAAGAACAACTGCGTTCACCACTCACCCGTGAAGCCACCCTTGAAGACATTGCCCGGCGCATCGTCGACGCCATCGAAGCTGGGATGCCACCGAAGACCACGCCGACCCTCAGTTCACCGCCTGATGAGGACGGCAACGCTCCTCAAGGGAAGGATCCTCGAACCAGTTTTGAGGGCGAGTGAACAGATCCGTGAGAAGCGCTTCGCGTGACCCTGGCGCCGCCTGATAGCCGTATTCCCACCGGGCCAGCGGCGGCAAAGACATCAGAATTGACTCCGTGCGCCCATTGGTCTGCAGACCAAAGATCGTGCCGCGGTCCCAGACCAGATTGAACTCCACGTACCGCCCACGGCGATACAGCTGGAACTGCCGCTCTCGCTCGCCGTACGGCAATGGGTGGCGCTTCTCAACGATTGGGGCGTAGGCAGGCAAAAAGCCCTGACCACAGGCTTTGGCCAGAGCGTGAAGCTGTTCCCACGTCAGTGGTCGAGAGCCGGTGGACTGAGCCACCTCAGCCGCAGGGCCCTCCGGATTTTGCCCTTTGTAGAGCTGACCGTTGCCATCTTGATAATCATAGAAAATCCCTCCCACACCCCGGGTTTCATCCCGGTGTTTGAGAAAGAAATATTCATCGCACCAAGGCTTGAACACCGGATAGAGATCGGTACTCACCGAGTCGCAAGCCTCCTTATGGGTGCGATGGAAGTGCCGGGCATCATCCAGGAAGGGATAGAAGGGGGTGAGATCAGCCCCACCTCCAAACCACCAAACCGGGCCAGCCTCGAAATAGCGGTAGTTGAGGTGCACCGTGGGCACATAGGGATTCCGGGGGTGCAGAACCATCGAGGTGCCGGTGGCAAACCAGGGATGGCCCTTGGCCTCAGGACGCTGCTTGAGAATCGAGGGAGGCAGTTCATGGCCATGCACCTCCGAGAAATTCACCCCGCCCTGCTCAAAAATCCGACCTTCCCGCATCACCCTTGAGCGTCCACCGCCTCCTTCAGGGCGATCCCAACTCTCCTCTTGGAACCTCCCAACCCCGTCGAGCTGCTCCAAGCCGGCGCAGATCTCATCCTGCAGGCCCATCACCAAAGCCCGGGCACGTTCCCGGGAATCCACAGGAGGAGGTGAGATCGGCAGTGCTGCGGCACTGGAGGACGCTGCACTGGGGGCGGAGGACAACGAACCCTTCAGGCGCCTCAGCAGTGAACGAACCATGGGGAGATTGCGGCGGGTGATGACAGGAACCATTTCAGCCCGTGCCGTCTTCCGACAAGAGCACGTGAAGGACTGTCATGGGAGCCCACACCTAGGATCCGCCTCAACGGATGGGATTCATGGCGACCGCAGACCAGGCGACCACAGCGCTGACGACAATCCTTGATGCCGGCAGCGGAAGGCCTGCGGTCGATCTGGGCTGGATCGACCAGATCCGCGTGGCACCCCCTAGGGCTGTGATCCGTCTCAACTTGCCCAGCTTTGCCCAAGGCCAACGTGAGCGCATCGCCCAAGAAAGCCGAGAACGTCTGCTCCAGCTTGATGGCATCGAGGATGTGCAGATTGAACTGGGAACCCCGAACCAACAGAACAACCACAACCATGGCGGCATTGGTCAGGCTGGCCATGGCCAGGTCGCGGAACGCCAACCGATCCCAGGCGTCAAGCAGGTCATTGCCGTCAGCAGCGGCAAAGGTGGCGTCGGCAAGAGCACCGTGGCCGTGAACCTGGCCTGTGCCTTAGCCCGACAGGGGCTGCGGGTGGGCCTACTGGATGCAGACATCTATGGACCCAATGCGCCCACGATGCTGGGAGTGGCTGATCGCACACCCGAGGTGCAAGGGAGCGGCCATGAACAGCGCATGACACCCATCGAGAGCTGTGGGGTGGCCATGGTCTCGATGGGGTTGCTGATTGACGAAGACCAGCCGGTGATCTGGCGCGGACCGATGCTGAACGGCATCATCCGTCAGTTCCTGTATCAGGTCACCTGGGGAGAGCGAGATGTCCTCGTGGTGGACCTGCCTCCCGGCACTGGCGATGCCCAGCTTTCCCTGGCCCAGGCGGTGCCCATGGCTGGTGTTGTGATTGTCACCACTCCGCAGCAGGTGGCTCTTCAGGATGCCCGCCGCGGCTTGGCCATGTTCCGCCAAATGTCCATACCAGTGCTCGGTGTGGTCGAAAACATGAGTGCCTTCATCCCACCTGATCAGCCTGATAAGCGTTACGCACTGTTTGGGGAAGGCGGCGGTCAGACCCTGGCCGATGAATTTTCCACCTCGCTTCTGGCACAGGTGCCCCTGGAAATGCCTGTCTTGGCTGGAGGCGATCAAGGCCAACCCATCGTGATCAGTCAACCCGACTCCGCCAGTGCCGCCAGCTTCCAGCGCCTGGCCGGTCAAGTCACCACCTTGCTAGGAGCCTCCGCCTAACGATGCTGGGAGGTTTTTGGCGAGGGAGACAAACTCTGTACGCCCGCACTGGTTCAGTCCTGCGTCGCCGCAAAGACGTCGAGCTGGTGCTCTGGGTCATCCCCCTCGCCATGGTGGCTGTCTCCAGCCTGCTGATCCTGAGCACCCAGCGGCAAGCTGATTACGCCGATTGGTATCAACACCCACTCACAGCCGCCATTGGCGTGGTGATGACCCTGATCCTGGCCAGACTGAAGCTGGAGCGCCTTAAGCCTCTTTTGCTGCCGATCTACGGCGTCACCGTGATCAGCCTGATCGCCGTGCGCCTGATCGGTACGTCAGCCCTAGGGGCTCAGAGGTGGATCAGCATCGGCGGGGTGAACGTGCAGCCCTCGGAATTCGCAAAGCTCTCGGCGATCCTGCTGCTCGCAGTCGTGCTGGATCGGTTCCCAGTGGAACGCCCTGTGGATCTGCTGCGGCCGCTTGGGGTGATTTCCATTCCCTGGGCCCTTGTCTTCATCCAGCCCGATCTAGGCACCTCCTTGGTGTTTGGAGCCCTACTGCTCACGATGCTCTATTGGTCTGGGATGCCATTTGAGTGGTTGGTGCTCCTACTAGCCCCCCTCGGAACGGCCCTGATGGCTGGGTTAATGCCTTGGGCTCTGGCTCTCTGGGTACCCCTAATGATGGTGATCGCTTACCGCTCACTGCCTTGGAGACGCCTGGCCGCCGGTGTTGTCTTGATGGTCCAGGGAGGAGTAGCGACGGTGACCCCATGGCTATGGATGCACGGTCTCAAGGACTATCAACGCGATCGACTTGTGCTGTTCCTCGACCCAGCCAAAGACCCTCTCGGAGGCGGCTATCACCTGCTGCAAAGCACAGTCGGAATTGGCTCCGGAGGATGGTTTGGCACAGGACTTCTGCAGGGACAGCTCACCAAGCTCCGCTTCATTCCTGAGCAACACACGGATTTCATCTTCAGCGCCCTTGGGGAAGAGGCCGGTTACCTCGGCACCGTGTTGGTCGTTGTTGGTTTTGCTGCCTTGATCACGCGCCTCATCCAAGTGGCCAACCGCGCTCGCAGTGACTTCGAATCGCTCCTGGTGATCGGAGTGGCCACGATGGTGATGTTTCAAGTGGTGGTGAACATCTTCATGACCATTGGCCTTGGCCCCGTGACAGGCATCCCCTTGCCCTTCATGAGCTACGGACGTTCAGCGATGGTGGTCAACTTCATCTCCCTTGGCCTTTGCCTATCTGTGGCAAGGCGAAGTCGGTCCCAGCAGCTGCGGTGAGCGCCTCCCTCACTCTGCGTGCGCTCCAATCCCGCATGGCGGAAGGCCTCGATGCCGGGCGCGTGGACGACCCCACAGCGCGAAGGCTGTGGTGGGCCGCTTTAGAAACAATCCAGGCTGAGCTCGTACCCACCAGTGGTGCACCTCCTCGGGGGGTTTGGATCGCCGCCCCACTCCCGGCCCTGTATGACCCCAGCCTGCTGGCAGGGCTGCAGGGCTGGGTCTGGACTCCTGACCAGCTCAACCTGACCACAGGTTTTCAGGGTGGGCTACTGCCTCCCGATCGCTTTCCAAGCCCAAGCCCCCAAGCCACAAACTCTGGTCCCAACTACCAACGGCTCTCTCTTCTCGAGAGCGATGGTCATGACCCCCTGCTGATTGTGATCACAGCTGAACGACAGGTGGCGCTGGCCCTCCACGGGGAGAGTGATCAACGCCAGCTTTTGATGCAGTGCGACCCAGAAACCCTGGGATCCCTGTTGGCAATGCTGGATCAACGCCTTCGGGAACAGGCGCCTGAGCAAGCGGCGGCCCTACGCCAGGCGATCCTCAACCTCGGCCCCCTGAACAGCAGCGAGGGGTTTGCACAACGGTTCTGGCCGGGCCTTGCCGAACGCTTGGCAGCGATGGCCCCCAGCCTCACGCTGCAGACCTCCCATGCAGCGGACGTGGGACGCAACGACACAACCACCGAAGACGCCGAGCTGTCCTTGCTGGAAGCAATCACCCACGAAGTACGCACGCCCCTGGCCACAATTCGCACCCTGATTCGTTCTTTGCTTCGGCGCCGGGATCTGCCCGCTGTGGTGATGAACCGACTGCAGCAGATCGACAGTGAATGCACAGAACAGATCGACCGCTTTGGGCTTATCTTCCATGCGGCGGAACTGCAACGTCAGCCGCCCGAGCCCGGAGAGCTGGCCCGCACTGACCTAGGCCGCATGCTCGAGTCCCTGGCCCCCAGCTGGGAGCAACAACTGCATCGACGGGGGATCTCCTTGGATCTGGATCTCAGTCCCAACTTGCCGCCGGTGCTCAGCGACCCCAGCAGGCTTGAGCCAATGCTGGGCGGCCTACTCGACCGCAGCACCCGGGGCCTGCCGGAGGGCGCCCAAGTCTTGCTCCAGCTCAGGCCTGCCGGGGCCAGGCTCAAGTTGCATCTCAGCAGCCAAGTTCGCAACGGCGGCCCCTCTGAGCAATCGCACGAGCACACCGCTGAACTTGGCCCAGTTCTGAGCTGGAATCCAGGAACTGGAAGCCTGCAGTTGAGTCAGGGAGCGACCCGACGCATGCTGGCAAGCCTGGGGGGGCGCCTCATTCAGCAACGCAATCGGGGCTTAACGGTGTTCTTTCCCGTGGCCCAACAATGTTGACGGGTGTGAAGCTTGCTGACGGGACGGGGGATCAGGGCCGAATCACGGTGCTACTTTCCAGCCGTAACGGCATGCCGATTTTTCGAGGACAGCCATGACAGCAACGGCGTTGAACGGTCAGCTCCCCCAGTTCATCGGCAGCACCGGTGGACT
>JAYKIX010000073.1:0-8467 GCA_035286005.1 Synechococcus sp. | reverse complement strand
TCTCCGGCCACCACGTAGCTCGTTTTCTTACTCACGGATCCGCTCACCTTGCCACCGGCCGCTTCGATCAGCGCTTTGGCCTGGGAGCGACTCAGGGTTGGCAAGGTGCCGGTGAGCACGAAGGTGCTGCCGCTTAGCCGCTGATCACTGTCGCTCACTGTGGCTTGGGCGCGCTCATCGTCGCTGAGCGCAAGGCTGAATCCCCTCTCGTGCAGTTGTTCCAGCAACTGGAGATTGGCTGGATTGGAGAACCACTGCTCCAGGCTTTGGGCAATTTCAACGCCGAGCCCGTACACGGCCGTGATGCTCTCGGGGGCGGAGCAAGCGGCTGTTTGCAGGGCAGTGGCATTGGGGAAAGTGTTCGCCAATGCTCTGGCGTTCACTTCACCCACATGGTGAATGCCGAGACCGTAAAGCTGCCTGGCCCAGCCTTGACGCCGCGAGACTTCGAGGGCTTTGACGAGATTCTCCGCACTTTTCTGCCCCATGCGCTCAAGGCTGCTCAACAGTGCGGTGTCCAGGCGGTAGAGATCGGCGATGGATTGCACCAGGCCTCGATCCACGAGTTGTTCAATCAACTTGCCCCCCAGGCCGTCTACATCCATGGCACCTTTGCTCACCCAGTGGCGTAGTGCTCCCCGAAGGATGGCTGGGCAGCTGCTGTTGATGCAGCGGGTGGCGGCTTCCCCCTGTTCACGCACCAGCAGGGAGCTGCATTCCGGGCAGGTGTGGGGCAGGTGCAGCGGCTCGGCCTTCGGGGGGCGCAACTCCTTGAGGACGCGCACCACCTCTGGAATAATTTCGCCGGCTTTGCGCACCACGATCGTGTCGCCGGCGTGCAGATCCAGTTCTGCCAGACGGTCGGCGTTGTGGAGTGTGGCTCGACTCACGCTGGTGCCAGCCAGAGGTACAGCTTCGAATTCCGCCACTGGTGTGACCACACCGGTGCGCCCCACCTGGCAGGTGAGCCTCAGCAAGCGGCTGGGAGCTTCCTCTGCCGGATATTTGAGTGCGATCGCCCAGCGCGGGGCCTTTTGTGTGAATCCGGCTGCATCCTGCAGACGCAGGTCATTGAGTTTGACCACGATGCCGTCAGTGGCGTAGTCGAGCTTGTGACGGCCCGAATCCCATCGGGAGAAAAAGGCCTCCACGGCCTCAAGGTTGGCCAGGAGTGCTGCATTGGGATTCACCTTGAAGCCGGCAGTTTTCAGCCACTGCAGACTCTCCCACTGATTGGCCGGGCGTTTCCCATCCCAGTCGTTGGGAAGGTGCAGGGTGTACGCGAAGAAATCCAGCCGGCGGGCGGCAACCACCTTGGGATCCAGCTGGCGCAGAGTGCCGGCGCAGGCGTTGCGGGGATTGGCGAACAGGGCTTCGCCCCGTTGTTGGCGATCTGCATTGATGGCGGCAAAGGTGCCATCGGGAATAAAGGCCTCTCCACGCACTTCAAGCCAGTCGGGTGGCTCTTCCAGTTGCAGCCGCAGCGGCACGGAGCTGATGGTGCGCACGTTGGCGGTGATCTCTTCGCCTTGTTCGCCGTCGCCTCGGGTCGCGGCCCGAACCAGCACGCCGCTGTCGTAACTGAGGGCTAGAGCGTTGCCATCGATCTTGAGCTCTCCGACCATGGCCAGGGCTGGCGTTGGCTCTCCTGCGGGAGAGTCACGATCGAGCACCCGAAGCAGGCGGGCATACCAAGCCGCGAGTTCATCTGTGTTGAAGGCGTTGTCGAGGCTGAGTAGGCCAATGCGGTGGCGCACGCTTTGAAAGCCTTCAGCCGGTGCCCCACCCACGCGCTGGGTAGGGCTGTCGGGTGTCCTCAGATCTGGATGGGCGTTCTCCAGATTGAGGAGTTCCCTGTAGAGCCGGTCGTAGACCGGATCCTCCATCAAGGGTGCATCGAGAACGTAGTAAGCATGGGCTGCGGTATTGAGCAGGCTGCGCAGCTCCTTGGCCCGTTCCGCGGATGCGGCCGTCATCACTGGTGGGGGTGTTGGGACATCAGGCGGCAACTTGATTGATGCGGGCAATCCGCCAGTTGTCTTCCACCTTGGTGAAAGTGAAATCCAGGGGGAGTTCCTCGTCGTTGTCGGCTTTGAGTTTCACGGTGAGGATGATGTCGCCCTCCTGCATGCGGGGACGCCCCGACTTCAGATTGCGGAATCGGTTGAGCTTCAGCCCTGCAAGGAAGCGGATGAACTGCTGTCGATTGACGTGTTGGCGGTAGCCCTTGGTGGTGAGTAGGTAGGCCGCATCAATGCGACCGGCGGCCACCTGGGTGAAGAACTGCTTGATCAGGGGGTTGATGCCCCGGGCGCTGAGCACGAGCTTCACAGCCGTGATGGTCCAGTAGAGGAGTAGGGCTCCAGCGCCGGCGAGCAGGGCTTTGCTCCCGATTTCGCGAACCAGACCAACTTCCACGGCGCTCTGCTCATCAGAATGCGGTCGAGTCTGACTGACTGAAGACCCTCACGGTCAGACTGCGCGGGTTGGATCACCGCACCGCTCGCCTGACCGCCTATGCCTGTGGAGCCGCTGCTTCCCCTGTTTCATCGGCTCAACCGGGAGCACTTTGATGGTGCTTTGGTGAGGGGAACTCAGCCTTTGTTGGCGGTGCGCTGGAGTGATGGGCGGATGCGACGCACGGCAGGGATGTATCGACGTGGTCCCGGGGTCGCCCCGCCGCTGGGTCGGGAGATTGTGCTGTCGCGTCCCTTACTCGATCCCTTACCCCGTTCGGCGCTGGAGAGCACCCTCTGCCACGAAATGATTCACGCGTGGGTGGATGTGGTGCTGGGCCTTTCGGAAAGTCACGGTCCGCAGTTCAGGGCGCGGATGGCTGCCATCAATCGCGCCCAGAGTGGTTTTCAGGTGAGCGTGCGCCATCGCTATCCGGTGCCCTCAACTCCAGTGCGTTGGATGGCGGTCTGTCCGCAGTGCGGCCGGAAAACGCCCTATCGGCGCAGGTTGCGAAATGCGGCCTGCAGGTTTTGCTGTGAGAGGCATCATGGCGGTGTCTGGCACGCCAGTTGCCTGCTGCGTTTTGAGCCGATGCAGTTGCATGATCCCGTGCTGACCTCAGAGGCGAACAGCGATCCCCATGGTTGAGATCGATCAGTTGTTGCTGGTGTTTGAGGTGTGTGGAGTCTCGATTGTGTTGATCGGTTGTCGCCGGGAACGTTGGCTTGCTCGCCGTCGTCGGTAACGTCGTTTCATGGATTCCCGACGTCAGCCCTCATCGCGCCGAGACCGCCCACGTTTCGAAGATCCGTTCGATCGTCGGTTGGATCAGTGGCTTGAGACCGGGCGTCAACTGGTGGATGGGGTTTCGGGTGCGCGTCCAGGGCGACGTGGAGCTCCGGGCAGCAGTGGGCGTTCGGCGGCGGCCAGCCTCGACGCCATGGGCCGCTGGGTTGGCGACAAGATCGACTGGCTGTTGGACGAAGAAGAGGATTGGGACAGCGGATGGGACAGTCCGCGATCGTCGCGTGCATCTCAGGCAAGGGAAAGTCTCAGCGATGCTCAGACCTGGGAGACGCGGCGTGGTTCAAGTCGGCAAACAGGCCCGAGTGTGAAGCGCCCGTTGGAGGCGATCTCCAAGCGACAGCCCCCGTTGATCAGTCCGGCCCGGGACTCTTCATCGCGATCTGCCGCCGGAGCTCCGTCGATACGGCAGGCCAACGCTGTGTCTTCTCTGCCCCAAGTCGCTCCTGCTCCCCAGGGGCAACAGGACACCTGGCCTGATGACGACAGCTTCCGGGTGGACCGTTGGCAACGCATGCCGGGCTCCGGCTCTCTACCCCAGCCCGAGGTATCTCCGTCGTCGGTCCGACCAGTGGATCAGTCTCAGGGAGTGGGACGTCGCCCATTGCCCCGCTCGAGCCGTCGTCGTGCCTGAGTTGAGTTCATGCGGAGGTCTTCAACCCTGCTTGAAAGCGGCATCCACGCCGGCTGAGCTGATGATTGACGTCAGCAATCAGTTCGGAAGGCAGCTCTTCCGCCATTTGTTCAGGGGTGGTGGTGATTGATGGAGAGCCTTCGCTGAGGGCTTCCAGCAGCGCCACCCATTGCTTGACGTGCTGGGCTCGGGTGATGCGTTTGTAGCCCTGGCTTTGCAGCAGGGATGTACAAACCTTGCTGTTCCAGATTGCAGAGCGTGCCTGCACGCTTGACCCACTGGCGGAGGCGGCGCCCGCTTCCACGGCCGTGGTTGTTGGGCGTCCGTGGCGATCGCGCCATCCGAGTCGATCCAGGGCTCGACCGCAATGGGTTGTGGAGATACCGAACAGCTGCCCCAGCTCGGTGAGGCTCATCCAGGTGGGAGTGGCCATGGTAAGTGCCGCGCAATTGCGCCCATCATCCACGCAGCACAAGAGGGGTCAAGCTGTCAAGAGCTTATTCGCATAAACCGCCGGGTTTGTTCATGAAGTGAGATGAAGGGGTTGGCGTGGTGCCGGCCCGAGCCATTGCTCCAACTGGGGGCTGAACACTTCTCGAATCACGGTGAGTTCGCGCCCCTGGCGAAAGAAGCGGTAGTGCCGACTCCAGAACGGTCCGGTTTGTCCGAAGCCTTCCTCTAGCCAGGAGCTTTGCACCAGCGCCAGCCCATCCACTTCGCGGAACAGTTCGGACCGGCCTTGGGTCAGGCTGAGCCAAATGGGCACATTGCGGTCCCGCAGGTGTTGCTCCGCTTCGCTCTGGTTCCACCAGCTTTCGGCCCAGGCCAGCGTCTGGCCAGCGCAATCAAGCCACACTTGGCGCCGCAGCAGTGGGGGTTCCAGTTCGCTCACTTCCCTTGGGCGTGGTCCGGCAAACTCCTGCACCGCCTCAGGTTCCTCTTCCATGGCGATGAGGCGTACGGCAACTGGATGGCCCGTAAGCAGGCGCAGATGGCGGGTGGGGCTGCCGTCGCCCAGCAGCATCAGGCGCCAGGGCCCTGGCAACGGGCTTGGTCCTTCACCCCGCAACACTGCTGATGTGGCTTCTTCCCAGAGAGCGCTTGGGGAAGGAAGCAGGGATGTGGGTGAGTTCAGAAAGCTCCCCCCACGCTGAGGCTGCGTTGTTGGCCGTCTTTCTCGATCACAGCACCATTGGCCTGAACGGAGTGGAGGTTCCAGCCGCTGTTGCCGATGGCGTCCCCAGGAGACGCCGAGAGAGATAGCTGATCCAGCTGGAAGATGGCGGTTGCTTTGCCCCCTCCGGCGTGGACGACACCCACCAGCAGGGGCTCGGCCGGCATGGTGATGGCGGCAGTATCGGCAGTGCTCAGGCTGGTGTCGGCCACCGGTACGGTCCCCGCTAGAGGAAGGGTGAGGGGCTCGAGTTCTGCTTGCGCCGCATCCGCTTCATCCGTTGGTTTGGCTTCGTTTTCGGTCGTTGGCTTTGCTTTGGTGTTGTTGTTCTCGGCATTGCCTCCCTGTGCTGGGCTGGCCACGGGTATCTGCCGCAGGCGCTCAATCATCTGCAGATTCCGTTCTCGGTTGAGGGTCTGCAGCGAACGCTGCCAGTTCTGAGCGAGCCACAGGCTGCTGCCGAGTCCCAGCAGAGCCATCGCTGAAGTGCCGATCAGCAGCCCAGTGCGCGCTGGCTGTTGCCGCTGACTTTTCGAGGCTCCGGCAATGGGCTGGAGCTTGAACTTCGTTTCCCCTTGGCTGAACACCTTGTCCATCACCTGTTCGGCGCGCATCTCCCAGAGGGCCTTGGATCGAGAGTGGCGGGGAGGCATTCGATGGTGGCCGAGACCCTAAACCTATCGAGAGTTGGCAATGGGAGCGAGGCCGGTTTTGCTGCGGCGTTGCTGTAATTCCAGCCACACCAGCAGGGCGGTGAGGTCGGCCTTGCTGACGCCAGGAATCTGGCTGGCCTGGCCCAGGGTGAGCGGCCGCACGGCGGAGAGCTTCTCCCGTGCCTCGCGCGAAAGCGTTCCGATTCCGCCGTAGTCGATGCCCTCAGGCAGCTTGCGCTGCCCTTGGCGTTTGACCTGATCAATCTGCTGTTGTTGGCGTTGCAGGTAGCCGCTGTATTTGATGTCGATTTCCGCTCCTTCGCGCACCTGAAGTGGCAGATCGGCATCGGCGAGGCCGTGGCGCACCAGATCGGCGGCATGCATGCCGGGCCGGCGGAGTAGGTCGGCCAGGGTGATGGAGCCTTTGATCGGAGCACCGGTTTCCGCTTCCACTGCGGGGGCCACCGGGTCGCTCACCTTCAGCCTCTGCGTCTCCAGGCGTGTTTTCTCCGCTTCCATGGCGCTGAGTTTGTCCTGGAACACCTGCCAGCGGCGATCGTCGATCAAGCCAAGTTCGCGACCTAGAGGCGTGAGGCGGCGGTCGGCGTTGTCGCCGCGCAGCACCAGGCGGTATTCGCTGCGGCTGGTGAGCACTCGGTAGGGCTCACGCAGATCCTTGCTCACCAGATCGTCGATCATCGTGCCGATATAGCTGCCTTGGCGGGGGAAGTGCACCGCCTCCTGCCCGTGGATGCGGCGCGCGGCATTCAGGCCGGCCACCCAGCCCTGGGCTGCGGCTTCTTCATAGCCCGTGGTGCCATTGAGTTGGCCGGCACTGAACAGCCCTTCCACCCGCTTGGTTTCCAGGGATGGCAGCAACTGGGTGGCGGGGAGGTAGTCGTAATCGACCGAGTAGGCGGGCCGTAGCATCACGGCCTGCTCAAGACCGGGCAGGCTGCGCAAGAGCTGCAGCTGAATCGGTTCGGGCAGCCCTGTGGAGAAGCCCTGCACGTAGATCTCTGGGGTGTCGCGTCCTTCCGGTTCCAGGAAGATCTGGTGGCTGTCCTTGTCGGCAAAGCGCACGATCTTGTCTTCGATTGAGGGGCAGTAGCGCGGCCCTTTGCTGTCGATGACACCGCCGTAAATGGCGGTGAGGTGGAGGTTGTCCCGAATCAGCTGGTGGGTGGCGGCTGTGGTGCGGGTGATGTGGCAGCGCATCTGCTCACCACTCGCCCAAGCGGCAGGATCAAAGGAGAAGAAACGGTCGGCGGCGTCGCTGGCTTGCTCTTCGAGTTGATCGAGAGCAATGCTGCGCCGGTCGACCCGAGCAGGGGTGCCGGTTTTGAGACGGTCAGTGTGGAACCCGAGTTCCTGCAGGGCTTCGGTGAGGCCTTCGGCGGCCTGCTCACCGGCGCGTCCAGCTGGCATCGATTGGTGCCCCACCCAGATGCGGCCCCCCAGGAAGGTGCCGGCGGTGAGGACCACCGCCTTGGCGCCATAGACGCTCCCGAAATAGGTGCGCACGCCGGTGATGCGGGCGGCTGGGCCTTGGCTCGGATCCCAGGAGTCCCCACCACCGCGGGGGTCTCCGTCAACTTCCAGCCCCGTGACCATGGCTTCGCGCAGGGCCAGGTTGGGGGTGTGCTGCAGCAGCTGCAGCATCTGGCGGGAGTATTGCCGCTTGTCGGTCTGGGCGCGCAAGGCCCACACGGCGGGGCCTCGGCTGGCGTTGAGGATGCGCTTCTGGATGGCGGTGGCGTCGGCGAGCCGGCCGATCACGCCTCCGAGGGCATCCACTTCATGCACCAGCTGGCTTTTGGCGGGGCCGCCCACAGCTGGGTTGCAGGGTTGCCAAGCGATGCGATCGAGATTGAGTGTAAATAGCGCTGTGTTCAGGCCCAGCCTGGCGGCGGTGATGGCCGCTTCACAGCCGGCGTGGCCACCCCCAACGACGATCACGTCGAAGATTTCGGTGGGGGCAGGTCTGGCGGTCATCTCTCCAGTATCGGCAACGGCTTAGGCGGCTAGGTTGCGGAAGCGGGTGAACTGGGGTTCGAACAGCAGCTTCACGGTGCCCACAGGGCCGTTGCGGTGCTTGGTCACGATCACTTCGGTGATGCCGCGGTCGGGGGTTTCCGGGTTGTAGTACTCGTCGCGGTAGATCATCAGCACCAGGTCCGCGTCCTGCTCGATCGAGCCCGATTCCCGCAGGTCGCTCAGCATCGGGCGTTTGTTGGTGCGCGATTCCACGCCACGGCTGAGCTGGGAGAGGGCGATCACCGGCACGTTCAGTTCCCGCGCCATCTGCTTTAGGCCTCGGGTGATCCGCGACAGCTCCTGCACCCGGTTGTCGGAACCCGAGCCTTCCATCAGCTGCAGGTAGTCGATCATCACCAGCCCAAGCTCCTTGCCCTGTTCCGCCATCAGCCGCCGGCAGAGCGAGCGCATCTCCAGCACGCCGGAGTTGGGCTTGTCGTCGATGAAGATCGGCAGTTGCCCCAGGCTGTTGATGCCCTGGCCGAGCAGCGGCCATTCCTCCTGCTGCAAGCGACCGGTCCGCAGCCGGCCCGCTTCGATGCCCACCTCCATCGAGAGCAGTCGGTAGGTGAGCTGCTCCTTGCTCATCTCCAGGGAGAACAGGCACACCGGCAGGTCGTGCAGCTGGGCCACGTTCTTGGCCAGGTTCA
This sequence comes from Synechococcus sp., assembly GCA_035286005.1. Taxonomy (GTDB): domain Bacteria; phylum Cyanobacteriota; class Cyanobacteriia; order PCC-6307; family Cyanobiaceae; genus Synechococcus_C. Next base: position 58 of record JAYKIX010000073.1, on the reverse strand, counting down.
GCACGATCGAGGTTTTGCCCATGGCCGGCCGGCCCGCCACGATGATCAGGTCGCTGCG
>JAYKIX010000072.1:0-3482 GCA_035286005.1 Synechococcus sp. | reverse complement strand
TTGGATCTCTTCCCACGGTCGATTCTCAAAGGAGAGTTGCCCGCTCCTCTTCTTGAGACGCTGCTCGCGTTGAGCCGCCAGGTGTTGGCCAACCCCACGGCCAGTCAGGACGTGTCCGCCAAGCTGGCGGGGCAGCTCAGCCAACAGCGGGAACTCCAGCCCCAGCAGCCAGGGGTGGCCACCTTGATGGCCGAGCATCTACTCCCGGCTTGTGAGCGCTGGATTCGCCATGTCATCGATCGTCAGCCGCCTGCGGGTCGGGGCCCTTGGGTTCCTGGGCGCTATGAGGTGAAACCGATTGATCTGTGGTTGAACTGTCAGCGCGCCGGCGATTACAACCCAACCCATACCCATGGCGGCAGTTTTTCAGGTGTGATTTTTCTGGCTGTTCCTCCTCAGATCACTGCGGAGAGTTTCGACGGTCAGCTCTGTTTTCATGGCCCGGAGGAATGGCATATCCAGTCGTTTCGCACCGGTATGGCGCACTATGTGCTGCCCAAGCCGGGAGACTTTTATGTGTTTCCGGCATGGCAACCCCATTCAGTGATGCCGTTTCGCGGCGATGGTGAGCGTTTGTCGTTGGCATTCAATGCCGTTGCCGTTCCGACAGCAGGCGATCCCGCTGGAAGGGGGGGGGCAAGGCAGGCGACTCCCTCAGTTGTCAATCCAGCGCCTCTGGGCAATGTGTCGCTGTCTAGCCAGCGACCCTCTGTTCAAGGGTTCTGAATTGAGGATGCGTTGCGAGATGAACCTGTTGGATCCTGCGGAGACAGATTGAGTGGGGATTGGACGCTTTGCCAGTCCGGATCCCATCTCGTTGCAGGGAGGTCCGGTCACGGTGATCCTGGTGCACGGCTTCACGGGATCGCCTTCAGAGATGACGGTTCTGGCCCATGCGTTGCATCGGCAGGGCTTCACCGTGGAGGTGCCATTGCTGCAGGGTCATGGCACCTGCCTGGAGGATCTGCTGCCGATGCGCCCCGAGCAATGGATCGATCAAATCGACCGCTTGATGGCACGGGAGCGGGCGAGGGGGCAGACCCTGGTGATGGGAGGGCTGTCGATGGGGGCAATCCTGGCGCTGCAGGCAGGGCTGCGCTGCCCAGACATTCGAGGATTGCTGTTGTTTTCGCCACCAATCGGCAGCCGCGACTGGCGCCGTTTTTTTGCCCCTGTGCTGACTCGGTTGTTCAAGACCGTGGCCAAGCCTCCCAGTGCCTACGTGGATGCCGCGACCGCCGATCGACTCTGGTCCTATGACCGCTATCCCGTGGTGTGCTCCAGCCTGGTGTTGCAACTGATCGCTCGGATTCGCCGTCAGCTGCCCTCCCTGGCCCAGCCCCTGTTGGTGATGGCCAGTCGACGCGACAACGTCGTGACGGAGAAGGGTGTGCAGTTGCTGATCGAACGGGCAGGGTCTGGGAGGAAGGAGTTGCAATGGCTCGATCACAGCAGCCATTGCCTCACGGCCGATGGGGAATGGCCGGTGGTGTGTGAGGTGAGCGTGGCCTTTGTTCAGTCCCTGGGCTTGCCCTGAAGTGCAAGCCTCGCTTGCCATGCACTCCTTTGACCGGTACAAATGTATTGACCGATTGAATTCTGCCTGGTGCCTGCTGGAACTCCCGAGCCGCTGACGCCTGCCCAGCAAGAGCTTTATGACTGGCTAGCCGACTACATCGGTGTGAATCACCACAGCCCGTCGATTCGCCAGATGATGCAGGCGATGGGCTTGCGCTCACCTGCACCCGTGCAGAGCCGCCTGCGCCATCTGCAGCAGAAGGGGTGGATCACCTGGCAGGAAGGGCAGGCCCGCACGCTGCAGTTGCTGGGTGGATTGACCGCTGGTATTCCGGTGCTCGGTGCCGTTGCAGCTGGAGGCCTGGTAGAAACCTTCGATGATGTGGAGGAGCGGCTTGATCTGGCGCCAGTGCTGGAAACCCAGGGGCTGTTTGCTCTCACCGTGAATGGTGACTCGATGGTGGATGCCCATATTGCCGATGGGGATGTGGTGCTCATGGAGCCGGTGCGGGAGGCTTCCAGGCTGCGGGAGGGAACCATCGTGAGTGCGCTGGTGCCAGGCAGCGGCACGACCTTGAAGCACTTCCACTGCAGTAAGGGCGTTGTGCGGCTTGAGGCCGCCAATCCCGCCTACGAGCCCATTGAATTGCCGGCTGATCAGGTGCAGGTGCAGGGCAAGCTCGTGGCCGTTTGGCGGCAGGTTTGATCAACCGCAGTTTCAGGACCGTGCCGGTGTAAGCTTCCCACGTCGAAGGCAAGCTCGCGGGCGCAGCCAACGATCATGGGGCCATAGCTCAGCTGGTAGAGCACCTGCATGGCATGCAGGGGGTCAGGAGTTCGAGTCTCCTTGGCTCCATTGAAATCTCGAAGATCTCAGGTCTTAAGAGCGCGCAGAAATGCGCGCTTTTTTATGTGCCCAGGCTTGTTTCGGGTGACAGCCTTGCGAGTGCCATACGCCTTTGGTGCTTTTTGAATGTGGTGCTGCGCATTAGGTGCAACAGCGTGGGCACTGCAGGTGTGGACAGGGATCTTGATGCTGGTGCAGGGTTCGGGGCCTGCGTGGCCAAACATAGAACCTAGTCATAGGAAGGTTTTTGCCTGTTCAAAAGGACTCTTGCTTGGTGCAGCCCACCCCTGCAGTAGCTGAACACGGCTGAGAGGCTGCGGGAGCCTTCACTCAGATGACGTGACCATTCTCAAAACCCCGCAAGCAGCCGATGCTCTTGGCTGCTCTGTCTCCTATCTAAAGCGCCAACGCGATACGCATGGTGGCTTCCTAGAGCTAGGCAAGCACTATCACCTCAAGCCCAGTAGTAATGCTGCGATCACCTGGGACGTGGACCTGATACGCGCAGAGATGAACAAGCGTTCTCGGGACTGAGTGAGGCCGTGCCCGCTTGCGCTCGCGTTGCAGCGAAGAAGGTTGCCTTTGAGGCCGATGCGCACATGAGTAGCTCCCTGAAAGGCCTTTAAAAGGGAGGATTGAATTACCAACTTGGCAATTAATTCTTGGCCTTTGTTGACACTTTAAATTAGTATCTCAAAATGGACTCGTGAGACAAATTTCGGGTCTTATGAAGTTCAAGCCGCGCTGCAAGTATCCCCATATGGCCGCAGTCTACCTAGGCGACGATTTACTCGCAGAGGTCAACAAATTCTGCGTTGATCACAACTGCGGCAAATCAGAGGCGATACGCATACTGCTGCAAAGTGGCCTTGCCGCAATGCTTCTGGACGAAGACTAAAAAAAATGAAGGGCCGCTCTGACAAGCAAACCCTTCACCCTTACAGCCAACCAAATTTTACCAATGAAATGCTCTGATGCTGGATTATCCATCCTGATTTCAAGTATTTACTGCGAAATCGAGAACTGGATTGAAAAGCACCCCGACTGCCCACCACAGGCATCACTTGCTGTTGATCGCTTGCTGCTTCTGCTGACGACGATGGGACGGGTGTGATGA
>JAYKIX010000071.1:0-6390 GCA_035286005.1 Synechococcus sp. | reverse complement strand
TGGCCCGTCAGGGTGGCCACGATGCGCAGGGCTGGCTCACCGGCCTCAATCAGGGCATCGAGGCAGCTGATGGCTTCCCCCACCTGACCCTCTAGCAGGGCATCACCCACCTGAAGTGCATTGGCGGCCTGGCCATCAATCATCGTGCTGACGGCTTCAGCGGTGATCTGACTGCTGCCGCTGCTGGCGGCATGGAGGGCCAGTTTCTGGAGTTCGGCGCTCAGCCTGGCGCTGTCGTTGCCGATCGTGTCGATCAGCGCATCGATGGCGGCGGGTTCGAGGTCGAGGTTGAGTTCGCTGGCGGTGCGCTGCACCAGCTGGCGTTGGCCTGCCCCATCCCAAATGGCCGGCAGTTGAAAGGACTGCTCTTTGGCGTCGTTGGCCTTGATGCGTTTTTGCAGGCCTTTGGTCGTGCGCAGGCGGCCATCCGGTTTGGCTGGATTGCACAGCACGAGATGGCTGTTGTCAGGAATCAGATCAAGGGCGTCATCGAAGCGATCCGCCAGTTCGCTGGGGCAGGCATTGCAGAACGGTGATCGCTGCAGCAGCACCACACGATCACCAGCGCCGAACGGAGGGGTACGGGCCTCCTCGAGGGCCTGGGCGGCCTGCCCGCTGTCGGCTCCATCCAAACGGCTGAGGTTGATGCTGCTCCAGGCCGGATCGACCACGTGCTCGATCAGCTGGGTCACGGCCCGTTCAAGGGCGGCGCTGTCATCGCCCCAGAACAGGTGCACGGGCATGGCAGGCGTGACCGCGGAGGATGCTGAAGTCTGCCCCCTGTCGCCAGCCCCTGTGACCCAAGAGGTTGTTCGCGATCACCCGATCTTCACGGAGAGCATCCGGCGCATCCGCGTGTTGCTGGGTGACACCGGCCTTGACCCACTGCAGCAGCAGGTGCTTGAGCGTTTGGTGCACAGCAGCGGTGATCCAGGTTTGGCTCCGCTGTTGCGGTTCAGTGACGGGGCCTGTGAGCGCGGCTTGAAGGCTCTTCAGGCTGGGGCGGCGATCCTCACCGACACGGCGATGGCCGCGGCGGCGGTGTCGCCGATGGCGCGGCGGACGGGTGGCAACGCCGTTTGCGGTTTGCTCGATTGGGCTCCCGAGCACGCGCCTGAGGGTTCCACCCGTTCGGCGGCGGCCATGGCGCGGGCCTGGACTGAGCTCACGGATCGTGCTGATGAGGCTGGTGCGCCCATGCCCGTGGTGCTGGTGGGCAGTGCGCCGACTGCACTCGAACAGCTTCTGGATCAGCTGGATGCAGGGGCTTCAGCCCCCAGCCTGGTGATCGGCATGCCGGTGGGTTTTGTGGGGGTGCCGGAGAGCAAACGTCGCTTGGCTTGCACCGATCTGGCCCAGATTCGCCTGGAGGGCACCCGCGGTGGTGCCGGTCTGGTGGCGGCGGCTTGCAATGCCCTGCTCAGGGCGGTGGCCCTGGGTTAGGTCGCTTTCATGCGGCCAGCCGATCCAGCACCTGTTGGGCCCGCTGCACCACGGGTGTGGGAACGCCGGCGAGGCGGGCCGCTTCGATGCCGTAACTGCGGCTGGCACCTCCCGGGGCGACGCGGTGCAGGAACACCAGATCGTCGCCCGTTTCCTGCACCAGCACCTGGAAATTGGCCACGTTGCTGCGCTGTTCCGCCAGGGCGTTGAGCTCGTGATAGTGCGTGGCAAACACGGTGCGGGCTTGAAGGTCGCCGGCGAGATGCTCGCTCACGGCCCAGGCGATCGAGAGGCCATCGAAGGTGGCGGTGCCTCTGCCGATTTCATCCAGGAGCACCAGGGAGCGCTCGCTGGCGTGGTGAAGGATGTTGGCGGTTTCCGCCATCTCCACCATGAAGGTGGATTGGCCGGCGGCGAGATCGTCCACCGCACCCACACGGGTGAAGATGCGGTCCGCAACGCCGATCCGGGCCGACGAGGCGGGCACCCAGCCGCCCACCTGGGCCAACAGCTGAATGAGTCCGATTTGGCGGAGATAGCAGCTCTTGCCACTGGCATTGGGGCCCGTCAGCACCACAAGGTCGGTGGTGGTGCCGAGCTCCACATCGTTGGGCGTGAATTGCTCTTCCACCAGCAGTTGTTCCACCACGGGGTGTCGACCGCCCTCCACCTGGAGGCAGCGGCTGTCATCAATGCTGGGAGGGCACCAGCCTTCGGTGGCGGCCACATCCGCCAGACTGCTCAGGGCATCCAGGCCCGCCACGGCCCTGGCGGCTCTCCGAATGCCCTCGGCGTGGCCGCCCACGGCCTCCCTGAGCTGGCAGAACAGCTCATACTCCCGCTGGGCCGCACGGGCCTTGAGCTGGAAGATGGCTCCTTCGCGGGCCTTGAGGTCGGGGGTGATGAAGCGTTCTTCGTTGGCGAGGGTCTGGCGGCGGATCCAGTGATCGGGCACCGTTGTGGCCTTGGCCCGACTCACGGAGAGGAAATAGCCGAAGGTGCGGTGGTATTGCAGGCGCAGATTGCTGTTGCCACTGCGCTGGCGTTCCTGCTGTTCCTGCTCTTCCAGCCAACGGTCCTGATCATCGAGTTGGTTACGCAGGCCATCCAGCAGGGGATCGACGCCGTCGTGGATCAGGCCCCCTTCACTCAGGCTTAGGGGGGGGCTGTCGATCAGTTGGTGGCGGATGGTCTGGGCCAGGTTCTGTAAGGCGGTGTCCGGCACCAGCAGGTTGTTCAGCCAGTCCGGACCGCTGGTGAGTCGGCCATGGATCAGCGCCGCCAGTTGCGGCAGCCGCTCCAGCCCGTCGGCGATCGCCACCAGGTCGCGGGCTCCGGCCTGGCCGGCTCCAGCCCGTCCGGCCAGCCGTTCCAGGTCGCCCATCGGTCGCAGCAACCGTCGCAGGGCTTGGCGGAGCGGTCGAGTGTCCACCAAGGTGCTGACGCTCGCCTGTCGCTGCTGAATGGTGAGAACGTCCACAAGGGGGGCCTCAAGCCAGCGGCGCAGGCAGCGGCCGCCCATGGCCGTGAGGGTGCGGTCGATGGCCCACAGCAACGACCCTTGAAACTGACCGTCCCTCTGGGTACTGGTGAGTTCGAGATTGCGCCGTGTTTGGGCATCCAGCACGAGGGCGTCGCCTTTGAACCGCAACTGCGGTCGTTCGAGTGGTGGTGCATGCAGGTCGTCGTCTTCGAGAGGCCGGGTGTCTTGGAGGTAGGCCAGTAGCCCGCCAGCGGCGCGTAGGGCCAACGGGTGATCTTGAAGTCCGAGTCCATCGATGGTGCTGAGCCGGTAATGGCAGAGCAGGGCCTGTTCCGCTTCCGGCCGACTGAAGGGGGTGCTGGCCATGGTTGAGAGCCGCAAACGGTCTGGACACCAAGCCGGGCGATCGCTGGAGCTGTTCCCCCACACCAGCTCGGCGGCCTCGAGCCGGGCCAGTTCCTGATGCAATTCGCCGCTGCCCTCCATCTGCTGTAGCACCAGTTCACCGGTGCTCACATCGGCACTGGCCAGGCCCCAGCGGAATGGTTGTTTGGTCTGCGCAGGCTCTACCACCACGGCCGCCAGCCAGTTGTTGCGGCGGGCGCTGAGCATGCCCTCCTCCAGCACCGTGCCCGGGGTAAGGACCCGGGTGATGTCCCGCTTGAGCAGCGTCCCTTTGGCACTGCCCTTGGCCGGGGCGGCCTCTAGTTGGTCGCAGAGGGCCACGCTGCGGCCTTTGCGGATGAGCTCAGCGCAGTACCGCTCGGCGGCATGGTGGGGGATGCCGGCCATGGGCACCCGGCCGATGCTCTTGCCTCCTTCCTTGCCGGTGAGGGTGAGTTCCAGAAGCCGCGACAAGTCAATGGCGTCTTCGAAGAAGCATTCGAAGAAGTCGCCGAGCCGATAGAGCAGCACCCGATCGGGGTGCGCTGCCTTCAGTTCCACGTAATGACGCAGCATCGGCGTGAGTTGGGCTGCATCCACAAGGCTGTGGTGACTCCAGGCGGGTAACTCGTCCTCCTCATCGAGAGGGGATGCCTTGGCGTCGCCCTCGCCAATCGTGTCTCCTGGCTCTGCTGCTGGCTCTGAAGAGTCGTTTGACCCGTGAACGGAGCTCTTATTCCTTGTTCTTGGGCGGGCCTCTGCGTCGGCGGTGAGGGCCGCGTCATTGAGGGTGGGCGTCCCTGTGTCGTCCTCCCGACTGGGTTCCGGCTCTCCGAACAAGTTGCCCTGCAGGGCCAAGTCCAGTTGGGGCACGGCAGGCGCAGACGGGGCGTTGATCGTAGGGGGCTTTCCTCAGGGGCATCACCACAAGCTGTAAAGGTTGGCGCCCTGGATGGCGGTTGCTCTGGCCCCAGCGTGTGAGAATCCAATGCACCGACCTGGCGTCGACTTACATCCATGCAGATCCTCAACACCCTCACCGTTCTGGCCCTGGTGGTGATGTCGTTTGCCCTGATTGTGGCCGTACCTGTTTTGTACGCCTCCAGCGAAGACAGCGGCCGTTCCAATCGTCTGATCCTCCTTGGCGGCATCGCTTGGGTGGCCTTGGTGCTGCTCAACTGGGGCGTCAGCTTCTTCGTGGTCTGATCGGGTTCTCCCGGTCATTTCGGAACTGATCCCTGATGTGGCTCCCACTGGAGTGGGAGCATGTGATTAGTTTCTGCCGGTTTCATGGCCACTTTTGAGGGTCGTTTCACCGACGCGCAGGGCCTGCGCATCGGCGTTGTGGTGGCCCGCTTCAATGACTTGGTGACGAGCAAGCTGCTGAGCGGCTGCCTGGATTGCCTGTCACGCCATGGCGTGGATGCATCCGCGACTAGTGCGCAGTTGGATGTGGCCTGGGTTCCGGGATCCTTTGAGTTGCCCCTCGTGGCCCAAACGATGGCTCGCAGCGGTCGCTATGACGTCTTGATCACCTTGGGTGCGGTCATCCGTGGCGATACGCCTCATTTTGATGTGGTCGTCGCTGAAGCCAGCAAGGGCGTCGCCGCCGTGTCTCGTGACACGGGTGTGCCTGTGATCTTTGGGGTTTTGACCACCGACACCATGCAGCAGGCCCTGGAACGCGCTGGCATCAAGAGCAATCTCGGCTGGAGCTATGGCCTGGAAGCGCTCGAGATGGGCTCCTTGATGAAGGCGCTGGGCTGATTGCGGGAGGGCACCCCTGTGGTGCATACTTCCCTGGTCGCGAGGGAAACATCCTCACGGCCGACCTGCGGATGTAGCTCAGTGGTAGAGCATCTCCTTGCCAAGGAGAGGGTCGAGAGTTCGAATCTCTTCATCCGCTCTTTTAACGCTTCCTGATCAGCAATTGCTGAGGATTGGCGTCATCAAAACCCAGCTGCTTGTAAAACCCAGCGCTGTTAGTGGTCATTAGGTAGACCCGCTCCACGTTGCGGATGGCAGGAGTGGTCAGGAGGGCCTCCACCACTCTGCGGCCCAGTCCTCGGCCCTGCAGATCTCCGGCGACCACCACATCCCAAAGCACTGCCCTGTGAATGCCATCGCTGTGGGCACGCCCAAAGCCCACCATTCGTTTGCCGCGCCACAAGCTCACCACCACGGTGCTCCCTGCCAACATTTGCCTGAGCTCGTGATGGCTGCGGTTTTCGGCCCAAAAAGCGTGTTTGTGAAACAGGCGTTGCAGCTTGAGCAGCCCTCGACTCGGGCGTAGGTCGGGCCCCAGGCCCAGCCAACGCAGTCCAGGGGCCCCTGGGGCATGTTCAACCAGGCGAATGCGGGCCATGGCAGCGGAGTTCGACCCTCATCATCCGCCCCGGAGCTCAAAGCGGATACAGGACTGCCATCAGTGTCACGCACCCATCAGGAGAGTCCCGAGTTCTCAGTAGGCTGGCCCCCAGACGATCCGCTGCATCCATGCTCAAGCTCCTGCTGGGTGATCCCAATGCCCGCAAGCTGAAGCGCTACCAGCCGATCGTTTCCGATATCAACCTGCTGGAGGAGGAGATCGCTCCCCTGAGCGACGACGAGCTGCGCGCCAAGACAGCGGCATTTCAGGAACGACTGGCCAAGGCCGGCAGCCTCGACAAACAGCGCCCGATCCTCGACGAGATCCTGCCTGAGGCCTTCGCCGTGGTGCGCGAGGCAGGCAAGCGGGTGCTGGGCATGCGCCATTTCGATGTGCAGCTGATCGGTGGCATGGTCTTGCACGAAGGCCAGATTGCCGAGATGAAAACCGGCGAAGGCAAAACCCTCGTCGCCACCCTGCCGAGCTATCTCAATGCCCTGACTGGCCGCGGCGTTCACGTGGTGACTGTGAACGATTACCTGGCCCGCCGCGATGCCGAGTGGATGGGGCAGGTGCATCGCTTCCTGGGTCTTTCTGTTGGTCTGATTCAGCAAGACATGGATCCCGCCACCAGGCGCAGGAACTATGAATGCGACATCACCTACGCCACCAACTCAGAGCTGGGGTTCGATTACCTCCGCGACAACATGGC
>JAYKIX010000070.1:0-5444 GCA_035286005.1 Synechococcus sp. | reverse complement strand
CAGTTCTGTGATCAGCTGATCAGCTTGGGCAGTCCCCATCAGGCGCTACGGGCGACCCCGTTACGGGCCATGGTGGATCGGCACTTCCCAGGCGCGTTCTTTCCGCAGGTTGACTATCTGGCAGTGGCAGGCACTGTGGACCTGGCCTCCTCAACCGCAAGTGGCTTCAGCAAGCGCACTGCTGCGGCCAATTACAGAAGCATTGCCGGCACGGATGCCGTTGATGGGGATGGTTTGGTGCCGGTGCAATCAGCCTTGCTGCAGGGCGCGCGCCATCAGGTGTTGGCCGATACGGCCCATGGCGGATTTTTTGGCAGCAGTTGGTACGGCTCGGAGGATCGTTTAAGCCTGTGGGCTGATCAGATCAAATCGGTCGGTAGCCGAACCAATCAGGCTTGAAGCTGCAACTTGGTTGATCTGGTGCAGCGGTAAGCGTCACCGTCCAGCCCTGCAGCTCCTCAATCGCTAGGCAGTTGTCGATGCCACCCACCTGCTCAAGGGTATGGAGATCGTCTTTGTGTTGTTGCAGGCTTCCTTTCAGCCAACGCTGTTTGGCCCTGGTTTTGGCGGCTTGGGCGTTGGGTGCCACCACGCATCCGATCTGGTGCAGTTCCAACAAGGAGTTGGCGTCATAGCCACCCAGATTCACGAACCACAGTTTCTGGATCGGTGCTTGAACAGCGTCAGGCTTGACGGCTGAGTTCATGCCTCGTTTCAGCTCCACGGCGTAGCCATCCACGTTTTCAATCCGCGTGTAACTGTCGAGATGCAGACCTTTGCGGCTGCCAAACCACTGGCGTTTGAGCTCAGGGATCGTGTCGTCAATGCAAGACCCCACCACCCAGCGCACATCATGCAGTTCCACATGGGTGTGGGGTGTGCGGCCGCCCAACACCACCAGATACAACCCTGGTGCCTTGATTGGATCTCCGGCTGCCGCCATGGCTGCTGATCAACGCGTGTGCAGAACCGTACCGTTGCTGGATGGAGTGTGATCGTTGCAGCAGCAGATGACCAATCCACTACCGAGTGTCGTCAGATGCAGAGCCCAACTGGCAGTTTGTGTGTCCAGACTGTTGGGCGCTCTTCCATCAGCAGCCTGGCTATCGCTACGGCGGAACGCGAAAGGCCAATCGGCGTTCGAGGAAGCGTTGAACTCCCTGGGTGCTACGCCTCTCGTTTCAATGCCTCCGCCTGCATGCGTTGAATCCGTTCCAGTACGGATTCATTGCTCATGCGGTTGTTGAGTCGCTCCACCAGCAGTGGGAAGGCCATGGGGCCTGGCCTGGGTGTGGGGCAATGAATCACCTCGCCGCGGGCCATGCGCTCCAGAGCAGCCTTGAGGCGCGGAAGCTCCAGCTGGTCGTTAAGCACTTCATCTCTGGCTTGTTGCAGCAGCAGGTTGTTGGGTTCGTGGCGGCTGAACACGTCGAACAGAAGGGAGCCACTGATCTGCAACTGGCCCGTGCTCTTGCTTTGCCCGGGGAAGCCCTGAACCAGCAATCCGGCCACTTGGGCAATGCTGCGGAAACGGCGTTTGCACAGTTCCGAGAGGTTGAGGGCCTGCTCGAGATCCTCTTCGAGCGCATCGCAACTGAGGAGGTCTTCGATGTGATCTTCGATCAGGTTGGCGAAGGGGTACTGGCGTGGGGCCAACAGCTCAAATCCATAGTCATTGACCGACACGGTCACCGTGCCGCGCTGGAGCCTGGTGAGTCGGGTGGCGAATAGGAACCCCAGTCCCTCGTGTACAAAACGGCCTTCAAAGGGGTACACGTACAGGTGGCTGCCCTCCCTGGTTTGGCAGGTTTCGATCAGCAACTGATCCGCTCGTGGAAGGGTGGAGAGATCCTGCTGTCGCTCAAATAACGGTTCCAGCGCCTGAAGTTCAAGGGTGTCGAGCTCGCCGCGTCCCGCCCTTGCCACCTCCTCCCGCAGGTGATGGGTCAGTAGATCTGAGAGTGCCATCTGTCCGCCGGCCCAGGCCGGCACGGTGGTGCTTTTTTTGCTGGTGGCTTTCACGTAGGCGGTCATCTCCCGCAAGCGCACAAATTCCAATTGCCGTCCGGCAAAGAAAAAAACATCTTTGGGTTTGAGCTGACTGACGAAGTTCTCTTCGACATGGCCGAGCACGGCTCCACGCACAAAGCGCACGCGGATCGCCGGTGCGGAGGTGATGGTGCCGATGTTCAGCCTGTGCAATCGGGCGATCGCCGTTTGCTTCACCACGAGACGGCCGTTGTCGTCTTGCTCCAATTTTCTGTAGCGCTCATAGGCCCCCAGGCATTCGCCGCCCTGTTCCAGAAACCTGAGGCACCAACGCCATTGCTCATCGCTGAGCTCCTCGAAGCTGGCGGTGCCGCGAACCGCCGCGAGCGTTGCCTCAGGTTCAAACCCAGGGCCGCAGGCCAGGGTGGTGAGGTGTTGCAGCAGCACATCCAGGGGTAGCAGTGGAGGATGGCGGTCTTCCACCAGTCCGGCGCCAAGGCCTCGGCGTACGGCGCTGAGCTCGAGTAACTCCAGGGCATTGGTGGGCATGAACAGCACCTGGGATGTGCCGCCCGGCAGATGGGCCGATCGTCCGGCCCGTTGCAGTAGGCGGGCGAGATTTTTCGGCGAGCCGATCTGAACGACCCGCTCCACGGGCTGAAAGTCGACCCCCAGATCCAGGGAACTGGTGCAAACCACCCAGCGCAGATCGCCGGCTTTCACGGCCGCTTCGATGGCCTCACGTTCCTGTCGATCGAGGGCGCTGTGGTGCAAGGCGAGGAAGCCTTCCATTTCCGGGCACGCAAAGCGCAGGCATTGGAACCAGCGCTCGGCCTGGTTGCGGGTGTTGGTGAAAAGCAGGGTGCTGATGCCTGGCACCAGTTGACCCACCAGATCCTCATAACGCCGCAGACCAAGGTGTCCTCCCCAGGGGAAGCCATCGATGCTGTCGGGAAGGATGCTCGACACCTCCAATGAACGCGGCGTCCCACCCGTAATCACCGTTGGCTCTTTGCCAATGCCAAGGGCATGGCGGGCTGCCGTGTTGAGATTGCCGATCGTGGCGCTGATGGCCCATGTCTGAAGTGCTGGATTGACTTGCCGCAACCAACTCAGGGCCAGTTCTGTTTGGGTGCCGCGCTTGCTGCCGATCAGTTCATGCCATTCATCAAGCACCACGGTTTGGAGATCGCCAAAGAGTCGTTCGGCGTGGCGACCAGCCAGCAGGACGCATAACGATTCCGGTGTGGTGATCAGGATCTGGGGTGGCGCCTTGAGTTGTTTATTGCGGTCGCTGGTGGAGGTGTCGCCATTGCGGATGCCGACGCGCAGTGGCCAATCCATGGTCTTGATCGGCTCTTCCAGGGCCAGCGCTAAATCGCGGCTTAAGGCCCGTAGCGGGGTGATGTAAAGCAGCTTCACTCCTGAGGCGGCCTTGTTCTCCGCAAGGATCTGGGCAATGGGTGCCATCACCGCGGCATAGGTTTTGCCGGATCCGGTGGGCACCTGGATCAAGCCGGAGTCGCCTCTGAGATGGGCAGCCCAGGCCTCTTGCTGAAACCCCTGCGGTCTCCAGCCCTTGGTGTCGAACCAGGCCTTGATTGGCTTCAGTAGGGATACCGAAGGGGTCATGGACCGGTCTGCTGCCTCTGGAGCAACAGGCTTTCGGCGCTGTTGAGGCTGTCGGCGCTGGCGGCGCTGCGGTCGTGCCGCCAGCGCAGGATGCGCGGAAAGCGCACGGCGAGGCCGCATTTATGGCGCTTGGAGCGTTGGATGCCTTCAAAGCCGATCTCAAACACCAGCTCCGGCTCCACAACCCGAGTGGGGCCAAACCGTTCACGGGTGTGGCGGCGGATCCAGCGATCCAGGGTCAGGATTTCTTCGTCGTTCAGGCCTGAGTAGGCCTTGGCAAAGGTCACCAGCTGATGGGAGTTGGGATCCTGCTCGCTTCGGTCCCAGAGAGCAAAGGTGTAATCGGTGAAGAGATTGGCGCGACGCCCCGTACCGGCCTGGGCATAGATCAACACCACATCGAGGGTCATGGGCTCGAGCTTGTGTTTCCACCAGTACCCGCGCTTCCGTCCCGCCAGGTAGGGCGATTGAAGTTGCTTGAGCATGAGCCCTTCGGCGCCCCTTGCCCCTGCCTGGTCTCTCAGTTCATCCAGTTCGTCCCAGGCGTTCAGCACTTGTCCTGCACTGAGCTGAAGCCGCCAGCTCTCAGGACCGTTGAGGTGTTGGCAATGGCTCTGCAGCTGGGTGAGGCGTTCGCTGAGGGGGCGATCACGCAGATCCATCGCACGGTCTTCCAGCAGGTCGTAGGCCACAAACTGCACGGGGCACTCCTGCCGCAACTTGGCCCCAACTCGTTTGCGGCCCAGGCGACGTTGGAGGCTGGCAAAGGGCAGGGGACGGGGTTGGTTCTGTTGCCAGCAGATCACCTCACCATCGAGCACGGTGTTGACCGGTAATTGTTCGGCCATGGCCACCAATTCAGGAAAGCTGCTGTTGATTAATTCCTCCCCACGGCTCCAAAGGAACACGTCTTCCTGGCGCCGGATCAGTTGGCCGCGGATTCCATCCCATTTCGATTCGATCCACCACTGCTCCGGTGCTGATTCGGAAATGGCATCCCGTTGCAACGGGCTGGCAAGAAAAAACGGATAAGGCACCGCCCCTCGATCGGTCCGGGCCTGATCGAAAGGAGCACTCAGTTCACGAAACCAAACGGCGGTTGTCTTCACACCGCCCATCAGCCTCTCCAGCACTGTGGTTTCCTCCAGGCTGAAGGCCGCTGCAATCGCCTTTACTACTAGCCCTCGCGCCACACCAATGCGGAAGCCACCGGTGAGCAGCTTGTTGAGCAGGAAATGGCGTTGATCCGGAACAGCGCGCCACAGCGCCGTCATGGCCTTGGCTTGTTGCACTGAATCGCCACTGGCGAGTTTGGGTAGCAATGCCTCCATCCACCAATGCAATGCGGGGCTACTGGGGATCCGCTCGAGGAGTGGCGTGAGCACTGGATCCGTCAGGCCAGACGGGTCATCCAGCTGGTCTTGTAGCTGGGGCCAGAGCAGAGCAACGGTTTCGGCGGAATCACCCACGTGACTGTGGCAATCGTCAAAGAGCCAGTCGGGAAGGGTGGTGCTGCTTTGCAGAATCTCCCGCAGGCGCCTGCCTGTGATCAGGCGTTGCCGCCGCTCTCCCAACAGCAGGCTTAGGGCCCAGCAGCCATCCTCAGGAGCCACTTCGGCGAAGTAGCGACGCAGCAGATCCACTTTGCGTTTGGATCCACTGCTGCCATCGAGGGCATCGATGAGATGGGCAAACTGTTCCACAACTCAGCCAAGCTCTGCCAAAGGAGCGGCCTGGAGGCCTTCCACTTCGCTGAGGTAACGCGCCAGCACATCGTTTTGACCATGGGTCACATACACCTGCCTGGCACCGCTCTCCTTCAC
>JAYKIX010000069.1:0-14052 GCA_035286005.1 Synechococcus sp. | reverse complement strand
CTCCAAACCACACCCTCACCTTTGGCCTGACGGAGGCCAAGCTGGCTGAAGTGTGATTGCAGCACCTTGAAGCTGGCCTGAAGTGAATCAGGCCCAGCTGCTGGCCAGAGTTGCAACTGAAGGGCCGCCTGAAACTCGGGATTGGACTGAGGCAGCAACTGCAGCCGAAAAGGTGCCTTGAGAAGTTGTTGACGCTGTATGGCCTTGAAGCCATAGGTCTGCTCAAGGGGCTCCCGCACCAACTGACGGGATGCCAAGGCAGACAACAGGGTGCCAAGCGACTGGCCTTCGATCGTCAACAGCGGCGAGGAACGCGTTTTGCCAGGCAAACGATCGGATAAACCTGGGCTCAGATCTGGAACTTGAAAACGCTCCGGCACCAACAAGTTATGGGGTGCAGATGTGAAATCACGCGAGCCAACCCATCCCTGCCATTGCAGATGGTTGGTCTGAATGCGCAAGGTCAGGCAGCCGTATCCAGCCTGCTGAAGCAGGGGCGACAAGGCACCGCTCAATCGGGCAAGGGCATCCGGTTTCCACTGCACTGAAGGGGCGGTGGCCAATCTGCGAACACAGGACGCTTGAAGAGGGTTGGCATGACCCGTGCCCAAACCAATGGAGGCCAACCGCTGATCGAGCTGCTTTTGGTGCAATGCATCGGCACTGACCGACACCAGGCCATCAATCCGCCGAAGGCTGAGTCCTGAAGTCGTGGTGCTATCCAGCAGGGATTGCGGCAACACGAGATAGCTTTGACCATCAGCAGTCCAGGCTTGCCACCAGATTCCGCGATCGAGTCTGCGCCACAGAGAAAGAGCCAGCTTGATTCCAAACCGACGGTTCCAGAGTTGGGGAGGAGACCGATCAGGATTACCCTGAAACGCTTGCACCAACTGCATGGCAGCCGTGAGTTTGTGCAAACCCGAAAGTTGGGGATTCGCTGCGGAACGGCCAGTCAGCAACAAACCTGCCGTTGCTGAGGTGAAGGCCAACAACAAAGACAGGAATGTTGCAGGAGATCCTCTCCATAGCCGCATCAGCGGATCACTCAGGCTTTTCCTGATCCTTTGCGACGACGACGATCGCGCCATTCAATGGTGGAGAGATAAATCACAGCACCACTGACAAATACGAGCAGTGCTGCTGCGGTGATCGCCAGCCCTTGATTGAGAGCTGGCGCTTGCAACGCGTCAGTCAAGACCTCAGAAGTTCAGGGTTCCGTCACCATTGCGGCCCCACACCACCATGGCGATCGAGAAGCTGAACATGGCAGCCAGGGACGCCCAGGCGAAGGTGAACAGCATGGAGGTGGGAAGCAGATGATGGGATTTTAACTAAGCTCCTGGCCGATTCCGCCAACACTGTTGATTCTCATGACAGGGTCGTCTCCAGGCGGTTCCACCCTGCTGGAACGCACACGCACTACCCAGGGCTATCCCCAGGCCCGGGTCATCGTCCTCAACGACGATGTGAATACGTTCGAGCACGTGGTGGATTGCCTTTGCAAAAT
Organism: Synechococcus sp.; assembly: GCA_035286005.1. Classification (GTDB taxonomy): domain Bacteria; phylum Cyanobacteriota; class Cyanobacteriia; order PCC-6307; family Cyanobiaceae; genus Synechococcus_C. Next base: position 12,542 of record JAYKIX010000069.1, on the reverse strand, counting down.
CATCCCCGGCATGGGGTCCGAGCGGGCCTGGAGCTTGGCGCACCGCATCGATGGGGAAGGATCCGCAGAAGTGTGGTGCGGACCACTGGAACAAGCTGAGCTCTATCACCAGCAACTCAGCGCAGAAGGGCTGACCATGGCGCCAATCGAACGCTGCTGAGGGCCACCAGTTGCTAAGCCACCGAAAACAGACGTTCAGGTACTTCGTTCACCTGCCATTCTTTGGGCTGTGTCTCGAGGCCACACGGTGCAGGGTTTCAAGAAGCTCCTGAAGATCGCATCCGTTGTTGTCCTGTTCATCGTTGCCGTGGTGGCATTGCAGCGTTACGGCATTGAGCCGCTGAAGGTGGCGGTTGAAGAGATGGGCTTTTGGGCCCCGCTCGGTCTGTTCGTACTGCGCGGGATCAGCATCATTCTTCCGGCCCTGCCCAGTTCGATCTATTCCTTGCTGGCGGGATCGCTGCTGGGCTTTAAAACCGGTTACCTCACCATTGTCTTGTCTGACCTGGTGTTCTGCAGTACGGCGTTCTTCATTGCGCGCCATTGGGGACGTGAACCGGTGAGCCGACTCGTGGGGTCCAAGGCCATGGAGCGTATTGATGGCTTCAGCAAAAACCAACTGGAGGGAAATTTCTTCCTCATGACCGGCCTGCTGATGACCGGCCTGTTCGATTTCCTCAGCTACGCCATCGGCATCAGCCGCACGCCATGGCGAATGTTTGCCCCAGCTTTGCTGATCAGTGTGCTGATCAGTGATTCCATTCTTGTAACTGTTGGAGCAGAGGCTGCCAGAGGTGTCGATGCCTCCCAAGGGGCAGGCCTGCCCCTTGGCCTGGCACTCCTGGCGATGTTTGCCCTGGCAGTTCTGACGGGATTGATGAAGAAACGCTCGCGGGAGGTGAGCAGCACTCCAAAAGCTTGATCAGGCGGCAGGAACGCGCCGAGGGGGTGCCAGGCTCAACCAAACAGAGAGCCGCAGGGTGCGGTTCTCACAATTGAGGGCGTAACGCAGAATCCTTCCAGGGCTATAGGCCAAGCCCCGCACCTCATGGCCATGCAGCTCGGTGGTCAGCACGCAGGCCTCAGGTCCGCAGCGTTGATGCAGGGGTTCCGCCACCAGACGGCGGAGAGCATCGACCGATTTGAGCATCTCCTGCAGCGGGCCTCTCTCTGTGTCGTAGCCACAGCCGCTAATTTCAGCCAACAGCTTCATGGACGGAACACCTTGGGACGCCTGGTGATCACCCACAGCACCTACGTGGAAGGCCTGATTCCCTGGTTGAAGGCCCTGGCTTGCGATGAAGCGATCCAAACGATCACCCCAGGAGTGATCGCCAGAGTGCGAGGACGTTCGCCAGAACTGCGGTTGCGGGTCTCCACCCCGATGCGCGGGGGCTTCAAAGTGGTGGCCCGCCGAGGCACCAGCGTGCAGGAAGTGTTTGTGGTGACCCGCCTGCTGAGTGGAGAGCTGGAGCAGCGCATTGAAGCTTGCCAACCCCAAACAGCTGGCAAAACGAAGGCCGTTCTTCGCTGACCGACCCTGAAGGCTCACCAAAAGGGCGGACCACCATGCCGTGCGAGCCCCAGTGATCGACCTGGTAGAACCAGAAGGGGCAACAAAAGTGGGGATTCGTTTCCGGCTACAAGGCCGGTTTACGGCACCGACACGACAGTCGCCCCAAGTCGATAGAGAGTCAGATCAGAGCACTAGAAAAGGCCGTCACCAACACAGCAGTCCTGATCTGAATTTTAAGCCAGGGGCCAGATGGAACGTACCTTTTGAAGGGCATCCATCGCCTCCCGACGGCGGGGTTCAGCGTTTTGCTCAGCAAGCAACACCGTCACGTGCCCCAACTTGCGGCCCGGAGTTTCACCCTCCTTGTCGTACCAATGCAGATGGAGAGAGGGATCGGCTCTTAGGGCCGCCAGTCGCTCCTCAAGAGCAGTGGCCTGATCAGGCACCAGCCCAAGAAGATTCACCATCAGTGCACCGGGCACTGTGAGCTCCGGCTCCGGAACCTCGAGCCCGGCAGCGATGCATAGCTGCTGATCGAACTGACTGCTGCGGCAGGCCTCAATCGAAAAATGTCCGGAATTGTGGGTTCGCGGGGCGATCTCGTTCACCAGCAGGCCCTTGGCTCCGTAGAACATCTCAATCGCCATGACACCGACGTAATCAAGCTTGGTGAGCAGGGAGGCCGCCATGTTGTAGGCCGTCGCCTCCACCAGTTGTTCCACGGCAGCAGGTGCCAACACCCAATCGCACACCTGTTGCGACTGTTGGGTTTCCACCAGTGGCAGCGCTCGAACTCGACCCGATCGATCACGGCTCACCACCAGAGCCAGTTCCCGCTCATAGTCGACCCACGACTCCAGCAACCACTCGTCAGGATCGACCGATCGCAACAGTTCCGCGAGGCATTCCACCTTGCGCAGCACCCGGGTGCCTTTGCCGTCATATCCACCGGTGGCAGCCTTGGCCATCACCGGGAACGACCAACCCTTCGGAAGGGCCGGGGTTCCGGCATCAATCGATTTGAGTTCCACCCAGGCCGGACTGGGGATGGCCAACTGATCAAGCAGCTCGCGCTGATGCAGTTTGTTGACAAGAGGCTTCAGGCTCGTGAGCGATGGACGAAAACGCGCGCCTTTGCGTTCCAGCGCTGACAGGGCCTCAATGCTCACCCATTCGTTTTCAAACGTGATGCCGCTGCACTGTGCCAACAATGCCTTCGTGGCCTGCGCATCGACGGGATCCGCTTCCACCACCTCAGCGGCGATCTTCGCTGCAGGATCCGCAGACGATGTGGTTTGAACCATCACCTCCACATCCCGCGCCCGTGCGGCATCCACAAGCATGCGGGCCAGCTGTCCACCACCCACCACGCCAATCCTGGTGGTGCCGTTCTCTGCGGTGCTACTGCTCATCGACCAAGGCAGGCGAACGGGTTAATCAAATCAATCCTCTCTCGCCGGCGAACAGAAGGCGAAACATGGTGAGGAGCATCACCAGCAAAAAGAGTGCCAGACCAATCGTGCAGGCATAGCTGATCTCCAGCTCGGAAAAGGCCTGGTCATAGACGTAATACACAAGTGTGCGCGTGGAGTCTGCAGGCCCGCCCTGGGTCATCAAGAACACTTCTTCGAACACTTTGGTGGCTGCGATTGCTGAAATCACCGATACCAAAGTGATGTAGGGACGCAACAACGGGAGGGTGATGTCGAGATGCTGACGCCAGCCCTCACTGCCATCCAGTTCGGCCGCCTCGTACAACTCAAGGGGAATTCCCTGCAGTCCTGCCAGGAAAATCACCATGTAGTAGCCGAGGCCCTTCCAGAGGGTGACCAGCATCACCGAAGGCAGGGCAAGCAAAGGGTTGGTGAGAAAGCCGACAGGGGCAAGTCGATCCCCAAGCAAGGCCACCAACCAACCATTGATCAATCCGTTTTCGGCATAGAGCCAGCGGAAGGCAATGGCCGCCACCACGATCGACACCAGCACGGGGGTGTAAAACCCAGCTCTGAGCAGATGCATACCGGGCAAGCGGCGGTTCACCAGCACAGCCAAGGCAAGGGATCCGAGGACCACCGGAGGAACGATCCCCACCAGGTAGAGCAATGTGGTGGTGAGCACTCGGTAAAACATCGGATCGAGGCCCAGGCGTTGAAGATTGGCCAGACCCACGAATTGGAGCGGCTCTGACACATCAAGACCCGACTGGGTGAAGGTCATCACCAGGGCCATCAATGCTGGAACCAGCACCGACACAGCCAGCAGGAGAAGGGCAGGCGCCAAGAAACCCCAGGCCGTGATCGTCTGTCGCAATCGCCCTTGATCCACCCGATGGCGCATGCCCGTTCCGCCTGATCTGCGGAGGTTAGGCGGCTCCGCGCAATTGAACGGCAGAGTAGGGCCGACTCCCTGCACGCCCAGCGGCGTTGGCCATCCACCGATGCAACGGATCACCGTCAAGCTCGCCATCAATCCCTACGACGTTGTCATCGGCAGCGGAGCCCTGAGCAGCCTGGGCAGCGAGATTCTGCGCAGCGGCATCAGTGCTCCCCGCAGGGTGCTGGTGGTGAGCAACCCGGATGTGGCTGGCCCCTACGGCGACCTTGCCCTGGAAAGCCTGAGGAGCAGTGGGTTTGAACCCGAACTGTTGGTGATCGACGCCGGAGAAGACCAGAAGCATCTGGGCACAGTCACTCAAATTCACGATGCAGCCCACCGTTGCCGACTGGAACGCGGATCTCTGATGGTGGCCCTCGGCGGTGGTGTTGTGGGCGACATGACCGGATTCGCCGCAGCCACGTGGTTACGCGGAATTGCCGTGGTGCAAGTGCCCACCACACTCCTGGCCATGGTGGATGCGGCCATTGGTGGCAAAACCGGAGTGAATCACCCGGGCGGCAAAAACCTGATCGGTGCGTTTCACCAGCCAAAACTGGTGCTGATTGACCCAAGCACGCTCAAGACCCTTCCCGATCGTGAATTCCGAGCCGGTATGGCGGAAGTGATCAAGTACGGAGTGATTGGCGATCCGGAGTTGTTCGCCCTACTTGAGTCCAGCGATGGCCTCACCAGTGCGGCCGCCATGCCACCCACCACGCTGCAAACGATTCTCAAACGGTCCGCCCAAGCCAAGGCTGATGTGGTGGCTGCCGATGAGCGGGAGGGTGGACGTCGCGCCATCCTCAACTATGGCCACACCTTCGGGCATGTGGTGGAAAACCTCACGGGTTACGGCACATGGCTCCATGGCGAAGCGGTGGCCATCGGCATGGTGGCTGTCGCCGAATTGGCAGTTCAGCGCGGCGACTGGACCCGGGCCGAAGCGGATCGTCAGCGGAGCCTGATTCAAAAAACCGGATTGCCCACCGTCTGGCCGCCTTTGGATGAACAGGCCGTGCTGACCACGCTTCAGGGAGACAAGAAAGTGCAGGACGGCACAGTGCGCTTTGTGCTTCCAAACGCGATCGGTGCCGTAAGCATCCGCTCCGATGTGACCACCGACCAGGTCAAAACTTGTCTGGCCACACTCAGATGAACTCCGCCGGAGCCTCCAGGCAACGGCTGGTGAACACCGCCGCATTCTCCCGCTGATTCGAGCGGGCCAGGGCGATCCAGCGGAAGTCGCCTAGGCCTGCGGGGTCCACCAAACGCAACAACGTTTCCCGCCGTTGAAGGGCTTCAGCCAATTCGCCCGCAGGCAACGCCTGAAGACAATGCAGGCGTTGACTCAGACCCAAAGCCAAGAGTGCTTCGCCCTGGCGGCAATGACCCAGAACGCTCCAACCCTGCTCCTCTGCCTGTGCGCAGAGCGTATCGATGCAGAGATGGGCCGTGAGATCGCGCAGGCCGGCATCCGCGAGGAGATCCGAGCTCGCTTGCTGCTGGCGGTAGGAAAGAAGGGTGCCCTGCCAACGCCTGGGGCTGTAGTAACGCCTTGCTTCAAGGGCGTAATCCACGATCAACAGCACCCCTTCCTCCACAGCAGCCGAAGCCTTGTCCAGCCAGGGGGCAACCGCGTCGTGCCATTCGGTAGTCCAGCCCTCTTCGGCCTGATCCGGCGGTAAAGCCACGCTGCAGCGCTGCTGGGCCCAATCCAGTTGTTTCTGGAGATGGTCTGGCAATGGCTGATCGTCCCACTGCAACCAGGGCTGACCATCAGACGTTGTTTCCAGGACCACCCCCATCTGGCGCAACGTGCCATCGCGCAGCATCAGGCGCTCCACCGAAAAGGCGTCCAACACTTCGTGTGCCACAACCACTCCCCGGATCGGATCCGTGTGGAGCGCCTCAATCGATGTCCATCGAATCCTCTGCGCTGGAATTGCGGCCAAACGCTTCCGCTGGCGAACCTCCATTCCACCGTTGGTTTCCACCAGCACCAGTTGCAGTTGCCCGAACCAGGCTGGATTCAGACGCTGGAGTTCATCCCAAAGGTCGGCAGCCAGATGGCCTTCTCCTGGCCCCATCTCCACAAGGGTGAGGGGAGCTTCTGGAGCCTTGGCGTGGATCTGATCCAGCCATTCCATCACCTGAATGGAGAGCAGGGCCGCAAATTCAGAACCCATCGAGGGCGAGGTGACGAAATCCCCCTGGGGACCCACCTTCAAATGACCGCTTCCATAGGCACCGTGATCGGGCTCATGAAGAGCCAGGTCCATGAACTGCCGAAACGACAGGCGACCATCGTTGGATTCAAACCGCGTGACCATCCAGGCCGGACAGGGCGCACCAGGGCGATCCATTCGAGAGAATGCCGATCTCTGCACTAGGGCTATGGGAGCACACCGAGGATTTCGAGCCGTTCTGGCCATGCTCTCCCTGGTGCTGCTTCTGGTGGCTGGACAGCCAACCTGGGCCCTCGACAATCCTGAATTACTCCCCGATCACTTCACGCCAGTGATCGATCTGGCCAAAGCCCTGAGTGAGCGGCAGCGCAGTGAACTGGAAACACAGCTCACAGGATTTGAAAACCGCACCGGCTGGAAATTGCGTGTGCTGACTCAATACGAACGCACCCCTGGGCTCGCGGTGAAGGACTTCTGGGGGCTTGATGAACGCAGCCTGTTGCTGATCGCCGATCCCCGAGGCGGCAATCTCCTGAACTTCAACGTTGGCGATGCCTTGTTCGCGTTGATGCCCCGCACCTGGTGGGTGGAACTGCAAACCCGCTATGGGAATCAGTTTTATGTGCGCGACAACGGTGAAGACGGTGCCATCTTCGCCGCCCTTGATGCGGTGGAAGTGTGCCTGGATCGCGGCGGATGCCAGGTGGTGCCAGGGTTGCCCATGGAGCAATGGCTCTGGACTCTGAGCACCTCGGTGCTGGGAGGGTTGATTGCAGGTTTTGCAGCTTTTCCACGCAAGAAAGGGGATCTGGTGGCATGGTCGTGGCTGCTGTTGCTCTCACCCCTCTGGGTGATGTTGTTCGGCGTGTTTGGCATTGCACCCGTGGTCACGCGCACCAGTGATGTGTTGCCGCTGCTGCGCAACGGACTCGGATTCATTGGTGCTGCGGTGGCTGCTTATCTGATTGCTCAGGCCACGGTGGGGCGCAAGCTGGAGGAATCCAGCCAGGATTGAACTCAGAAGCGGCAGAGAAGCGTTGGTGGCTTACACACCGGTGCTTTCGGGCGACCCTCCGACTCAGCAGCTAATTGATCGCGACGCTCATCGCGGAGCTGGCGCAACTGGGCAAGGTTGAGGTTGTAGAAGTTGCGCAACCGGTCAAATCGCACAACCGGCTGGCCATAAAAACTGGTGCCGCGCAACGTGGGAAACGAGGCCCACTCAGGAGCGAGCAACGCAGCCAGCTGTGGGCTCATCACTCCAGAGTCAGCCAGGGGAAGAGCCTTGCGCCTCTGGACGAGATAAATCGCGCCCTGGTCTTGGGCTTCGGGCCCAAATCCTTGAACCTGCAGACTGCGTTGCACCAAATCCCATGTAAAGGGCATGAACTGATAAGCCCCTGCTGCTGCACTGGCGTAACGGGAGGAATAGATCACCCGGTTCGGGTGACGTTCCAGTGAAGCCATCAGGCCACCGCCGAACATCACCCGGTAGCCCACATCAAGCCCTCCTTTCCAGGTTCCCTCCGCCAGGCGGATCGTGTTCAGCAAGGCTCGCCGTTCAGGTGTGATGACGTAACGCAGTGGACTAATGGGCTCCTCGTCAAGATCCACCGCCATTGAGCGGGCTGTGGTGCTGGTGGGAGGAAGCGCGGCGGCAGATTTCAGGGGAAAAGCTGAAACCAAAGGGAGCGCGCTTGCGACGGCCGTTGCGACAAGACGACAGACGGACGATGCAAGGGAATTCATGAAATGCATTCGAGGAACGGTGATGTTTCTCAACACCAGAGCGAGAACCAGAAGCGGATGGAACTCACCAACCAAACCAAACCGAATAGGCCGTCTGGTTAGGTACAACAACTCATCGCTGTGCACGCATGAACTTTCCCGAAGTCAATCCCCCTTACCCAAGAGTTAATGTGCCAGTGAAGTTTCCGTCCACAGAGACAAAAATCAAGAGATATAACACTCGGAGGCACACAAGCCTGTGAGGATTAGGCACTTTGTGCTTACCAAAAGGGGAAAGTTTGGCTGATCAGCACTACTAATCAACATGCTCTTGTTCTCAGAGATTGGATCTGGCAAGAGTTGAGATCGCCTGCGCAGCCTTCTCAGCACCGTCCACCGGCAAGGGCGACGCCAATGGCTGCTCCAGCGGCATATTGAGCTCCCATTGCCCCTGATCGAAGGCGGAACGGCTGAGCAAACGGTGCCATCCATGGCGACGCAACCCCGTGATCAGGGCCGAAGCCTCGGCAAAGCCGCTGCGCTCCACCACATGCAAACCAATGCCCGTGCTGAGAGCTTCGGAAAAGGTGCTGAAACCTGGCTTACCGAGAAGTCGATGGCAATGGGGCATCGCATCCACGGGGCGAAACCCCTGCGGCAAAAACGAAACATTGGCCAATGCGGCAAGGTCACTGGCCACGGCGGCATCCAGCGGGGCCGGCAGCAAGAACTGGTGATCAGGCCACTGATGGAACAGTTCCGGATCGATCCTCATTCCAAGGCCACCGAAACCCACCAGCACCCGTTCTTGAGCTCTCTCGGCCAGGGATTCCTGAACAGCCTGGGGCAAGGGACGGGGTCTGGCTGCCGTGAGGCCGATCGAACATTCAGGAATCCCCCAGTCCATGGGCAGGTCGAACGGCATCCGCAACAACAGATCACCGGATCTGTAGTCGGTGCGAGCCGAGATCACATGAGGTGCGAAAGCATTCCCCTGCTCGCCATAGATGTCATCCCAGCCGAAATTTCCCAACCAGATCAGTGGTGCGCCAATTCGCTGCGCCAAGCGGGCAAGGGCAGGAGGGATATCTCCCATTACCAGAACAGGCAGAGCCTCTGAACTGATCCAGGCCGCCTCCTCACAGATCTGGGTTGGCAAGGACTGCTCAAGACGATCAAGAGCAGCAAGGGTGGCCTCCTGATCACAACTGAGCGCATCGGCTTGAACCATCCCCACATCCCAACGGCAGAAGCGAAATGTCACCGGGATTCCGCGGAAGACCAGCTGCAGAAATGCTGGGTCCACCGCGGAGCTCACCACCAGGCGCCAATGGGGATGCAGACGATGCAGTGCCGCCAGCACCGCCGCCTGACGAGCGGCATGGCCAAAGCCATGACTGCTGAGGCCGAGATAAACCAACATCAGCGCTTCACCCCTGAAGGGATCACATCCAGCAGAGTCTCGGCATAGGCCACCGAAGCATCCGGCAGAAACCAGCGGTGGCTGACATGCACCAAATCGCCCTTGACGAATTCCGCCCAAGACCAATGGCAAAGGCTGCGCCCGGCTGAGTCAAGGCCACGGCGCGGGACACAGGCCGCATTCAGATACACCGTCCCAAGCCGATCGCGCACAAAGGTGCGACGTTCCCCTTGACGCCCCTTCAAGCGGTGGTGCATGTGCCCGAAAACAACCAGCTGGGGGGGACGACGTGGCGACAGCTGACGGAGCGCCAGCGCCAGATCGGCGTCGCCCCAGTCACAGGCGGGGGGTTTCCAATCGCGTCCGCAAGGATCAGACGCCTCCGAGCCCAGTCCGGTGGGGCCGGAATGGGCCAGGAGCACCAGGGGCCAATCGTCTGGCACCGCCGCGCAGGCCTCCACAATCCTGGCGGCCGATTGCTCCACTGTGATGGGGCCCACCACGGCCTGCACAGCTCTGGAGAGATGGAAGCCACCTCCGGCGGAGCCAGGTCGGCACCCCACCACGCCAAGTTGTGGCGTGTCCCAGCGGCGTAGGCGCCAGGCGCAGTGGCGCTCTCCAAGCAGATCGATCTGCTGCTGAAACACCTGGCCAGTGGGATCCCGGCCTCGGTCGTGATTGCCAAGGATCACCGCAACCGGATAGGGCAGGCGGGTGATCGACTTGGTGAGTCTCAAATCGCCGTCGCTGAGATCACCCACGAACAAAACAGCGTCGGGTGCCAGCCGCTCCAGTAGGGCGACATCAGCATCAGACCAGTCCCCGTGAAGATCACCGGCAATGGCAAGGCGCAAACGCTGGCTCTGAGCAGTCAGGAGCAATGCCTAGGCTGTGACTCATCTTGCCGCAGATGGTCCTAATGACCGCTGGTACCGCCCCATCGACGGCCCTGTCTGCTCCCCCGGCCCCAGCGGACCTGCCGGCGGCGATCAATGCTCTCCGGAAAGAGAGAAACGCGGTGATCCTGGCGCATTATTACCAGGAACCCGAGGTGCAGGACATCGCCGATTTCATCGGCGATTCACTGGAACTATCGCGCCAAGCGGCCAACACCGACGCCGCGGTGATCGTGTTCTGCGGTGTTCACTTCATGGCGGAGACCGCCAAGATTCTCAGCCCCCAGAAAACAGTGCTGCTGCCTGATCTGGATGCCGGCTGTTCCCTTGCCGATGACTGTCCGGCTGATGAATTTGCAGCCTTTCGTGCCCAGCATCCTGATCACATCGTGGTGAGCTACATCAACTGCAGTGCAGCAGTGAAGGCCCAGAGCGACCTGATCTGCACCAGCAGCAATGCGGTGGATCTTGTGCGCCAGCTCCCCGCTGACAAACCAATTCTGTTCGCACCCGATCGCAACCTGGGTCGCTGGGTTCAGGATCAGAGCGGCCGCGAGCTCACCCTCTGGCCCGGACGCTGCATCGTGCATGAAACCTTCAGCGAAGAAGCCTTGCTGAAACTGCAACTTCAACATCCGGAAGCCGAGGTGATTGCCCATCCCGAGTGCATCCAGCCGCTGCTCGATCTGGCCGACTTCATCGGCTCCACAAGCAAGCTGTTGAACTACGCAGAAACCAGCACTTCCCGCAGCTTCATTGTGCTCACCGAGCCCGGCATCATCCACCAGATGCAGCGGCGTCTCCCCCACAAGCAGTTTCTCGATGTGCCTGGCACCGATGGCTGCAGCTGCAACGCTTGCCCCTACATGCGGCTCAACACCCTGGAGAAGCTCTGGCGCTGCCTGGCCACAGGTGAACCCGCCATTGAGATGGATGAAAACATCCGCGTACGAGCACTCAAACCCATTGAGACCATGCTCGCCATGAGCCGCTAATCCCAGCAGAATTGGCGCCGTTGCCGTAAGTCCCGATGCCTAGCTCTCGTGATTGGATCACCATGCTTGCCTGCATCGATGTAATGGGCTGCGCACAAGCCAAGCCAGAAACACTGGGTCTTGATGACCTCATCACAGCCCTCAGTGACAACGGGCTCAAGGTTGAAAACCGTAAGTCGCAAATCGCCCTTGGCATCAAGGCTGAAGTCGGGGAGTCATTTGTGATCAATGGCACCCGTTGTGAGGTATTCGTGTGGGATTTGAACTCAAAAGACGGTGCCTGGGGCTTTGACAACACCAAGCAATACGGCCTCTATGGCGGCGAAACTGTGATGCGCAAAAACATGGGTGTGACCTGCAAAGGAGACACCACCGAAGCTAAAAAAGTGTTCAGCATCGCCCAATCCCTCTAGTCCAGCGAAGAGAACCTGGCTGTGTCTCTGGTCATCAACACTGCGGAAGGCCTGTATTGCCCAGCGGCACAGGCCTGGATTGATCCCCATCGGCCGGTGCCCCGGGCGCTGATCACCCATGCCCATGCCGATCACGCTAGGCCGGGGTGCGGGGAATATTGGGCGACCTCCGCCAGTGAAGGGATCCTGCGCCAGAGGCTGGGACGCACCATCTGCCTGCACACCCTCAATTACCGCGAACAACGCACCATTGGAAAGGCACTGGTGTCGTTCCATAGCGCGGGCCATGTGCTCGGCAGTGCCCAGATCCGTCTCGAGCACAACAATGAAGTGTGGGTGATCACCGGCGACTACAAGCGCTGCCCCGACCCCAGTTGCGAACCATTCGAACCGGTGCGCTGCGACGTGCTGATCACTGAAGCAACCTTCGCGCTGCCCATCTATCGCTGGAGCGATGGGGCCACCCTCGCCCGCAGCATTCAGAACTGGTGGCAGGGAGACCAAAGCAGGCCTTCACTGCTGTTTTGTTATGCCTTCGGGAAGGCCCAACGGGTCCTGGCCGAGCTGGCAGCAATTGGCGTGCAGGACGAGGTGCTGTTGCACGGAGCCGTGGAAACGGTGACCCGGCACTACCGGGGAGCAGCCATCCCCATGGTTCCCACCCGCCCAGTCAGTGAGCTGTCACGACAAGAGTCGCTCGCAGGCCGCCTGGTGCTGGCGCCGCCATCAGCCCATCGCTCGAGTTGGATGCGTCGATTCCCTTCCCCCCAGACGGCCTTTGCCTCAGGCTGGATGGCGGTCCGAGGTGCTCGTCGCCGAAAGGGTTATGAGCGTGGCTTCGTGCTCAGCGACCATGCCGACTGGCAGGGCTTGATTCGCACGGTGAAGGAGAGCGGTGCCAGGCAGGTGTATGTGACCCATGGTCAAAACGATGTGCTGGCGCGTTACCTCAGCGAAGTGGAAGGCCTCCAGGCCGCTCCTTTGGCAGAGCTTGGCTGAGTTGTGGAAC
>JAYKIX010000068.1:0-5062 GCA_035286005.1 Synechococcus sp. | reverse complement strand
GCATTGAACACCTGATGCAGGCCTACAGCAAACAGCGCATCCACCTGGAAGTGCTTCTGATGGCTGAGCAAGTGCAATTCCACAAGCAGCTCGTCGGCGGTGCGCCTGTAGAGCGAGGGGATCACATGGGGGAAGGCGTTATGGAAGGCCCGCTTGCTGTCCGCAATGGTCAGATGCTCACCCAAGTGTCTGCACCAAAACAAAGAGAGATAGACCTTAGCGCCGATGCCGCCGCCGTTAGGATTGCCGCATCCTCAAGTGGTGCAGCATGATCCCGATCGTGATCGAAGAATCAGGCCGGGGTGAAAGGGCCTTCGATATTTACTCACGTCTGCTGCGCGAACGGATCGTGTTTCTGGGCGAACCCGTTACCAGTGAATCTGCGAATCGCATTGTTGCCCAGCTCCTGTTTCTTGAAGCTGAAGATCCAGAGAAAGATATCTACCTCTATATCAACTCACCGGGTGGATCTGTTTATGACGGCCTGGGTATCTTTGACACCATGCAGCACATCAAGCCGGATGTGCATACCGTTTGCGTCGGCCTTGCCGCAAGCATGGGCGCTTTTCTCCTCTGCGCTGGCGCCAAAGGCAAGCGAAGCAGCCTGCGTCATTCCAGGATCATGATTCATCAGCCCCTTGGCGGTGCAAGGGGGCAGGCCAGTGATATTCGCATCCAGGCCGACGAAATCCTGTTCTTGAAAGATAAGCTCAATCGCGAGTTGTCAGAGCGTAGTGGGCAGCCTTTGGACAAGATTCAACTTGATACTGATCGCGATTTTTTCATGTCTCCCCATGAAGCCGTTGAGTATGGTCTGATCGACACAGTGATTGATCGCCGTCCTGTTCATCCTGTTTGAACGTCATCCCATCCATCATGGTTTTCAAACCCGCTTTAGCGGGTTTTTTTGTGCTTACAGGATTTTGAAAATCAAAAAAAACCTGCCGGGTGTGGCAGGCTTTTTTTGGTTCCGAATGGTGGAAGTGCTGGCTTCTGATTCAGGAATTCAACACTGGTTCGGTGCGATCTTTTTCAGGAATGGATGTGAATTCGGAAACCAGAGTTCTGAACTCATCACCGTCCATGGTTTCGATTTCAATCAATCGCTCCACCAGGTGATCCATGGCCTCGCGGTGCTGAGCAACCAATTCAACGGTTTCGCTGTAACAACGTTTGACCATGGCCCGGACCTGCTCATCAATCTGCTTGGCGATGGAGTCGGACACGTCGCTACGAGTCATCAGGTCGCGACCGAGAAAGACCTCCTGGCCACCACCTTCCAATGCGACAGGACCCAGGTCTGACATGCCGAAGCGGGTCACCATCTGGCGTGCCATCGAGGCCACCTGCTGGATGTCGCCACCAGCACCGGTGGTGACCTCCTGATACCCGAACACCACATCTTCTGCAGCACGGCCACCAAGTGCACCCATAATCCGTGCTTTCAGCTGTGCCCGGGACACCAGCATCTGTTCTTCATCAGGGGAGAACCAGGTGAGGCCTTGGGCCTGCCCTCTGGGGATCAGGGTGACTTTCTGCACAGGGTCGTGGGCTTTGACCAGAGTGCCCACCAAGGCATGGCCCACTTCGTGATAAGCAATCAGACGCTTGCTTCGGCCATCGGTGAGGGGTTGTCCCTCCATGCCGGCAATGATCCGATCGACGGCATCATCGATTTCTGTCAGGCCAATGGTGTCTTTCCGGCGACGGGCCGTGAGGATCGCAGCTTCATTGAGAAGGTTGGCGAGGTCAGCCCCGGTGAATCCTGGGGTACGCCGAGCAATGCTCTCGAGAGTCAGATCTGCGTCAAGCTTCTTGTTGCGAGCATGCACCTCAAGGATGGAAAGGCGTCCTTTGATGTCGGGTGCGTCGACCGTCACTTGTCGGTCAAAACGACCAGGACGCATCAGAGCGGAGTCGAGTACGTCAGGGCGGTTGGTTGCCGCCAGGATGATGATCCCGCTGTTGCCCTCGAAACCATCCATCTCAGTGAGCAGCTGGTTAAGGGTCTGTTCACGCTCGTCATTCCCGCCGCCGATGCCAGCTCCGCGTTGACGCCCCACGGCATCGATCTCATCGATGAAGATCAGGCAAGGGCTGTTTTCCTTGGCCCGCTTGAAGAGGTCGCGAACTCGGCTGGCGCCCACGCCCACGAACATTTCAACGAATTCCGAACCCGAGAGAGAGAAAAAGGGAACTCCAGCCTCACCAGCGATGGCTTTGGCAAGCAGAGTCTTGCCGGTTCCCGGAGGACCTACCAGGAGAACACCCTTGGGAATCCGTGCACCAACGGAGGTGAACCGCTCAGGTTGCTTGAGGAACGTCACCACTTCCTGGAGGTCTTGCTTTGCTTCAGCCACGCCTGCCACGTCGTCGAACTTGACGCCGGTGTCTGCTTCCATCGCGAAGCGAGCCTTGGTTTTGCCGAACTGCATTGCCTGACCAGGTCCACCAGGCATGCCGTTCCCACGGCGAGCCAGGAAAATCAATGAACCGATCAACAGAAGTGGGAAGAGCAGGTTGCCCAACACGCCTAAGGCTGGCGGTGCTGTGCGAGGGGGGTGAACATCGAAGCTGATGCCTTCTTGTTTCAGGGTATTGATCAATTCAGGGGCAAGACCGGGGAGATCCACCCGCAAGCGTTGAACACGGTTGTCAATCTCAGGATCAACGGCCTCGACCACCGCGTTGCGTCCACCGTCGTAGATATCCACGGCCGTGATGCGACCGGCTTCGACGTAATCAAGAAAACGCCCGTAGCTCATGCGACCCACGGCCGCATTGCGAGGAGCCACCGTGGGGCCGCTGGGGTTGAGGGCTTGAAGTCCACCATTGCCAATGAGCTGCCAGCCCAGGAGCAATGCAACGCCGATGGGAAGTATCCAGAGAGCGATCTGGCGCCAGCGTTGATTCATGGAGACCCCGAAAGTGCGACAACTTTAAGAGTTGCGACCGCCCAATCGGTGGATCTCAGGCCAGAAATCCTTCGGGTTTCGGGTCAAAGGCTACGCAACGCCACGATCGGATCGAGGCGTGCGGCCCTGCGGGCTGGAACAACACCGAAAAACAACCCGATTGAGCCCGACAAGGTCACAGTCACTAGCACCACGGAAGCACCAATCGTTGCTGGCAAGGGTGTGAGGGCAGCGGCGGCGGCCACAGTCCCGAGACCTGCCGCAGTGCCAATCACGCCCCCCAGCGTGGCCAGCACCAGAGATTCAACGAGGAACTGGCTCAGTACATCTGAGCTTCTTGCCCCCAAAGCTTTTCGCAGACCGATCTCTTCGGTGCGCTCGCTCACCGACACCAACATGATGTTCATAATCCCGATGCCGCCCACCAGCAGGGAAACCCCACCAATCGCTGCCAGCAACAGCGTTAGCCCACCGGTAATTGTGCCCACGATGGTGAGTGCATCCTTCTGCGAGCGGACCGCGAAATCGTCATCCCGAAGGATTCGATGGCGTTGGCGGAGCAGGTTGGTGATTTGAAATTTGGCGGGCCCGGTGCTGGCTTCGTTGTTCGCTTCCACGCTGATGAAGCTGAGGCTGATGCCGTAGGTGGCATCCCGACCGGTCAGCCGACTCACCATGGTCGAAAGGGGGATGTAGGCATTTTCGTCTTGGTTATTGCCAAACACGGCACCTTTGGGTGCCATCACGCCGATCACGCTGAAGCTCTGATCCTTGATGCGGAGGGTCTGGCCGATCGGCTCACCTGTTGGATAGAGTTTGTCGCGCAGATCAGGTCCAATCACCACCACAGATCTCGCGGCCCGTTCATCCTGCTCACTGATGAAGCGTCCCCGGGCAACTTCAAAACTGCGCACCGGAAGGAACGCCTGGGTGACTCCGTTGATGGAACTGCTCGAGCTTCTGGAACCGGCCTGCACGACAGCACTGGTGCTGATTTGAGGGGCGACGCGTTTGACGCTCGGCACCTGATCGGCAATGGCTTGCGCATCCTCCAGCACAAGGGTTTTGGGAAATGCCACTCCGCGGCGTCGGGTGTCGTTGTTCCCAGGCACGACGAAGAGAACGTTCGCTCCGAGATTGCTGAGTTGATCCTCTGCCAGGTTTTGGGCTCCGCGCCCCACACCGACCAAGGTGATCACAGATGCGTTGCCGATCACGATGCCCAGCATGGTGAGCAAGCTTCGCAATCGATTGGTCCTCAGGGTTGTGAGAGCCATGCCCACGGTTTCGGTGAGCGGCAGCTTGCTGGCCATGGCCTAGAGCTCAGATGGTGGCGTTGTGATGGGTGCTGTCGAGAAGGCCATCATTGCCAACGATTCCAACTTTCACCAAATCCGTGGAACCGGACACTTCGGGCTGGGTGCCAGCGGTTTGCACCACGAGATCACCCTGCTTGAGCCAGCCACGCTCGCTGCAGATGGCCATGGCGGCGGCAAAAGTGGATGAGGTCCGCTCCTGGGATGCGGTGACCAGGGGAGTGACTCCCCATACCAGTTGCAGTTTGCAGGCCACGCGGGGCTCACTGGTGATGGCCAGGATTGGAGCAGCTGGACGGAATTTGCTCACGTTATGGGCTGTGGCCCCCGATTTTGTGAGCGGAAGGATGGCAGCGGCATTGAGATGGCTAGCAATTGTGCTCACCGCGCTGCTGATGGCATTGGGGATGGTGCAGGGGAGGTGGCTGTCGATGCGTCGCTGTGGATAGTCCTTCTCAATTCGGCGGGCGATCGTGGCCATGGTTTCGACCGCTTCCACGGGAAAGTCGCCAACCGCAGTTTCGTTGGAGAGCATCACTGCATCGGTGCCATCAAGAATGGCATTGGCGACATCGCTGACTTCAGCACGGGTTGGCCTGGGGCTGGAGGCCATCGAATCGAGCATCTGGGTGGCCGTGATGATCGGGATGCCGAGGCTGTTGGCCTTCTGGATTAGTTCCTTTTGAAGCAGGGGCACCTCTTCAGCAGGCATCTCCACGCCAAGGTCGCCGCGGGCCACCATCACGCCATCGCAAAGCGGCAGGATCGCGTCGATCTGGTCGATCGCTTCAAATTTTTCGATCTTGGCCACAACGGGTGTGCAGTGGCCGT
>JAYKIX010000067.1:0-7546 GCA_035286005.1 Synechococcus sp. | reverse complement strand
CTGCTCCACGTGCCGCAAAGCGCTGGCCTGGTTGGAGCAGGAGGGCATTTCTTATGACCTGTTGGACATCACCGAAGCCCCTCCCTCCCGGGATCTTCTCGCCATGGCCGCAGCCCACTTCGGCAAGCGTGAACCACTGTTCAACACCAGTGGTCAGAGCTACCGGGCGCTTGGTTCGACTGTCGTTAAGGCCATGAGTGACAGGCAAGCCTTGGATGCACTCGCCGCCGATGGCAAATTGATCAAACGTCCGTTTGTGGCCCTTCCCGGCGACGCGTTTCTGGTGGGTTTCAAGCCCGATCAGTGGGCCGAGGCATTTCGGCGCTGAAGTTCAGTCCATCCAGCTCAGTGATCAACTCGCTCACACCGCCTTGGGTGCGTAGTTGAAGCACGCTGGTTCGTTTCAGCTCCTCCAAGAACGCCGAAACCAGCTCCTGGCTGCGGTCCAGCACAGGTCCCTTCTCGAGGGTGCGGGCCAGCTCATCCCAGAAACGGTCCAGCACATCAATCGAGAGATCCTCCAGTTCCATGTCGCGTTTGCCCAGCCGGTCTCCTGCCGAACGAGAGAGGCCAAGCAGGGCATCCACCATCCCCCCGGCGAGTTGGCGGCTGAATTCAGTCTCTGCCTTCTGGATCGGTGCCAGCTCCCGCAGTGGTGCCGGCACCATCCCATCGCTCACACTGCGTTGCAGGGCATGACCGAACAGCGCTACGAGCTGAGGGCGCATCCCAGGCCCCACTTGTGTGAGCAGCAGGGGCAGCCACAGGCGCAGCAGTTCGGCGAGTTCCCGTTCACCGTTGTCATCGATCGACTGGTGGCTGCGCAGCCCACGGATGCGTTGCGGGAGGTGGGGGGAGCGGATCAGCTGCTGCATGGCATCAAGAATCCTCACCGTGAGCACCTCGAACAGTTCGAGTGCGAGCAAGGCCACGACGGCACGGCTGACGACTGTGCGTAAGGGTTCCAGCTGAATCAACTGGGCCTTGGACAGACGTTCGGTGACGGGGGCAACCCGCAGCAGGCGCCAAAACGGCAGGAGCAGCGGCAGGTCGATCCATCGCCGCAGCAGGGCATCCCGCCACCGGATGCCTGGGTAGCGCCTCTTCAGCCGCACCGTGCGCAGAAGAATATCGATCAGAAACAGGATCTGAAACGGAACATCGATCCGCCAGGAGTGATCGATGGGCAGCCCGCTTTCATTGATCCCGCGCCAGTGATTGGTGGCAGCAAGCGGCAGGATTTGGCGGTTCCAGAAGTCCCGTTCCGCTTTCCAGTCGTGGGTGCTGAGGTAGCGGTCTCCAAGGAGATGGGCGGCGGCTTGTTTGGGGGAATCCATCGCCGCTCGAGCCCGCAGACGATTTTTCAGTTTCTCGAGGGTGCCGGCATTCCCAGACCCCACGAAAGGATTTTCATCGATCAGCTGGCTGTTGCGCACCACCATTTCCAGCCGCCGCTGGCGTGCCGCGGGGCTGTTGATTCCCTGTTGTGCCGCAACTTGTTCGAGCTCGCGAAACAGGCTCATGTAGGCGCTGGTGTCCCGGTGGGGCTCGATTCCTTTGACGGGGTCGTAGATCGGGGTGATGTCAGGCAGCCAGGGCAGGGGGATCCCCAGGCTGACGGATGGCAGCGGGTACAGGGTGCGCTGAAGCCAGAAGCTCCGGAGCGGCACATAGGTGACGTCAAACAGAACCCAGGCCAGGTTCGCCGCAGCGATCAAGGCCACGGTCTGGTCCCATCGGCGCCAGAACCGACTCGACCCGGTCGTTTGCATGCCTTGCCAGCGGGGGCGGACCATGAAATATTTCGCCAGATCCCAGGCTAGAAGCGGATCCCTGTCACGCCTATCGTGGCTCGAACTTCTTTTCGAGCTGAATTGGCAGACGCGCAGAACGACGGACCATTCAGCGAGTCATCGCCCCAGAATGCGGCGTCGCCAGGCCAGCCCGCTTCACCCAAGCCCTCGAAGCGTCATCAAGATCACCCTTTCTGGGACTTCTGGGCACCGGTGTTGTTCACCATCGCTCTGTATTTCGGTCTGCGTGAATATGTAGCCGAGGCACGTTTTATTCCCTCCGGTTCGATGCTCCCTGGGCTTCAAATCGATGATCGACTGCTGGTGGAGAAACTCAGCTATCTGCAGCGCAAGCCTCGGCGCGGGGAAATCATTGTTTTCAATGCACCCCATGCATTTGACCCGGCCCTGCGCAGCCCCAACCAGCCCTCTGGATTGCAGTGCGCCTTGGCGAATGTTCCTCTTTTTGGGTTGATCCCGGGTCTGCGGCACCCGGCCTGTGATGCCTACATCAAGCGTGTGGTGGGTATCCCCGGTGATCAGGTGGTGGTCAACCCCCGTGGGGAGGTGACACTCAATGGTGAAGCGCTTCGCGAGCCCTATGTGTCCAATTTCTGCCAGTTGGACGAGCAGGGGATGAGCCGCTGCAAGACCCTCAATGTCACTGTGCCCAAAGACCATGTGCTGGTGCTGGGCGATAACCGTGCCAACAGCTGGGATGGCCGTTACTGGCCCGGTGGGCCGTTCGTGCCCGATTCGGAAATCATCGGGCGTGCCACATGGCGTTTCTGGCCGCTCAGTCGTTCCGGGGGGCTGGGCCTCTGAGCCCGCAGGCCACCACGGCCCCTTTTACCGTGGTGCCCTGCAGAGGTTGATTGGCCGCTTGCGCTGCATTGGGATGATCGGCGCTGGCGGTCCAGGTCATGTCTGGATCAAACAGCAACCAGCGGTTGCTGCCAAGGCGGAGTTCTTCCTCTGGTTGTTGAAGCAACGATGAGGGGCCAAAACTGAGCGCTTCCCACAGTTCAGCAATCGACCAGCCCTGATCTTCCACCAATCTTTGCCAGAGCAGGGGCAGCACCAGCTGATGTCCCACAAGTCCGGGGCGTCTTTGGCCAGGGGGCAACAGGCAATCTTCGGTGTCCAGAGGCACTGCGTGGACGCCGATGGCGGTGATGAGGCGATGGCGCAAGGCCGTTGTGAGGGTGTTGCGATCCTCAACTCCCCCGAGGGAGGGGGTGACACACCAACCCATGGAGGTGGGTGCGAGTTGGCTGCGGTCGGTCACCAAGTGCCACCAATGCACGCTTGCCTTGGGCTTCACTTCAGCCGACTGCAGGCGATGGACTCCTTCGGCTGTCGAAAGGTTCATGGCCACAAGGGACCGCTGAGGGAAGAGGCGCTGCAGTTCCAGCAGCTGCCCCAAAGGAAGGGTCTCGCTGGCGATCGGGTCCATCGGCCAGCCTGCCCTAAGGGTCTCCACGCCTTCTCGCACCATGCCATCGCCCTGGAGTTTGGGGTCCCGCGGCGCCAGCAGAATCGGGGCGGAACCCATTTCACCGAGCAGAAGACTGCGTTCCAGCAGGCTGGCAGCAGGCATGGCCTCGCCATCGCAGAGACCGATGGCTCCTTGTGCAAGCAGATCAGCGTGGGAACTTAGTTGTTGGCCCTTGCCGTCGAGGCTGAGGGCCCCCCAAAGGTGCAGGAGCACATCACCATTGTCGGGGTTCCGGTAGCCCTGAAGCCGTTCGATCCTGTCGCGCCAGACCTCGGCCTGAGGGAGAAGAGCCACCTGGCCATAACCCGCCCGAGCCGCCGCATGGCAGAGGCTGCTCAGCGTTTCGTTTAGAGAGCCAAAGGGTTCTTCGAGGATGGAGTGGGGGTCGACCAGGCAGGGGGCCAACAGCTGATGGGATGCGCTTTGCGCAGGTACTCCTCGCTGGGCTGCCTGAGCGCGGGCTTCATCGCCCAGTGCCACCAGCTGGTCGCTCTGGATCAGGGCCGCTCCGGTTTCGATTGGCTCCCGTCCGCTGCCGAGAAGGATGCGAACGGGGTCGAGCAGAACGGTCAGTGGCATCGGCTCAGAGGGCGCCTGCTGCAGTTCGGTCCAGCACTCCCCCGAGGTGGGAAGTGAGATTGAGACAGGTCACCACTGCAGGCTGGCCCGGATCGGTCGGCATGTCGACCACGGTGACGCCACCGTTGCCCTGTTTGACAGCCCAAATGTCTGCGGGCGTGAGGCCGAGCAGGTGGCAGAGGATTGTTTTGTTCACGGCGTCATGGGCCACCACAAGGGCTGTCTCTTCGGGCTCAAGGCTGCCGGCGATGGTGTTCCAGGTGCGGACAGAGCGCTTCCAGACGTCTTGGATTGTTTCCCCCTCAGGCATCTGCACTGTTTCCGGTGTGCGCTTCCACTCCTCCAACAGGTCGCCCCATTCCGCTTGGATCTCAGCTTCGAGTTTTCCCTCCCATAAACCATGGCCGATTTCCACCAGTCCTTGCGTCAGGGTCATGGGCACCCCGGGGTGAGAGCGAAGAATCCCCTCAGCGGTTTGACGAGGTCTGGACATTGAACTGCTGTATGCCCGCTGCAGAGACACCGATTCCAGAAACCCCCGCGCGGCTTCAGCCTGGGCATGGCCGTTCTCGTTGAGAGGAATGTCGATTTGCCCCTGAAAGCGGCCCTGGCGGTTCCAGTTGGTCTCGCCATGACGGACGAGCACAAGACGGGCACCCTTGCCCTTCTTCGGCAGGGTCTGCCCCAGGTGTGCGGTGTTGTTGAGGCATTCGATCTGCACCTGTTGCCCGCCCCCAGGCTTGGCGCTGAGGTTGAACACCGACAGGGAGGCGTTATCGATCTGCAGGCGGCGGAAGCCCTGTTCAGGCTCACCCAGCAACACAAGCATCAAGCAGCGGAGGATGGCGTTATGCCCTACCACCAGCACGGTGTCGTTGCCGTGGATGCTGTGGCGCTCCAGCAGACGGTGCAGAAAGTCTCGGGCCTGCTGCATCAGTTCCGGGAGGGGGCGGTAGCGGCTGCCGTCCTTGCGGGTGAGCTCCAGGGATTCTGGGTTCAGTTTCCAGGCCTTGAAGGCTTCAGGATCACGGCCAGCGCG
The DNA here is from genome assembly GCA_035286005.1 of Synechococcus sp. Lineage (GTDB taxonomy): Bacteria > Cyanobacteriota > Cyanobacteriia > PCC-6307 > Cyanobiaceae > Synechococcus_C. The sequence continues at coordinate 2,637 of JAYKIX010000067.1, read as the reverse complement.
CTCATCAGCGCTCATCCCGCTCCATGGCTCCAGATCAATCTCGAGCAGTCCCTCGTCCATCACCGCTGTAAGCGCCTGGCCACGGGCCTTCAGCAGGCCATCACAGGTGGAGGCAGCTCGCCTCAGCGGTGAGCAATAGGCCGCGTGGATCGGCACATCCTTCAGAGCGTTGCCGGTGTGGCGGGCTTGTTCTTCGCCTTCAGGGGTGAGAACAGAAAGGTCATCCCTCCCCTGGATACGGCGCTCCACGTTGAAGCTGCTCAGGCCGTGGCGCACCAGAAGGAGACGGAGAGACACAGGTGATGAGGTCGAGGCGCGGCCATCGTATTGGGCACCATTCCCGTGGCCCACTGCCCATGGGTTTAACGCCGGTCCGGCACTGCGGTGAGAATCGTTGCTACTCGCCCAGGATCTGTTGACGCCCTCGCCGACCGAGCGCCAGTTGTCCGCCAAGGCGCTGCTGGCGCTGATCTCGCTCCTGCTGGCCATGGCAGTTTGGTTTTCCGGCCTGCAGAACAGCCTCAGTCGCGAGTCGGTGACCCCTGCTCTCGCCCTGCAGCAGCAGGAGAAGGCGCTCCTGGCTGAGCCCGCTCTTCCCGCACAGCTGAGGCCATTGCTGACCGGCGGTGATGCTTCGGCCCAGCTGCTGGAGGCCTTCCTGGAGGTGCCCCTCGATCGCCTCGATGAACGCCAGCGTCTGCTGCTCGCTTCCCTCACCGGGGATGAGGGGCAACGGCAGGCCGCCCTGAGTGCACCCTTTCAAACCCCTGTGTTCTCGTCCTTCCAGGACGTTCTGGCTCGCCATCGCCCGGGGGCCGGTTTGCGAGATGCCGATGCGGCCCTGCTTGAAGCCCCCGAATTCGATCCACTGCTGAGGATGCTCGGTTGCAAGGCCTTGGGAGGCCGCGGCGATCAGTGCAGCGATGACCGGGATGCGGAGGCCGCGGCAGCGGCGTCACAACGGTTGGTGTTGGCCCAACTGCTCCCGATCTCCTCGCTGATGGTGGGAGTGCTGCTGCTGCTGAGACACCTCTGGATGAAGGTTCGTTCCAGACTGGCCAGCTGGCCTCCTGTGATGGGGCCGTTATTGACACCGGCGGACATGGCCATTCTGGTGGCCGGTGGTTTCGTGCTGCTGGGCGAAGTGTTGCTGCCGGTGCTGGTCGGCCCTTTGTTTGCCCTCATCGCCAAGGGGCAATCCGCATCCCTGGCGCAGGCCGTGGTTGTGCTGCTCGGGTATGTCACCCTCGCGGTGCCTCCCCTGGCCATTTTGAGGCTGCAACTCGATGGGCTTTCTGAGGTCGAGGTGCCCACCGGAGGTTGGTTGCAATGGCGCATTCAGCCCGTGTTCCGTGCCTTGCTCCAGGGCATGCGTGGTTGGTTGATGGTGATGCCCCCAGTGGTGCTCACCGGTTGGCTGATGGGGCTTCTGCTGGGTGATCAAGGGGGCAGTAATCCCCTTCTCGAGATGGTGCTTCGCAGCAGTAATCCGCTGGCTTTGCTGCTGCTGGCTCTCACAGCCGTGGTGTTGGCTCCGCTGTTCGAAGAGTTGGTGTTCAGGGGCGTTTTGTTGCCGGTGCTTTCCCGCTGGTTGGGGAGCGGCTGGGGCGTCGTTCTCAGTGGGTTGGTGTTTGCAGTGGCACACCTCAGCCTTGGGGAACTTCCCCCCCTGTTTGTGTTAGGTATCGGCTTGGCCATGTTGCGTCTCAGCAGTGGTCGTCTGCTGCCTTGCGTGGTGATGCACGCCTGCTGGAACGCTGCCACGTTTCTGAATCTGGTTCTGCTGGGATCTTGAGTGTCAGATTCCCGTCACAACAGGATGTTTGCAGGCTTGCGAGAGCGCCTGGTGAGTGGTTCACTAACGCCAGTAATGTGCCTCGTCGTGAGCGCCGTCCCCCAGCAACGCCTCGTTCCCGTTCAGCGTTCTCGCGCCACAGAGACGTTCGAGCTGATCCAAGGGTCCATGTCGGCCCAGAAGATGGCCCGGAAGTCCCCCCTGCTCGCAGGGCTGCACCGTGTGGCGGATGGATCACTGTGTGGGGTGGTTCTGGCAGTGGTGGCCTTGTCAGGCCTCACGCTCCATTGGCAGCATCGCTGGACCATGGCGTTCCATCAGCTGGAGGACACCCGTAGCCTGTCCCACCGTCTCACCGAGTCGACGGCCAATCTGGAGCGTCATCTGCTTCAGAAAGCCAGCACTCCAGGTGTCATGGTGCCGACAAAAGTCTCCAATCTGGTTTACCTCGATCGTCCATCGGTGGGATCCAACACTGCCGATGCTGACCACCTGGCGATGATCCAGTCCTGGATGGACCAGCCCATTCATCAGGGGTATTGAGGTCATGGCCGACGCCTCAGGCCAAAGAGTTTCCAGGCGCCGGCGTCGCGGTCAACGCGTTGTTCCGCTCGAAACCGTCCCCGCCTCTCGGATGCGGTGGGTCTTCTTCCTCCTCTGCTTTTGTCTGATTGGTCTGATGGGCCGGATGTCCTGGTTACAGGTCTTCCAAGCATCTGCTCTCGAAGCCCGTGCCCGTAGCGTGCAGACCCAGCGCACCGATCCTCTGGGGACGCGGCGTCCAATCGTTGATCGAGCAGGACGCCTGGTGGCCCTCGATGAAGAGCGCTTCCGCCTCTGGG
>JAYKIX010000066.1:0-4505 GCA_035286005.1 Synechococcus sp. | reverse complement strand
TCCCTTTTCCCTCGTCACCCCACTGCGCACCGATGACGACAACGTTGGCCAAAGACACTGCGGCCCGAAGCCGCCAATCTGCACAATCAAGCAGTTTCGCAGCTCCCCCTGCCTTCGGTCAAAAGGGCCGGGGGAATCGTTGCGAATCAGGATGGGGGATCAGCTGCCGCGAACAACGGCCTTTTCGGCTTTGCCCAGTTCCTTGTCAACACGAGTGCGCAGTGCGTCAGGAAGGGGGCGATTGGCATAGGTCTTGTAGTGACCAGCCAGGGAGTTCAGGGCGGTCTGCATCGTGGTGAACGAGCTGAGGCCATTCACCTGGGGACGGGGGCGATAGCGCGACATGTAGTCGTTGATCAGCGCTGTGGCGGCTGTTTCGGCTTCGGCACGCCCTTCATCGTCCTGGGCCATGGCGATTGTGGTCTGGAGGGTATGAACCACGGCCACGGTGTCCTCCACGTAATCGCCAGTGAGGGTCGAAGCCCCGGCGCCGGAACAGGCTGTGAGCATCAGGCAAAGGCCCAGGCAGGCCGCCAGGGTCAGGCTCATCAGTTGTCTGGTCAGACGTTGCAGGGCGGTGAACATGGACGCTGCTCCGGATTCAATCGACTGTAGGGGTGGTGGCGCCTTTGATTGCTTCGACCAGGGCTGCGACCGCTTCGGCCTGGTCCATCACCTGGGCCTCCCGGGTGGTGCGTTCCACCAGCTCCACCTGTCCGTTGGCGGCATCGCGGCCCACCACCAGCCTCCAGGGAATTCCAATCAGGTCGGCGTCCTTGAATTTGACGCCGGCGCGCTCACTGCGGTCATCCAGAAGAACGTCGATTCCGTTGGATTGCAGTTGTAGGTAAAGCCGGTTTCCAAGCTCTACCTGGATGTCCTCCTGCATGTTGGCCACAACGATGACGGCCTCAAAAGGTGCGATGGCCAGTGGCCAGCAGATACCGGCCTGATCGTGATGCTGCTCCACGGCCGCCTGGGCAAGCCGTGAGACGCCGATCCCGTAGCAGCCCATCCAGAACGCTTCCTGGCTCCCTTCAGCGGTGGTGAAGGTGGCGTCCATTGCTTCGGAATATTTCCGTCCCAGCTGGAAGATGTGCCCCACTTCAATGCCCCTGCGTGCCACCAGGGTCTGTTCCGGAGCCTGAAGGCACCGGTCGCCAGCCTGGGCATTGCGCAGGTCCACTTCCATGGGATTGCAGGCCAGGTCCTCCCAGCTGCTGCCCCAGCGGTGCTGATCGGGACGATTGGCTCCACACACGAAACGCTCCAGATCCAGGGCTGTGGGATCGCCGAAGCGAAGGAAGCGGTTCGCCCAGGTTTTGGCCCCTGAGAGGACGTCATCCGGCAGGTCGGGGCCGAGAGCTCCGAAGGGCCAGGCGTCCAGTCCCTGGTTGGCCACTTGGTCAGCGCTCACCGGCGTCACATCCAGCACGCCATCGTGCTGGGCATCCGTGATCGCGTTGACCAGCTTCACATCGTTGAGTTCCTGGTCGCCGCGCAGACACACCAGCACCGGCTGTTGAGCACCGGACTCCATGCGTGCCAGCAGCACCAAGACTTTCACCACCTGGCTGCTGTCGAGCTTCTGGGCGCGGCACAACGCGTCGATGCTCCCCTGGTCAGGGGTATCGATGACCTTGGTATTTCCGGAGGGAAGCGGAGTTGCTTCCGATGGAATGGACACCGCCTTTTCGAGATTGGCGGCGTAACTTCCGTCCTCACTGGTCAGGATCAGGTCTTCTCCGGCTTCCGCGGTGACCATGAATTCCTGCGAAGCAGCGCCACCGATGGCTCCGCTGTCGGCCTCGACGGCGACCGCCTGCAGGCCGCAGCGCTCAAAGATACGGCGGTAGGCCCGATCCATTTCGCTGTAACAGCGCTGCAGATCGTCCTCGTCTGCGTGGAACGAATAGGCGTCTTTCATGATGAATTCACGCCCTCGCATCAGCCCGAAGCGGGGTCGGATCTCATCCCGGAATTTGCTCTGGATCTGATACACCGTCACGGGAAGCTGGCGGTAGGAGCGCAGCAGTTCTCCTGCCAGAGCTGTCACCACTTCCTCGTGGGTAGGACCCAGGCCCACCTGGCGCCCTTGGCGATCCTCCAGGTGAAACATGATTCCTTCCCCGGCGGTGTAGCCCTGCCAGCGGCCACTGCGTTCCCAGAGCTCGGCTGGCTGCAGTTGGGGCAGGAGGGTTTCCAGCGCACCAGTGGCGTCCATTTCCTCCTGAACGATGGCGCTGATCTTGCGCAGCACCCTCCACATCAGTGGCAGATAGGCATAGATGCCGGAACCAACTCGACGGATGTAGCCGCCGCGCAACAGCAACTGATGGGATGCGATCTCCGCGTCGGCGGGTACATCCCGCAACGTCACCAGCATGAGGCGGGAGACGCGCATAGGGGAGGTGGCATACGAAGCGGGAAGCTATCACCGCTGCGCGTGCAGGCTTCTGCGTGGGCGATCAGGGAAGTGGCACGAAGGGCCGCAACGAAGGCTGCGGCATGAGTCTCAACTGCTAGCGTCCGCGAGACACCTGGTTGCACTCGGCTTTTTCATGTATCCCCGCTCGGTTGATCCCACCCTTTCCGCGCCCATTTCAAGCGTTGAAAGTGGCACCGATGTGGATGCTGTGATGGCGCGATCCGAGTCGCTGGTGGGGATCGAAGAAGTTCAGAAATCCCTGAATCGCTCCAGGGCTTCGGTCTATCGCTACACCAACACAGATCCCCGCAACCTCAACCCACCCTTTAATCCTCGCAAGCTCAATCCCGAGTATCGGAGTGATCAAAAGGATCCTCTGCTGTTTCATCCCAATGAGGTGGCGCGGTTCGCAAAAGACGTGCTCCGGATCAAGGAGGTCACCGTTGAGGTGCTCAACTCGCCGTCCACGGCAACCCAGCAGTGCCTCGCAGCGATTCTTGACGAGTTGCGCATGATCCGCTCCCAGCTGGATGGTCTTCAGATCGCCCCGTCTGACCCCTCGGATCTGGCCGCTCATCGCGAGCGTCAGGATCGCCCCGCCGCCTGACCGTTCTCGCCTGAGCCCTTCACGCCGGAATCGGTGTCATGATGAAGTGAGTGTTGGTCTGTTCCGACCATTGCTGCTCACTCGCAATCGCTCCAGCGAAAGCCTGAGTGGGTTGTCCTTTCTCACCCCTGCATGGACCCCGAGCCTGCCAACGGTTCGCTTTCTGAACCTTCTCTGGCCGATTCCCCCGGCTCCGACATTGTTGATCTGTCAGGACCAGCTCTCGTTCTGACAGGTTTCACATTGGCCCTTTCCACCCTGGGCTTTCCGGTGGCAGCAGTGCTCACCAACCGTCCGGCGGGGCCCAGTACCGCTCCCATTGCGCAGGATCGCGATGGATCTCCGCTCTCTCCCTCCGTCGCCGTCACCGGGTCTCGTCAACCTGGTGGTTGAAATCCCAGCGGGGAGTCGAAATAAATACGAGTATTACGAAGGGGCTGGCGTGATGGCCCTCGACAGGGTTCTGCACTCATCAGTTCGATATCCGTTCGACTACGGATTTATTCCCAACACCCTGGCTGAGGACGGCTCTGCCTTGGATGCCATGGTGATCATGGAGGAACCGACCTTTGCAGGATGTCTGTTGGTGGCACGCCCGATCGGTGTGCTCGACATGCATGACACCGGGCATTACGACGGAAAAATTCTCTGTGTTCCTGTGGCTGATCCCCGCCAGCAAGGAATTGAAAGCATCCGCCAGATTGCTCCCAATCAGCTTGAGGACGTTGCGGAATTCTTCCGTGTCTACAAGAACCTTGAGGGCCGGGTGACGTCCATTGGCGGTTGGCGAGACGCCGACGCTGTACTGCCTCTGTTGCAGCAATGCATTGCTGCGGCAGGCCTGCGAGAGAAGTCTCGATGAAGTTCCCGATGAATTCGTTGCAGATGCGTCGGAACGCGACCGGTTGCTTGTAAGTTGGTGCGCGCCCAGCATGTGAACGACCCGTGCCCACCATCCGTTTTGAGCAGGAAGGCCAGCAGGTCGGTTGCATCGAAGGTGCCAATCTGCGGAAGGCGGCGCTCGACGCTGGTATCAACCCTTACAAGGGCTTGAATAATCTCAACAACTGCGGTGGCGTTGGTCAGTGCGGTACCTGTGTTGTCGAGGTGGTTGAGGGTGCTCAGAACCTTTCCCCCCGTAGCGATGTGGAAGAGATTTATTTGGCTGACCGTCCCGCCAACTATCGCCTCAGCTGCCGCACCAGCGTCAATGGTGACGTCACGGTTCGTACCCGCCCTGCGGACGGCGTTGGTAAAGGCTCCAACAGCCTGATTGGTGCCGTGAAGAATCTTCTCGGGAAGTGATTCTTGGCTGATCCACTCCGCATTTGGAGTTATCCCCGCTGCTCCACGTGCCGCAAAGCGCTGGCCTGGTTGGAGCAGGAGGGCATTTCTTATGACCTGTTGGACATCACCGAAGCCCCTCCCTCCCGGGATCTTCTCGCCATGGCCGCAGCCCACTTCGGCAAG